>NZ_AP012323.1:631725-947588 GCF_001025135.1 Bifidobacterium bifidum ATCC 29521 = JCM 1255 = DSM 20456 | reverse complement strand
TCGGCTCCGGCCTGCCGGCCTTGGCGGTCAGGCTGCGTTCGTAGTGGCCGGCACGGTACGCCTTGCGTTCGCCGGTTCGTTCGTATCTCGCGGCGTTGGCGATCTCGTCGGCCTGAAGCGTCGGGCATCGCGTTGACTATTTGTTCTACCTTGTCACGCACCATGGCGTCGAGCTTTGTCTCGAACATGGCGTCATCGAACTGTATGATTTCCTTGGACATGGCCTCTGCCTCTTTCCAATCGCGGTTTTCTAGTGTTAGCGACTGAAAATCGTACCCGGCACGGGCCATATCCTCTTCCAGGAAACTCAAATCACAAAGTGCGCAGGATTTCGGGCCTTACCCGGCACTGTTCTACGCTTTAGACAGTCTTCCGTCAAAGGCTTGGTTGACGAGTGCGTACACGGTCTGAGCGACGCCCACTACGCCCGCGAGCACGATGCCCCATATATAAGTACCGTCGAATCCGCCGGTGGCGGCGATGGCGATGACGCCGAACCGGATGGATGCGGCGAGGAACACGGATCCGACGTATCCGCTGGGGAATATACTTCTTGAATACCCGAACGAACGCGGGCACGATCAACGCCACGAACCCGGACCCGAGCGTGATCACGGTGCCGATATCCGCATGATGCTCCTTAGACGATGTAGGCGGCCTCCGCCACCGCACCGAAGGCCACTGCAGCGACAACGTCCGTCAACACGATTTCAAGCTCTACTCCCACTCCCCAAGCGGGAGTAGGGCTCCGGTCGGGCTGACAGGATTTGAACCTGCGACATCCTGCTCCCAAAGCAGGCGCGCTACCAAACTGCGCTACAGCCCGATGTGCCCAGCCCAAGGCAAAGCACAAATGTTGAGTATACCATAGGCCGAGACTGAGCCCGTTTTTCAATTATCACCGGGTTCCGTAGACCTTGGCAACCGAATCCGGGGCCATTGGACTCGACCCGCATCTTCCACCCCGCCGATGGTCCAAATAATCGGCGCAATGTAGGCCCCTCCCATTGCGTTCCTAAGTGCGCGCCGAAACGACGAGTGCGCGAACATAGGTACGCAAATGGCCCTGTTTGCGTACCTATGTGCGCACGGTCGTCGTTTCGGCGCGCACTTAGGAACGCAAATCCGGACGACACATCCCACGCACGAACAGGCACCACGCCGCATACCGGTCATCGTCCCACGCCGCCCCGTCATAACCCCGTACCGTCGCGTCACAATCTCGTCCCGCACCGCCCCCCTCCCCGGCCACCAACGCAACACAGCCGCGAAACCGCACGAGTACAATGGATATCCGGACGGCGAAAGGGGTGTCATGGGACGTCATCAGCGAGCGGAGACCCTTGGTCTGATCTCATTCCTGATCTGCGCGATGGTCGGCGCGATAATGATGTCGCTGTACATGCAGTTCGCCCCGGCGATCTGGCAGATCACCCAACGACGTTTCATGGTGTGCGCGGGCATTCTGGCCGGTTGCGCCGCCCTGTCATTCTGCGTCGGTTACGCCAGCCACTCCCATTCGCTCAACCTGCATCGCGGCTGGTTCGCCCCGATTCGTCGCGTGTTCGAAATCCTCGCATTGTCGATCGTGTACGCGGCGACCGTGTTCCTCTCGTCATTCGCCCTACTCGGCGCAATCAACGGCATGATGGGGTCGGCGACGTTCAGCGGATACCTCACCCCCATCTGCGCCGGCTTCGCGGGCGTCGTCGGTTATATGACGTTCGTGCAGGCGGAGATGATGAACGCGAAGACGTTGGCCTCGCTGCTGCCGTTCTTCGTGATTTCCGGCGTGTGCACCGCCGGCCTGACCACCGACGACCCGTACTGGTACCACAACAATTTCTCGCAGCTCGGCGACCGCACCACGTTCGCGGCCCGCATGTTCAACTCGACGCTGATGCTCGCCGGAACGTGCATCATCATCGTCAGCTACTTCGCCATCTCGGAGCTGATCACCACCGAACGCATACATCGAGCACGCCATCAGATGAACAAAAGCACCGGCACCGCCGCCGATGACCGCGACATCACGCATTTCACGTTGCGTATCGCCATCCTGTCGCTGCTGCTGACCATATCCGGGCTCATGTTCATAGGCATCGGCGCGTTCCGCTATACGCCGCACCCGATCATGCACAACGTGTGCGCCAAGGGACTGACGGTCATCATGGGCGTGTTGATGCTCTCCCTGCCGTGGCTCGCCCCGCGGATACCGAAGGTGATGTCGGTGATTTCCGCCTTGGCGATTCTGATCTGCTCTGCCATCGGTATCAGGATGCTGATGGGCCAGGGAACGCTCACCAATCTCGAAGCGCTCGCCGGACTGCTGTTTCTGGGATGGTTCATCGTCTTCTCAAGGCAAATCGCCGCAATCGAGGCCGATCGTCTGCAGGATCAGCTGATGATGCTGCAGCCCGGCACTGGTGACAGCACCGGTGCCGGCCCCGGCAATCCAGCCCGAGACGCGGACGGCTCCGGCCCCAACGAGCAGGTCGCGGAACTGCAATCCCGCCTGTCGAACGACCGGTAACACGCAAGTCACCGGTCGGCGCCTGCCTAGCGTAGCGCACACAGCGCGCAGATGCGAAGCACCTGCCACGAGATCTCAGCTGTCCTCGCGACGTACCGCCGGGCAATCAGAACTCTTGAGCAGCAGGAAGCTGCGCGCCTGAGCGGTGATGGCGAATCCCGCCTCATAGCTCAGCTCCGGCCCCTTGGGGTTGTATGTGTCGATGAGCAGCTGCCACTTCTTGCCATACCGCTCACTGGGCAGCGTGAACATGATCGGCTCGTAATGCGCGTTGAAGATCAGGATGAAATCGTTGTCGATCATCGGCGAACCGTACCAGTCAGTCTCGGGGATGCGCGAGCCGTTGAGGAACACCATCATCGAGAACGCGTGCGTGTTCGACCAGTCATCCATGTCCATGATTGATCCGGTGTGGTCGAACCATTCGATCTGCGGGATCGTCGAGACGTCCTCGCCCGGCTCACGCCCGGAGAAGAAGCGGCGCCTGTGCAGCACGGGATGCTCCAGCCGCAGATGAATCAGCTTGGACACGAACTGCAGCAGGTCCTCCTGCTCGGGCGTGGAGTCCCAGCTGCGCCACGATATCTCGTTGTCCTGGCAGTAGGCATTGTTGTTGCCCTGCTGGGTGCGTTCCACCTCGTCGCCGCCGCAGATCATCGGGATGCCCTGGCTGACCAGCAGCGTGGAGAACAGGTTGCGCAGCTGCCGCTGGCGCAGGTTGTTGACATCGCTAATGGTTGTGGGGCCTTCCACGCCGCAGTTCCATGAACGATTGTTGCTTTCGCCGTCGCGGTTGTCTTCGCCGTTGGCCATGTTGTGCTTGTTGTTGTACGTGACCAGATCGTTCATGGTGAAGCCGTCGTGCGCGGTGATGAAGTTCACCGAAGCGACCGGCCTGCGGCCGTTGACCTGATACAGGTCGGAGCTGCCGAGCAGACGGCTGGCGAACTCGGGAAGCGTGGACGGCTGCGAGCGCCAGAAGTCGCGCACGCAGTCGCGGTAACGGCCGTTCCATTCGGACCAGCTCGACGGGAACCCGCCCACCTGGTAGCCGCCGGAGCCGAGATCCCACGGTTCGGCGATGAGTTTGACACGTGAGATGACCGGGTCCTGTTCGACGATGTCGAAGAATGCGGACAGCTTGTCGACCTCCTGGAACTGGCGTGCCAGCGTGGCGGCCAGATCAAAGCGGAAGCCGTCGACGTGCATTTCGGTGACCCAATAACGCAGCGAGTCGGTGATGAGCTGCAGCGCGTGGGGAGAGCGCATGAGCAGCGAGTTGCCGGTGCCGGTGGTGTCGAAGTAATGCCGCGGATCGCCATCTACCAGACGATAGTACGACTGGTTGTCGATGCCCCTGAAGCTCAGGGTCGGGCCCATGTCGTTGCCTTCGGCGGTGTGGTTGTAAACCACGTCGAGGATGATCTCGATGCCAGCGCGGTGGTATGCCTTGACCATCGCCTTGAACTCGTTGACCTGCTCGCCGCGCTGGCCTGAGCATGCGTAGGCGTTGTGCGGCGCGAAGAACCCGATGGTGTTGTATCCCCAGTAGTTGCTCAGTCCCTTTTCCTGCAGGAACGAGTCGTTGACGAACTGGTGGATGGGCATGAGCTCCAGTGCGGTGATGCCGAGCTTTTTCAGGTATTCGATCACCGAGGGGTGCGCGAGGCCGGCGTAGGTTCCGCGAATCTGCGGCGGCACGTCCTTGTTGAGGTTGGTCATGCCGCGCACGTGGGCTTCGTAGATGACCGAATCATGGTATGGCGTGTTCGGATGCTGGTCGTTGCCCCAGTCAAAATAGGGGTTGACGACTGCGGACTTCATGGTGTGATCGGCTGAGTCGAGGTCGTTCATTGGGCCGTCCGGGTCGGAGAAACGGTAGGAGAACAGGCTTTCGTCGCCGTCGATGTTGCCTTCGATGGCTTTGGCGTAGGGGTCGAGCAGCAGCTTGTTCGGGTTGCACCGCATGCCCTTGGCGGGATCGTACGGGCCGTACACGCGGTAACCGTAGCGTTGCCCGGGTTGGATTCCGGAAATATAGTTATGCCAGACGTACGAGTTCTGCTCGGTCATCTCGATGCGCGTCTCTTTGTCGTCCTCGTCGAACAGACATAACTCGACCTTGTCCGCCACCTGCGAGAACAAGGCGAAATTCACGCCAGAACCGTCGTAGTTCGCACCCAACGGGTACATGGAGCCGGGTCGTATTTGCTGCATGGTCATATTATCGCACGCCAACGTGAACATAGTTAACTTCAAACCGATATAAAGAAAAATTCTCAGCGAACTATGTTTGTTTTACCATGAATACTTATTGTTTTTTCAGGATTCGCTGAATCGTCTCATGCTGTATGGCGATGACGGAGTTCGACGCGGTGACCGGCACTCCGGCGAGTTGGCGCCAGGTCACCCACGCAGATTCCACGTGTTCGTCGGGATCGAACCGGCGCGGTCGGCTTTCCCAGCGTCGCAGGTGCATGACCATGATGTTGGCGAGCTCGTCGCTCATGCCTTCCGATGAGTAGAATGCCCCCACATGGTCGAATATGACGTCGTCCTCTCCGACCGGCACCACGCCGGTCTCCTCGGCGAGCTCGCGCAGCGCCGCCTGCTCCACGTCCTCTCCGTCGTCCATCAGTCCCGCTGGCAGACCGTAGGCGAACAGGTCGGAGCCTACGCGGTACTCGCGCTCCAGCAGGTACAGGTCCCGGGCCTCGTCATGGACGAGCATGACGACGCATGGCGCGTGACGGCACACCTGGCGACGCACGGTGACGCAGTCCCCGCCACCGGCCGGCAGCGCGATGCGCATGTCCTCCACGTCGAACACCGCCCCTTGGTACACGGTCTGTCGTGACAGCACGACGGCCCTGCGATCCCGGCTGTCCATGACGATGCCGTCGGTGGAGCGGTCGAGCAGCGCGTCGACCTGCCGGGTGATGTCGCTTGCGGCGGCGGTACCCACGGTTTCGGCAGTGCCAGCGGTGTCAGCGGTTGAACGGTCAGGCATGATGAATGGTCCTTTTTCGAAAGAAGTTGTCAGCGATGTGCAGCGGCAACCGGCTAGCCCCGGCAGGGGATGTTCAGCGTCCACGGATCGGTGTTCATCGTGATATGGGTGGTGCGTATGGTCTCCCCCGTCGCCCGCTCGACCGCCGCGGCGATGTCGTCCGGGGCGTATCGGAACCACAGCGACTCGATGGCGGAATGCGGCGTGTTAATCAGCGCCGGACGCGCGACGGCGTTCCCTGCCGTTCCCGTATTCCCGGCCGAGGGGGCGGCCAGTCCGCGCGAGAGCAGCGACGCCTCGTACCGCGCCTGTTCCAAGGCGTCCGTCGCCGGATGATGGCGCAGGTCGCTGGTCACATACACATCGGCTCCGCTGGCCCGCACCTCGTCGAACAGCGAGTCCCCCGATCCCGGCAGCACCGCGACGCGCCGCACGAGCGACTGGAGGTCGCCGGCGACCTGAATACCAAGATTCGTGGCCGGCAGCGCCTGCGCCACGCGATGCGCGAAACGCTCCAAGGTCATCGGCTCCTCCAGCAGGCCGACACGACCCAGGCCCACGGCGTGCGCAGACCCCGGGTCGTCGATGGGCACCAGAGGCCGCTGATCGACCAGGCCGAACGCGTCGGCCGCAGCCTGCCCTACACCGCGCCACGCGGAATCGGCGTTGGTGTGACCCACCCACAGAGCGCAGTGATGGCTGTACAGTTTGCCGACGATGGCGCCGTGCACGTCCTGTCCGGAGACGGCGTGCACGGAACGGAACAGCAGCGGGTGATGGCATATCAGCAGGTCGGCGCCGCGTTCGATGGCCTCATCGATCACCGCCATGGTGGGGTCCGCGGCGAATGCGACCAGTCCGACGTCGGCACCGGGCTCACCGACGATCAGGCCGGGCGCGTCCCAGGATTCCGCATAGCGCAGCGGATACAGGGTTTCCACTACGTTGACGACCTGTCGAAGCGTGGTCATGGCTTGTCCTCTTTTCTTTTCTTGCCGTCGTGCCGTCGCCGTGCCGTCGCCGTCAGTGGGCGGCGAGCTGCCAGTCGGAGCCGATGCCGGTGGACACGTCCAACGGCACGGCGAGATCGCCCGCGTGCTCCATGGCGTCGCGCACCAGGCCCGTCACCTGCTCGGCTTCGCCGGGGGCTATCTCCACCACGAGTTCGTCGTGGATCTGCAGGATGATACGGCTACGGACCTTGGCCTTGGCGAGCGCGTCGGACGCGTGGATCATGGCGATCTTCATGATGTCTGCGGCCGAGCCCTGGATGGGCGCGTTGAGTGCTCCCCGCTCGGCGGCGTCGCGTATGTTGCGGTTCGGCGACTGCAGTCCGGGGAAGTACCGACACCTGCCGAACATCGTCTCGGTGTAGCCCTTCTCGCGGGCGCCGGCGACCAGGGATTCCAGATACTCGTGGACCTTGCCGAACGTCGCGAAATACTGCGATTTCAGCCGGTCAGCCTCGCCGGGGCTGATTTTGAGCTGCTGGGCGAGACCGTAGGTGCTCAATCCGTACGCCAGCCCGTAGCTCATCGCCTTTACGTGGGTGCGCTGGTCGGGGGTGATGTCGTCAACGGGGATGCCGTACACGAGGCTCGCCACGTACTTGTGGAAGTCAGCTCCGGAGCGGAACGCCTCGATCAGCGCGTCATCGCCCGACAGGTCGGCCATGATGCGCAGCTCGACCTGCGAGTAGTCGGAGCTCAACAGCGACTCATAGCCCTCTCCGGGCACGAACGCGGAGCGAATCTCGCGGCCCTCGGCATTGCGGTTGGGGATGTTCTGCAGGTTCGGGTCGACGGAACTGAGCCGTCCGGTGGCGGCCACGGTCTGCTCGAACGTGGTGTGGATTCTCCCGTCATCAGGGTTCACCGCATCGATCAGGCTTTGGACGATCTGCTTGAGCTTGTTCGTCTCGCGATGGCGCAGCAGCGCGGTCAGGAATCCGTTGGCGCGCTCGTTGCCGACGGATCGGACCGCGAGATCCTGCAGCGCGGACGCATTGGTCGTGTACGAACCCGATTTTGTTTTCTTGGTCGGCTTGAGGCCCATGTCGTCGAACAGCACGGCCTGCAACTGCTTGGGGCTTTGCAGGTTGACGCGGCTCCCGGCGAACTGCCAGGCGGTCTCCTGCGCGTCGCGAGCGTCGACGGCGAACCGGTCGCGCATCTCGGTCAGGCGCATGAAGTCCACGCTGGCACCGACCTGCTCCATGCCGAACAGCACGTGGGACACCGGCAGCTCGATGGACTGCAGCAGCCTGAACTGCTCTCGTTCGTCGATCTTCGCGGCCAGCATGTCGGCGAGGGCGCGAACCATGGCCATATGAAGCAGATCCTTGCGCTGGTCGGCCGGATCGACGTCGCCGCTCAAGTCCAGCTGCCCCTGCGCGACGTCATCGGCATTGTCCAATTGCAGCTGCAGGAAATGGGATGCCGCCTGTTCCAGCGAATCGGCATGATAGTCCGGCTGGACCAGGTATCCGGCGAGTTTCGTATCGAACCACGGCTCGGCGAGGTCCAGTCCGAGCGACGCGAGGATGTGCGACTGCTCCTTGTACCCGTGCACGACTATCCGGTCGGCGTGCCCGTCAAGGAACCGCTGCAACGCGGGACGGACGCCGGCGATCACGCCGGCTTCCAGCACGGCCGCCTTGCCGCCGACCTCCAGCATCAGCACGCTGCATCCCGGGTTCCCGGGTTTGGATGAGCCTTCGGCATACAGCGCGCAGGTCGATGCCATGACGTCGGCGCAGTGCGCCCGGTTGCGCGGCTCATCATCCGAATTGTCGGCAGGCGAGCCGAGACCGTCTCGTGCGGAGTCGATCCATGCCGCCAACGCCGCCTCATCCGCGATGGTCACGGCCTCGGGAATCCTCAGGTCGTCGGAGGTGTCCTCGTCGTCTGCGTGCTTGTCAGCTGCGTCGCTGGCCTGCTTGCCGGCGTTGAACGACTTGAGCACCTTGCTGCGGGTGCGCGGGCCGAATTCGAGGCTGGTGAACAGTTCCGAAAGCGCGTCGGCGTCCACCTCGCCGAATGTCAGGTCCTCGATGCCGATACCGAGGTCCACGTCGCGCCGCAGAGCGTTGACCTTGCGGTTGAGCTTGACCTGCTCGATGTTCTCGCGCAGCGACTCGCCCTTCTTGCCGCCTATCTCGTCGGCGTGCTCGATGATACCCTCAAGTCCGCCGTACTGGTTGATCCACTTCGCCGCGAACCCGTCGCCGACGCCGGGCACGCCGGGGATGTTGTCGGCAGTCTCGCCGCGCAACGCCGCAAGATCCGGGTATTGCGCGGGGCCGACATGGTACTTGTCCTCCACCGCCTGCGGCGTCATGTGCTTGAGGTCCTTGAAGTGATGCCCGGGATACAGCACGGTGACGCGCTCGTCGATCAGCTGGAAGGCGTCGCGGTCGCCGGACAGCACCAGCGTGTCGTATCCGGACCGCTCCCCCATCGCGGCGAGCGTGGCGATGATGTCGTCGCCCTCATACCCCTGCTTTTCGACGTAGGTGACGCCCAGCGCCGTGAGCATCTTCTGGATGAGCGGCAGCTGGGTGAGCAGATCCTCCGGCGCCGCTTCGCGGGTGCCCTTGTATTGCGGCAGCATCTCGTTGCGGAAGGTGCCGCCCTTCATGTCGAACGCGACCGCGAGATGGTCGGGCTTCTCGCTGTCCAGCACCTGGGACAGCATCGTGGCGAAACCCCATACCGCGTTCGTGGCCTGACCGGCCTGAGTACTGAAATTTTCCGCCGGTAAAGCGAAAAACGCGCGGAACGCAAGCGAGTGGCCATCGACCACCAGCAACGTTCCACGCGTTTTCGTCTGGGCGTCGTCGCGCGATTCGCTCATTCCCCTACTTCCGACGGCTTGGGATCGCCATACTTGGCGATGATCGCCATGGCCAGACGCTTCTTCGGGATGCGCTGATCCATCGAGGTCTTCTGGATCCAGCGGAAGGCTCCCTGCTCGGAGAAGTCCGCCTTGTCCATGAGCAGGCCCTTGGCGCGGTCGACGAGCTTGCGCTCCTCCAGCGTGTCTTCGGCCTTCTTGAGTTTCTCCTCGGCCTTCTTGAGCTGCTCTTCGGTCTCCTTGAGCTTGTTCTCGCTGGTCTCGACGTTGTCGAGCAGGTCGTTGATCTCGGAGAAACGGCCCATCGCGACTTCCAGGGCGGGCAGCAGCTTGGATTCCTCATACGGCTTGGTGACGTAGGCCATGGCACCTGCACCGGTCGCCTGACGGACCAGGTCGGGCTGCGAGAACGCGGTGAGCATCACCACGGGAGCGATGTTCTCGTCGCAGATGACACCGGCGGCGGCGATGCCGTCCATACGGGGCATCTTCACGTCCATGCACACGATATCCGGGCGGAACTTGCGCGTCAAATCGACGGCCTCCTCACCATTGGCCGCCTCGCCGACGACCTCATACCCGTTATCCTCCAGCATGGCCACCAGATCCATGCGGTTCACCGACTCGTCCTCGGCGACAACGACCGTGCGCTTCTTGTGCACGGCGCTCTCGACGGGCTCGCCTTCGGAGACTGCCTTCAGCTCGTCGGCGGAAAGCACCTCCTCTACCTGACCCTCTTGCTCTTGCGTTGAGGTCTTCTTTCTTGCCACCATGCTCACAACCTCTTTTCCACGACACAGTGATTCATCGACAGAACTTCATGTATAACGATAACATAGAGATTCGGCGATGCGGCACTGTGGCTCACCCGATAATGCAACGTGCCCTCGGTGGGACTCGAACCCACACTGCGCAGATTTTGAGGCTGCTTCCTCTACCAATTGGGATACGAGGGCGTTTCTGGCACTCGCGATAGTTTAGCATATCGCTACGTCATTCGTCCATTGCAGGCGTGCCGCGCATCATTCCAGCGAGTCACGCCGGTTCCGTGGACACCATACGCCCCAGCACGCGATTTACGCCGGTAGCATCAACGCCGCGCCGAATATCCCCGCAACTCACCAGCGCGGACCTACAATGGAAACACATAAGAGAACTATCAAAGGTGAGGCTTATGAGCATGGACAGTGACACTTACAGACCCTTCGATCCGTGGCGTCCGACACCGGTCAAGGAGGAGTCCCGCAAGCAAATCGTCGAGACCCATTATTTCAACGTGGACAGGGTCGCGTTCAGTTCGGCGCAGGTCGGCCAGTTCGAACGGTTCATCCTGCATGAGAACAACGGGGACACCGTCGGCGTCCTTGCGGTGACCGCTGACGGGAAGATTCCGTTCGTCGAGCAGTACCGCATCCCGACCCATCGCTGGACGTTGGAGATTCCGGCAGGCCATGCCAACGCGCCAAGCGAGCAGTATCTGGACGTTGCAAGCCGCAAGCTGCGCGAGGAGGTCGGCTACGAGGCTTCGAAGCTCACCCAGTTCACGCGCTTCATCAACACGCCCAGCTTCTCCTCGCAGTACACCGCGCTGTATCTGGCGACAGGACTCAAGGAGGTGGACCGTTCCGCGATCGGCCCGGAGACGCCACGTTCCGCGGTACGCCTGTACACGCAACAGGAGGCCATGGAGATGGTGACCAACGGCACCATCGTTGATGCGAAGACGATTATCGCGATCCTTCGCCTGCATGAGGGACTGCTGGAGCACATCGGCATGTGAGCATGTGAGATTGTGCGGTTCGCCTTCCGCACGAGACAGTCGCGCATCTGCCCCGCATCCGCGCGACGACCTTCCGCATCGTCCTTGAGCCGATGCGATTCCCTGGCGAAAGCGCGTGAGCCCCCGCTCGTTTCGGAGCGGGGGCTCACGCATGAGTATTCGGCTTCCGTCGTCACACAGCGGAAGCCGAATCTGCTATCGGCTGAAATCAGTCGTTGGCACCGACGGTGTGCACGTAGATGGTGTCGGTGCTGCCAGCGGCGTGCTCGCCCTGAGCGGAGCTCAGCACGACGATCTTGTCGCCGTCGGAGACCTTGCCGGCGTTCTTGAGGACCTTGTCGGTGAAGGCCATGAGATCCTTGCGGGTCTTGTCGTGGTAGTCCTCATCGAGCAGGAAGGCCTCGGTGCCCCAGGAGAGGGCCAGCCAGTGGTAGGTGTGCTCGTTGGTGGTCAGGCCGTAGATCGGGGCGGCCGGACGCTCGCGGGACACACGGTGCACGGTGTTGCCGGTCTGGGTGTAGGCGACGATGGCCTTGGCGTTGAGCTTCTCGGCCAGGTCGACGGCGGCGGAGGAAACGGCGCCGGTGGAGGACATGTCGAGGTTCTTCAGCTCGGGGATGCGGTCGAAGCCGTGCTCGGTGGCGAAGCCGGAGATGCGGCTCATCGTGGCGACGGTCTCGGTCGGGTACTCGCCGACGGCGGTCTCGTTGGAGGTCATCGTGGCGTCGGCGCCGTCAAGCACGGCGTTGGCGCAGTCGGAAGCCTCTGCACGGGACGGAACCGGGGAGTGGACCATGGAGCCCAGGACCTCGGTGGCGACGATGACGGGCTTGGCGTACTGACGGGCCAGCTCGATGATGCGCTTGGTGGCCAGCGGGACCTCTTCCAGCGGGCACTCGACGGCCATGTCGCCACGGGCGGCCATGACGCCGTCGAACGTCTTGACGATGTCCTCAAGGTTCTCCAGAGCCTGCGGCTTCTCAATCTTGGCGACGATCGGGATACGACGGCCTTCCTCGTCCATGATCTCGTGGGCGCGGTCGATGTCGGTGGCGAAACGCACGAAGGACATGGCGATGATGTCGGCGCCGGTGCGGATGGCCCAACGCAGGTCGGCCTCATCCTTCTCGGTCAGGGCGGGCAGGCTCACGGCCACGCCGGGCAGGTTGATGCCCTTGTGGGAGGAGACCGGGCCGGCAACGACGACCTTGGTGTGCACGTTGTTGCCCTCGACCTTGGTGACCTCCAGACGGACCTTGCCGTCGTCGATCAGGATCGGGTCGCCGGGGTGGCAGTCGCCGGGCAGGCCCTTGAAGGTGGTGGAGGTGATGTGCTCGTCGCCCTCGACATCGTCGGCGGTGATGATGAACTCCTGGCCTTCCTCAAGCTGGACCTTGTCCTCGCCCTCGGCGTTCTTCTTGAACCAGCCGCAGCGGATCTTCGGGCCCTGGAGATCGACCATGGCGGCGACGTTACGACCGGTTGCCTTGGAGGCCGCGCGCACGTTGTTGTAGACCTTGAGGTGATCCTCCGGAGTGCCGTGGGAACGGTTCAGACGGGCCACGTCCATACCGGCCTCAACCAGCTTGGTGATGCCTTCGGGAGACTCGGTGGAAGGACCGATGGTGTCTACGATCTTGGCTTTACGCATGAATGCCTACCTATTCTTATGTGATTTCTTCTAGGAAGAAGTCTTGCGACTTCCACTGCCACAGGCAAGTGTACTAGGTTTGGGCGACGTGAGCCACTGTTTTCACGGGCGTGTTGTGAGCGCTCACATTTTTTGGGCGGCTCAGGCTTCGCTCTTCGCAGCCTCGACCGACTTCATCTTCATGACGCTCGCGATGGCCGACGATCCGATGGCGACGACGATCACGACCAGCGACACCCACGTCGGTACCTCGGGCACCCAAGAGACCGGGTGACCGCCGTTGATGAACGGCAGCGTATTGCCGCTCAGCGCCTCCATCACCAGTTTGATGCCGATGAAGCCGAGCACGAACGCGAGCCCGACCGGCAGGTAGACGAGCTTGTCGAGCAGTGCGCCCAGCAGGAAGTACAGCTGCTGCAGGCCCAGCAGAGCGAACACGTTCGACGTGAAGACGATGAACGGATCCTTCGTCAGGCCGAAGATCGCGGGAATGGAATCAAACGCGAACATGACGTCCGTCGTGCCGATGGTCAGGAACACGATCAGCATCGGAGTCCAGTACGACTTGCCGTCCTTCTCGGTGCGCAGCTTCTCGCCGTCATAATCATCGGTGATGCGAATCACCTTGCGCAGCATGCGGATCAGGCCGTTCTCATGGTATTCCTCATCATCATCGCCTCCGACGACCAGCTTGATCGCCGTATAGATCAGGAAGGCGCCGAACAGGAAGAACACCCACGTGAACCGCTGAATAATGGCCGCGCCGACCAGGATGAAGCAGCCGCGCAGAATCAGCGCGACGGGTGATGCCGACGGACAGCACGTACTTCTGGAGCACTTTCGGCACGGCGAAGTTCGACATGATGATGACGAAGACGAACAGGTTGTCGATGCTCAGCGAGTACTCGGTGAGCCATCTCGAATAGAATTCGATCGCGGGCTTCGAACCGGCAAAGCACCATACCAGTCCGCCGAAAATCAGCGCCATGACCACGAAAAAGGCGATGTGCTGCACGCACTCCTTGGTGCTGGGCACATGCGGCTTGCGGCCGATGACGAACAGATCCACAACGAAAAACGCGATCAGCACCGCAAAGGTGGCGATCATAAAAGCGACAGGGGTTTCAGACATGTCTACCAGCATAGGAAAGGGCTGTGACGCTCTCTGTCACGAAATGCTCACTTGTTCGCTTCCGTCATCTGGCGCAGTTCCTTCTTGAGGTCGCGGATCTCGTCGCGCAGGCGTGCTGCGAGCTCGAACTGGAGCTGTTCGGCGGCGGTGTGCATCTGCTCGCTCAGCTGACGGATAAGGTCGGCGAGATCCTGCGCGGGAAGCCCCGCCTTGAGTATCTCCTCATGTCGCTTGTCGGCCTCCGCGGCGTCGAGGGAGGGCACACCCAGATGGGTGTTGCCGGCCTTGCCCGCGTTGCGGTAGCCGCCTTCGAGCAGCGTGGCCGTGTCCACGTCCTCCTTGGCGAGCATGTCGTTGACGTCGCTGATCTTCTTGATGAGCGGCTTCGGGTCGATGCCGTGCTCCTTGTTGTAGGAGATCTGCCGCA
Organism: Bifidobacterium bifidum ATCC 29521 = JCM 1255 = DSM 20456; assembly: GCF_001025135.1. Lineage (NCBI taxonomy): Bacteria > Bacillati > Actinomycetota > Actinomycetes > Bifidobacteriales > Bifidobacteriaceae > Bifidobacterium > Bifidobacterium bifidum. The sequence goes on along the minus strand of NZ_AP012323.1, from coordinate 933,200 downwards.
CACGGCGACGGTCGGTCTCGTCGATGGCCTTGCGCATCGCGTCGGTGGTCTCGTCGGCGTACATGATGACCGTGCCCGATACGTTGCGGGCCGCGCGACCGATGGTCTGGATCAGCGAGCGGTACGAGCGCAGGAACCCCTCCTTGTCGGCGTCGAGGATGGCCACCAGCGATACCTCGGGCAGGTCCAGTCCCTCTCGCAGCAGGTTGATGCCTACGATGACGTCGATCTTGCCTTCGCGCAGTTCGCGCAGCAGTTCGACGCGCCGCAGCGTGTCGACGTCGGAATGCAGGTATTCGACCTTGATGCCGCGTTCCAGCAGGTAGTCGGTCAGATCCTCGGCCATCTTCTTGGTCAGTGTCGTCACCAGCGTGCGCTCGTTTTTGTCGACGCGGTCCTTGATCTCGGCGAGCAGGTCGTCGATCTGCCCCTTGGTCGGGCGCACGTCGATCTTCGGGTCGACCAGACCGGTCGGTCGGATGATCTGCTCGACCACGCCGTCCGACAGACCGAGCTCATAGTCGCCGGGTGTCGCCGACAGGTATACGGTCTGCCCGACGCGGTCCAGGAACTCCGGCCATTTGAGCGGGCGGTTGTCCATCGCGGACGGCAGACGGAACCCATGTTCGACCAGCGTGCGCTTGCGGGACGCGTCGCCCTCGTACATCGCGCCGATCTGCGGCACGGTGACATGCGACTCGTCGATGACCAGCAGGAAGTCATCCGGGAAGAAGTCGAGCAGCGTGTGCGGCGGCGTACCGGGTGCGCGGTTGTCAAAATGCCGCGAATAGTTCTCCACGCCTGAGCACACGCCGACCTGTGTCAGCATCTCCAGGTCGTATGTGGTGCGCATGGTCAGGCGCTGCGCCTCCAGCTCCTTGCCCTGCTTCTTGAGTTCGGCCACGCGCTGGTCCAGCTCCTCCTTGATGGTCTTCAACGCATGCTCCATGCGCTCGGGGCCTGCGACGTAATGCGAGGCGGGGAAGATGTGCACGGAGGTCTCGTGGTCGATCACGTCACCGGTGAGCGGATGCAACGTGGAGATGCGGTCGATCTCGTCGCCGAAGAACTCGATGCGGATAGCCAGCTCCTCATATACCGGGATGATCTCGACGGTGTCGCCACGCACGCGGAACGTGCCGCGCGTGAACGCGATGTCGTTGCGCTTGTACTGCATGTCGACGAACTTGCGAAGCAGCTGATCGCGGTCAATCTGCTGGCCTTCCTGGAGGAACAGCATGCGGCCGGCGTACTCCTCCGGCGTACCGAGGCCGTAGATGCACGAAACGGTGGCGACGACCACGCAGTCACGCCGCGTGAGCAGGTTCGCGGTGGCCTGATGGCGCAACCGCTCCACATCGTCGTTGATGTTGGAGTCCTTCTCGATGTACGTGTCGGTCTGCGGTATATACGCCTCGGGCTGGTAGTAGTCGTAGTAGCTGACGAAGTAGCTGACCGCGTTGTCGGGCATGAGTTCGCGGAATTCGGCGCATAGCTGCGCGGCGAGTGTCTTGTTCGGCTCGATGATGAGCGTCGGCCGCTGCAGCCGTTCGATGAGCCATGCGGTCGTCGCGGTCTTGCCCGTACCGGTGGCTCCCATGAGCACCACGTCGTTCTCGCCGTTCTCGATGCGGGTGGCCAGCTCCTCAATGGCCTGCGGCTGGTCGCCGGACGGCTTGTACGGTGATTTGACGACGAATGGCTTGTCGGCGCGCTCGATGTTGAATCCCATGGCTTCCAGCTTACCGCCATCCGTTCAGCGAACGGTTCTCAATAAGAAAAGTGCGAGGATAACGCACAAAACAGCACAATCGCACAAAACATGCATGCCTTGGAAATACAGGGATTTGGCGGGTTTCATGTGCGTTTTGCGGCGCTGCCGGGCTCACACCTTTTCACGGGCGGATGATTCAGTGAGCCTTCCACCGGCGATACAGCCCATCGACCTGCGCCAGCATGTCGGGGATCGGGCGGGTGGAATCGATGACGATGTCGGCAAGCTCCCGGCGCTCGGCTGTGCTCGATTGGCTGCGGATACGGTCTGCGGCCTGCCGTTCGGTCATGCCGCGCGTCGCGACCATGCGCCTGATGCGCATCTGTTCCGGCGCCTCCACCGTGACGATGTGATCGAATTGGAACGGAATCGACCGGATCACCTCTGTGAGAAGCGGCACGTCATGGACGATGACCTTCGCGCCGGGATTCCGTCGCTCCATCCGTGCGGCTTCGGCATATATCAGAGGATGCTCGATGTCGTCCAACCGTTCGCGTGCGCCGGGAGCGGCGTCACGGCCGAACACGCGCTCGGCGAGCCACGCCCGATTGAGCGATCCGTCGGCCAGCAGCGCGTCCGGGCCGAACACGGCGGCGATCCGTGGCAACGCCACTCCCCCGGGCGCAACGATCTCATGCGCAAGTCCGTCATAGTCGATGACCAGCGCGCCGAGTTCCCGCATCCGGGCGGCGACGGTGCTCTTGCCCGCGGCGATGCCTCCGGTCAGTCCGATACGAATGCTCATGACATCATGCTATTCGCGACACGCCCGGTTTCGTGGCAGAGATGGAAGGCGATTTTTTGGACTCTCGCAGCATTCCGCCATTTCACTGATTCGCGCATGGCAGGCTTGCTGGATATCCGGGCGTGTCGCGGTTGTTCAGGGCAGCCGGGAAGTGAGGATGACCGGCATCGCGCAAAGACAACCCTCAGTCTCGCTATGCTCGACCGCTCCCGCCGGCGGGAGCGGGATATGAAAAAACGGGAACCACCCGTATGGGGCGATTCCCGTTTTTCTATCTGCCGGCAAATCCTACCAGCATTCTACTTCTTCTCGGGATGAGATGACTCACTTGCCGAGCAGCTGATCGCGCAGAGCGGCGAGCTGGTCGGAGTCGGCGAGAGTACCCGTGGAGGAGTTGTCGGAAGAGTAGGTGGAGGTCTCCTCGACCTTCTCTTCCTTCGGAGCCTGGCCATCCTCGGCAGCGGAAGCCGCGGCGTTCTCCAGCTCCTTGGCGACGAACGCCTTGTGCTCCTCCCACAGTTCGTGGGCGGCGGCGTACTGGGATTCCCATTCCTCGCGCTGCTTCTCGTAACCGGCGATCCACTCGTTGGTGTTCGGGTCGAAGCCTTCGGGGTACTTGTAGTTGCCCTGCTCGTCGTACTCTGCCGGCATGCCGTACAGAGCCGGATCGAAGTCCTCGGAAGCCGGGTCGACGGAGTCGTTGGCCTGCTTGAGGGACAGGGAGATGCGGCGACGATCGAGATCGACGTCAATCACCTTGACGAAGACCTCTTCGCCGGACTTGACGACGGTCTCCGGGTTCTCCACGTGGCGGTTCGCCAGCTCGGAGATGTGCACCAGGCCCTCGATGCCATCCTCGACGGAGATGAAGACACCGAACTGGACAATCTTGGTGACCTTGCCCTTGACAATCTGGCCGGGAACGTGGGTGCGAGCGAAGCGCTGCCACGGATCCTCCTGGGTCGCCTTGAGGGACAGGGAGATGCGCTCACGGTCGAGATCGACGTCGAGCACCTCGACGGTGACCTTGTCGCCGACCTTGACGACCTCGGACGGATGGTCGATGTGCTTCCAAGACAGCTCGGAGACGTGGATCAGGCCGTCAACGCCGCCCAGATCGACGAACGCGCCGAAGTTGACGATGGAGGACACGACACCCTCGCGGATCTGGCCCTTCTTGAGCTGGGACAGGAAGGTCTCGCGCACTTCGGACTGAGTCTCCTCCAGGTACTGGCGGCGGGACAGAACCACGTTGTTGCGGTTCTTGTCGAGCTCCAGGATCTTGGCCTTGATCTTCTGGCCGATGTACGGGGAGAGGTCGCGAACGCGACGCATTTCGACGAGGGACGCGGGCAGGAAGCCACGCAGACCGATGTCGACGATGAGGCCGCCCTTGACGGCTTCGATGACGGTGCCCTCGACGACGCCGTCAGCTTCCTTGATCTTCTCGATGTCGCCCCAGGCGCGCTCGTACTGGGCACGCTTCTTGGACAGGATCAGACGACCTTCCTTGTCTTCCTTGGTGACGACAAGGGCCTCGATGGTGTCGCCGACCTCGACGACCTCGTCAGGATCGACGTCCTTCTTGATGGAAAGTTCGCGGGAGGGGATGACGCCCTCGGTCTTGTAGCCGATATCCAGGAGGACCTCGTCGTGATCGATCTTGACGACGGTACCTTCGACCAGATCACCATCGTCGAAGTTCTTGATGGTGGAATCGACTGCCTTGATGAAGTCCTCTTCGGTGCCAATGTCGTTGATGGCGACCTTGGTGACTTCAGTGTTGTTCTCTGCCATGTAAATATATGGTTTCTAATAGTGGATGAATAATTACTCGATATTCAGTTATACATGTGCACTCATATGAGCACACACAAGTTATCAGGATACCTACAGCCATGCCCAAAATGGGCGGAAAAACCAGCGCGACACGCCCGAATTCGGCTACATTTTCCTCTCGGCCATCTCCACGACGTTGGCGAGCAGCATGGCGCGGGTCATCGGACCGACGCCGCCGGGGTTTGGAGAGTATGCGGAAACCTTGTCATAACAGGCCTTGTCGACGTCTCCCTTGATGCGGAAACGGCCAGCCTGCTCATCGAACACGCGGGAGACGCCGACGTCCATCAGCACGGCGCCGTCCTTGACGTTTTCGGGCTTGACGAACCCGGCTGACCCCATGGCCGCGATGATGACATCGGCGCGACGCATGTGGTCGGCGATGTCGCGCGTGCCGGTGTGGCACAGGGTGACCGTGGCGTTGACCGCCTTGCGCGTCAGCAGCAGACCGATCGTGCGGCCGATGGTGATGCCGCGCCCGAGCACGCACACCTCCTTGCCGTTCAGGTCGATGTCGTAGGCATCGAGCAGTTCGATGACGCCGCGCGGCGTGCACGGCAGCGGGGTCGTGATGTCGCCCTGCACATGCAGCACGAGTTCGCCGAGATTGTATGGGTGCATGCCATCGGCATCCTTCGAGGGATCGATCAGACCGATGATCGCGTTCTCGTCGACGCCGCGCGGCAGCGGCAGCTGCACGATGTAGCCGGTGCAGGCCGGATCCTCGTTCAGGTCGCGCACCGCAGCGGCGATGTCATCGAAACTCGCGTCGGCGGGAAGGTCGCGCCGGATGGAACGGATGCCGACCTCCGCACAGTCGGCATGCTTGCCCGCGACGTATTTCATCGAACCGGGATCCTCCCCGACCAGCAACGTTCCCAGACCGGGGACGATGCCGTGCTCCTTCAGTGTCGAAACACGTTCCGCCAGGTTCGCCTTGACCTCGGCCGCGACCCGCTTGCCATCGAGTTTGATGGTCATGTGCGTCCTTCCCTAGAGTTCGTTCATTCTTCGTAGCGTTAGGCTATCGTGGACTCAGGTCAATGACAATCCGACGGCGGACCGTCGACGGCATATTCGAAGAAGGCAGCGATATGAACATTCACCCGCATCGTCTGGTCACCGGCATTGCCGCCATCCTCGCCACAGGCATGCTGATGGTGTCGAGCGCCTGCGGCACCGGCGGCGGCTCGCAATCCGAGCGGCCCTCCGCGAAGGAGCCGACCGGACCGATCACCGTCGTCGCGTCCATCAACCAGTGGGGCTCCCTCGCCGAGCAGATCGGCGGCACCGACGTGAACGTCACCTCCATCCTCAGCTCCACGAATGTGGACGCGCATGATTTCGAACCGAAAACATCCGATGTCGCCAAGCTGCAGAAAGCGCAGATCATCGTGTCGAACGGCGCCGGATACGACTCATGGGCGACCAAGTCCGTAGGCCGCAACTCGACCATAGTCTCGGCCGCCGAGACGGTCGGAGCTATGGAAGGCGACAACCCCCACCTATGGTTCTCCAAGGACGCCCGCAACGGCATGGCGACCGAACTGACGGAGGCATTTTCCAAGGCGCTCCCCGCCAAGAAGAAGGCGTTCCAGTCGCGCCTCAAGGCATGGCAAAAGGAGGAAAAGGCCATCGAGAAGTCGATGGGCGAGTTCGCCGCCAACCACAAGAACGCCACGTACGGTGCGACGGAGGCCGTGGCGTACTACCTGATGTCGGACATGGGCTTCCAGGACGACACTCCCAAGGGGTTCGCCCGATCCGCGGCCTCGGGCGGCGAACCTGCCCCGGCCGACCTGCAGGAATTCCAGTCGCTGATCGAATCACAAGGCATCAGCGTGCTGGTCAACAACACGCAGGAATCCAGCGGCGCCACCAACATGCTGACAGGGACGGCCGGACGGGCAGGCGTCCCCGTGTTCGACGTCAGTGAGCAGATGCCGCAGGCGTACACGACGCTGACTGATTGGATCGCCGATCTGGTGGCCCGGCTTGACAAGACCGTCTCCCCCGCCATCATCGACGACAGCGACGAAAGCGGCAGTTCCGACGGCAAAGACGGCGCCAGCGCCAAGAACGATGCCGGCAACAGTGCTGACGACAAAAGCGATACCGGCGCCGGCAGCAGCAACTGAGTTCGCCCGCCCGCTCCAGACCGTTACCATTGCCGTCTCTTCCGCCGCTAATGAGTCCGCCACCGCTAATGAGAATGATTGTCATAGTCCTTTGCGATAATGCGTTGCCGTACATGTCGCACCGGCGGACGTGATGCCGGTCCCGTACAGACAGGACGATGAATCATATGCACAGCAACAGCGGCGACCGGGAACAACGGCCCGACTGCATCGTGTTCAGCAACGCCTCGGTGAAACGCGGCGAACGGCTGATCTGGCAACACGGCGACTTCTCCATACCGGCGGGTTCGGTCACCGCCATAGTCGGCACGAACGGCACCGGCAAAACCACGATGATGAAAACGGAGCTCGGCCTCCTCCCACTCGCCGGGGGCACCGTGCACGTGCTCGGACGCCCGGCAGGCGAGATGAACCGCCAGATCGGGTACGTACCGCAAAGCTACACTTCGGATATCGACTCCAATCTCACCGCCGAGCAGTCGGTGCTGCTCGGCCTGACCGGCACCCGTTTCGGCGTCCACTTCGTCACCAAGGCGCAACGCGCGAAGGTGAAGGAGGCCATGACCTTCACCGGCATCGCCGACAAGGCCCACTACCGGCTGTCCGAGCTTTCGGGCGGTCTGCGCCAGCGCGTCGCCATCGCGCAGGCCTTGGTATGCGACCCGAAACTGCTCATGCTCGACGAGCCGCTCGCGAATCTCGACCTGGCCAGCCAGCGCGCCGTGGTGCATGTGCTGGCACGGCTCAACAAGGAGCTCGGCATGACGATCCAGGTCGTCGCGCACGATCTCAATATGCTGCTGCCGATCCTGACCGGCGCCGTCTATCTGCTGGACGGGCATCCTCACTACGCGGCGATGAACGACGTGCTGGATTCCAAGCTGCTCACGCACCTGTACGGCACCAAAGTTCAGGTCGTCACCACGCCGCAGGGGGACATGTTCGTCACCCCCACCCCCGACGAGGCGGATGACGTCGTTCCCGACACGCATGACACCAGCGAGGTCGCACAATTCCACCATCACGAATACCACGAGCGGAAAGGGCGGGCACAATGACCGGCATCAGTTTCTCCTTCGATCCCGACTGGATGTACACCCTGTCCGCCCCGTTCATGACCAACGCCTTCCTCGCGGGCCTGTGCATCTCGCTCGCCGCGGGCGTGATGGGATATTTCACCATCGCACGCCATTCGACGTTCGCCGCGCACGCGCTGGCCCATATCGGACTGCCCGGCGCCACCGGCGCGGTGCTGCTGGGGCTGCCGGTCTCGCTCGGCATGGGAGTGTTCGCGCTGGGCGGCGCGCTGGTCATCGGAGCGTTGGGCAAGCGCGCCACGCAGCGGGAGATCGCCACCGGCACCGTGCTCGCCTTCGCCACCGGCCTCGGACTGTTCTTCGCCCGACTCTCGTCGTCCGCGTCACAGCAGATGCAGTCCATTCTGTTCGGCTCGATCCTGACTATAACCACCGATCAGATCCTTGGCTTCGCCGTGTTCGACGTGATCCTGCTCGCCGTGCTGGCCATCGTGTACCGGCCACTGCTGTTCAGCTCCGTCGACGAACAGGTGGCGCAGGCCAAGGGTGTGCCTATCGGGCTGATGAACGTTGCGTTCATGGCGATCATGGCCGGCGTCATCACCATCGCGGTCCCCGCGGTGGGTACGCTGCTGATCTTTGCGCTGGTCATCACCCCGGCCGCCACGGCGAACGCCATCGTCGCCTCGCCGTTCAAGGCGATGGTGATCGCGACGGTGCTGTGCCTGGTGTCGATCTGGGGCGGTCTGGTGCTGTCCGCGATGTTCCCCGCTCCCCCGAGCTTCATCATCGTCACGTTGTCGACGCTGTTCTGGGCGATCGCCAAGGGCGTGACGTCGCTGCGTCATCGCTGATTACTCTGGACGACGCCCGCGAATCGGGCGAATGCGGGCGTTGTCCAGCGGAATCATGCGAATCCCCGCTGAGATTCGCATGATTCCGCTCGATTACAGCACCAGCGCATTGGCGATGGCGGCGATTCCCTCGCCCCGGCCGGTGAATCCCATATGGTCGGTGGTCGTGGCGGTCACCGTCACCCGGCATCCGACGGCATCCGACAGTGCGCGCTCGGCTTCCTCCCGGCGTCGCCCGATCTTCGGACGATTGCCGATGATGACCACGCTGGCGCTGGATGGCATCCTTCCATGCGATCGCAATACATCGACGGTTCTTCGCAACATATCGCAGCCGTGCATGCCGGCTCCCGGAGCATCGGCTCCCACGCCGAACAGTCCGCCGATGTCTCCCAGCCCAGCGGCGGACAACAGCGCATCGATCAGGGCGTGGGCGGCCACATCGCCGTCCGAATCCCCCTCGATACCGACGCCATCCCATAAAAGCCCGGCGAGCCATAGCTGCCGGGCTGGATCCTCGGCGAAACGATGCGCGTCAAACCCTTGACCAATCGCTGGAACAGCGTTCATGGACATGCTCGTCGCCGGCTACTTGCGCCGGGACTTCTTGCTTTCGGATTCGATGCGGGCCAGGGTCCGGTCGGCAGGCTCGGCGGGTGCCTCGCTGTGATGCTTCTCGTCGCCCGGCTTCGGCTCGGAGAAACCGAGGTTGACGTCGAGCAGACGCTGGATCTCGGCCTCGTCAAGGTCTTCGGACAGGGCGATCTCGGAGGTCAGGATGCTGCGGGCGCGGGTGAGCATCCGCTTCTCGCCGGCGGACAGGCCGTGCTCGTCCACGTCGCGCTGGGCGAGGTCGCGGACGACCTCGGCGATCTTGTTGACGTCACCGGTCGCCAGCTTCTCGACGTTCAGCTTGTACCGGCGGGACCAGTTCATCTCCTTCTCGACGATGGGCGTACGCAGGATCTCGAAGACCTTGGCGACCTCATTGGCGTCGACGATGTCACGCACTCCGACCTTCTGCGCGTTCTCGACGGGAACATTGATGACCAGACCGTCGGAAGACAGCACGGTGAGTTGCAAGTATTCCCGCTTCACGCCCTTGACCACCCGTTCGGTAATGGCCTCGACCCTTGCCGCTCCATGACGCGGATAGACGACCATATCGCCGACCTTGTACCCCATGAATCCTCCGTGACAACAATATACTTAACCTTACGTATTGTGCCATACAGCCGGGACGATGGGAACACTCCGGACACGGCTCGCCAAAATCTCGCAATAGTGCCCCGAAGGTATTACCCTCTGTGTTATGGCTACTTACACGAACATCAATGAAGATATCGCTCCCGTGCCAGTGAATCAAAGTGATTTGAGCGCGGTGAGCAATGCAACGTTCTACAACCCGCACGAAGTGCTGGGCGGTCACCTCGGTTCCGGAGACCACGCCGGAACCGTCACCATCCGAGTGCTCAGGCCACTGGCCAAGAGCGTCACCATATACACCCAGAAGGGAACGGCCGAGGCCCGGCACGAATTCAACGGCGTCTTCGTGGCCGTCATCGCGGCCGAAAAGACCGCGGACGGCTGGGCCGTGCCCGACTACCGTGTATGCACCACCTACGAGGGCGGCAAGTCCGTCATGGAGGACGACCCGTACCGTTACCTGCCCTCCATCGGCGACATGGACGCCTACCTGTTCGGGGAAGGCCGCCACGAACGCCTGTGGGAGGCCCTGGGCGCGCGCGTTCGCCGCTACGACGACCCGATGGGCGGCGCCGACGGTGCTCCCGGCCACCAGGTCGTGGGCACCTCGTTCACCGTCTGGGCGCCCAACGCGCACGCGGTCCGCGTGGTCGGCAACTTCAACTCCTGGGACGGCCGCCGCCACGCCATGCGCGAGCTCGGTTCCTCGGGCATCTGGGAGATCTTCATCCCCGGCGTCAAGGCGGGCGAGGTCTACAAGTACGAGCTGCTCAACGCGAACCACGAGTGGAAGATGAAGGCCGACCCGATGGAACGCTCCCACGAGATTCCGCCGGCGACCGGCTCCATCGTCGTCGAATCGGACCACGAATGGAATGACGAGGCATGGATGGACCACCGCAGGCACACCGACCCGCACGCCGGCCCGGTCAGCATCTACGAGGTCCATGCCGGCAGCTGGAAGAAGGGCATCGGCAACTACCGCGAGCTGGCGGACGAGCTCGTGGACTACGTGGCCAAGGAAGGCTTCACGCATGTCGAGTTCATGCCGCTGACCGAGCACCCGTTCTCGGGCTCGTGGGGATATCAGGTGACCGGCTACTACGCCGTGGACTCCCGACTCGGCAATCCGGACGACTTCAAGTACCTGGTGGACAAGTTCCACCGTGCCGGCATCGGCGTCATCATGGACTGGGTGCCCGCTCACTTCCCGAAGGACGATTTCGCGCTCGGACGCTTCGACGGCACCCCGCTGTACGAGGATCCCGACCCGCTGCGCGGCGAGCACCCCGACTGGGGCACGTACGTGTTCAACTTCGGCAGGCGCGAGGTGCGCAACTTCCTGGTCGCCAACGCCTGCTTCTGGCTCGACGAATACCACATCGACGCGCTGCGCGTGGACGCGGTGTCCTCGATGCTGTACCTGGACTACAGCCGCAAGCCCGGCCAGTGGCGCCCGAACATCTACGGAGGTCGCGAAAACCTCGAAGCCATCGACTTCCTCAAGGAAGCCAACGCCACCGCGTACAAGAACAACCCCGGCGTCATGATGATCGCCGAGGAATCCACCGCCTACCCCGGCATCACCGCACCGACCGACGCCGGCGGACTGGGATTCGGCCTCAAGTGGAACATGGGCTGGATGCACGACACGCTGCAGTACCTGCACGAGACCCCCATCAACCGCAAATGGCACCACAACGAGATCACCTTCTCGATGGTGTACGCCTATTCGGAGCATTACGTGCTGCCGATCAGCCACGACGAGGTCGTGTACGGCAAGGGCTCGCTGTTCGGCAAGATGCCGGGCGACGACTGGCAGCGCTACGCCGGCGTGCGCGCCCTGTTCGCCTACCAGTGGGCGCACCCGGGCAAGAACCTCACCTTCATGGGCAACGAGATCGCGCAGTACGGCGAGTGGAATCATGACGGTTCGGTCGACTGGGACGCCCTCAACTGGCCTGACCACCGCGGCGTGCAGAAGCTCGTCGCCGACCTGAACGAGTTCTACAAGGACACGCCGGCCATCTGGAGCCAGGACTTCGACCCGGCGGGATTCCAGTGGCTGACCAGCGATGACGCCGATCACAATACGCTCAGCTTCCTGCGCATCGGCAGCAAGGGCGAACAGCTCGTCGTCGTGGTCAACTTCTCCGGCGAGGCGTGGCAGGACTATCAGGTTCCGCTGCCGCAGGGCGGCAACTGGACCGAGGTGCTGACCACGGACGACAAGAAGTACGGCGGCTCCGACATCCACAACGGCACGTTCGCCGCGGTGAAGGGCGAGTACCATTCGCGTGATTGGTCGGCAAAACTCACCATTCCGGCATTGGGGGCGGTATTCTTGAAACCGGAAAACTGAAAGGTGAATCGTCATGATTAATTCTCCAACACGTCAAACGACGCCGCGGACCATTCTGGTGGTCGAGGATGAGCCGACCCTCGCCACCGCCATCGCTCAGCGCATCACCGCGGAGGGATGGTCCGCCCGCGTGGCGTCCGACGGCGCCAGCGCGGTTCAGGCCGCCAAGCAGCTGCGCCCGGACCTGGTAATCATGGACATCATGCTGCCGGTCATGGATGGTCTTGAAGCAACCAAGCGCATCGTGGCCGACCGCCCGGTGCCGGTGCTCATCCTGACCGCCCGCGACGCCGAGGCGGACAAGGTCATCGGCCTCGGCGCGGGCGCCGACGATTACATGACCAAGCCGTTCTCCATGCGCGAGCTGATCGCCCGCTGCAAGGCGCTGCTGCGCCGCGTGGAACGCGCGAAGGTCATCGCGAAGAACTCTGAGAACGAGAAGATCCTCAACTTCGGCTCGCTGGTCATCGACCCGGCACAGCGTCTGGTCACGGTCAACGGCGAGCAGGTGCACCTGACGCCGACCGAGTTCGACCTGCTGGTCACGCTCGCGCGCAAACCCAAGTCGGTGCTCACCCGCGAGAAGCTGCTCGAAGAGGTCTGGGACTGGGTGGATGCATCCGGCACCCGCACCGTCGACTCCCATGTCAAGGCGCTGCGTCATAAGCTCGGTTCCGAGACCATCCGAACCGTGCACGGCGTCGGCTACGCTTTCGAGCCGCCGGAACAGTGATGAAGCCGCGTCAGAAGCGGGACAGGAAACAGGCCCGATTGGATTTCGATCGTCCGATCGGGCTGTTTTCGTCCCTGAAAATGGAATTGAGCGTCCTGATCGTCATCGCCACGTCCATCGCGTTCGTGCTGGTCTGGTTCCTGCTCAAGTACGGGTGGAGCGGCTGGATCGCCATGCCGCTGACCATGATCGTCGCACTGGGCATCACCTATTTCTTCTCACGGGGTCTGATCGCGCCGCTGAGGCAGCTGCGTGACGCGGCCGAGGCGATGTCGGAGGGCGATTACAGCGTCCGTGTCCACGTGGCGACCAACAGCAACGACGAGATCGGCCAGTTGGCCCGCACGTTCAACGAAATGGCCGAGGAACTGCAGCACGCCGATCAGATGAGGCGCGATGTGGTGGCGAACGTGAGCCACGAGCTGCGCACCCCCGTCTCCGCGCTGCAGGCGATGGTGGAGAACATGGCGGACGGGGTGGTCGAGCCCACGCCGGCCAATCTTGAGGGCATTCTGGGCCAGACGCACCGGCTATCCGACCTGATAGCGTTCCTGCTCGATCTGTCTCGCATGGAGGCGGGCGCGGCGAGCCTGAACATCGAACGTTTCTGCCTGCATGATTTCCTCGACGAGACGATCGAGCCGCTGGAGATCGCGGACGCCGGGCACGCGCACGACATCATGCTGCACGTGGATTCCGATATCTGGATGGAGGGCGATCAGGATCGGCTGCGCCAGCTGTTCACCAATATCATCGCGAACGCGCTCAAGCATTCCGCGGACGGCACCAGCGTGCTGATCGAGGCTCGGGAGAATGCCGACACCGGCACAATCGTCACGAATGTGGTGAATTTCGGGTCTCAGATTCCCGTCGAGGAACGTTCCGACATCTTCCGCCGGTTCGTCAAGGGGCGCAGCGGCCCCGGCACCGAATCGGGCGGCACCGGCATCGGATTGTCGATCGCGCGTTGGGCCGCACAGCTGCACGGCGGCACGGTCCGGGTGGTCGACGACCCGCGCGGCGCGGATTTCGAGATCGTGTTGCCGAAATACCATATCGCCGATGACGAGCCGGCGACCGACGGTTCGGCGCGGGCCCTGTTGTGAGCCGGAATTGCGCTCCCGAAGCCTGCACGGCACGTTCGGTGGTTCATGCGCGACCGGATCCCCGTCCCGTGCCGATCGTCACCGAGATGGTAGCGGCCGGCTTCCCCTCCCCCGCCTTGGACGGGCGGGAGGAGGGCTTCAGCCTTGACGCTCATGTGATCAAGCACCCGGAATACACATTCATCGCCACCGTCGCCGGCGACTCCATGGAGGGGGCCGGCATTTTCCACGGCGATTGGCTGGTCGTGGATCGTTCGCTGACGCCCGAGGACGGCGATGTGGTGGTGGCCGTGCTCGATGGGGAGCTGACGGTCAAGCGACTGCTGTCGCGCGACGGCCGCCCCATGCTGCACGCGGAGAATCCACGCTACCCCGATTTCGTCCCCTCCGAACATGGGGATGTCGTGATATGGGGCGTGGTCACGGGCAGTTTTCATCCACAGCGTCGGCTGCGACGGAAATAACTGGATTGCGCTGGTGATCTGCGCGGATGGCGGGTGTGCGGCTCGACCGGGTGGTGGCCACCCTCCGCCGGCGCTGCGCGTCCCCTCTCGCCAGCGGGAGGGGACTTGGCTAGTCGTCTATGTTTTCGCCGGTGCGCAGGGTGCGCGCCAGGCAGATGACCGTTGTCACATGTATTCCCGCGGCGTTGAGCGCCTGCGCGCATTGCCGGGCCGTGGTGCCCGTGGTGACGATGTCGTCCACCAGGATCACGTTGCGTGGGTAGGGTGGGCGCGCAGCGATGACGATATGCCCCTGCAGACGCCGCGAACGCTGGGCGGCGCCGTGCATCTGCACGGATTTGCCGCTCGTCTTCGTCGTCCGCAGCAGCGCGGCCGTATCGACGTCCATGCCGCGCCGCCGCAGCGACCGTGCCAATGAGTTCGTCACGTTACGCATATGCCACCGTCCGCGCTCCCTCATCGAGCGCGGGGAGGATGGGGCCGGCACCAATGTCGTCACCGGCATCGGATCCGAAGCCAGCAGGCCCGACGAAAGCAGCGCGTCGGCCATCATATCGGCGAACGGGCCATCGCATTCCTCGTCGCCATGATCCTTCCATCGCAGTATCGCACGGCGCAGCGGCCCGCGATATGCGCCGCAGGCAATCGCCCGGCCCGAAACCGTGCCAGGCATAGCGAACGACGTGAAGCCGCCACCCGAAGCGCGACAGTCATCGCACAGCACAGCGTCCGGCATGTCGCATCCCGCACAGCCACGCGGCAGCAGCACGTCCCGCAGCGATCCGGCCACTTCTGTGAGCATTCGCGCGAAACCGTGCCATCCCATGTGGTTCATCCGTCCTGCCGAACCGGCTCGCCACCCAGCAAAGGCAGCAGGATGTCGCACAGACGCACGGTATCCTGCGGTCCGGTGACCTGAAGCGCGATAGCCCCCGCCTGCGCGGCAGGATAGTCGTTGCCGCCGGGCGTCATCCGGTCGCCCACGAAGATGATGTCACCGGTGCCGATGCCGAGCCGTCCCGCCAATTCGCGCAGGGCGAACGCCTTGTCGGTGTTTCCGGCGCTCACATCGACACTCGTGTAGCCACCCGCGCGTACGCGCAGATGACCAAGGTCGCCCGCCACCGCGGCGACGAGCCGCCGCTTTTTGGTGTCGTCGGGATCCCAGCGGCGCTTCTCCTCGATCGGCGCGAGCTGCCCCAGAGCCGAGAACGTGATCTGGCTGCCACGATCCTCGATGGGCTCCCCCCACGGGTGCTCCGGCCACATGCCCAGCTCTCGGGCGCGTCGAGTCAGCGACAATATGGCCGCGTCCCTGTCCCGGGCCGACAGCGTCCTCTCGTATTCCAGACGCCATGCGCCCTCGCGCCAGCGGTAATAGCTCGATCCCCCCGCCGGCATCACATGCAGGTTGGAAAGGTCAGCTCGGGGACCCAGCACGTCGAGCACCTGACTGATGACCAGTTCACGCCCGCCGCCGGTCACAATCGCCACCGGCATCAGTTCGGTCAGCGCCTCGATGCGAACGGTCATATCCGGTTTCATCGGTTGTTTGGAGACGGCCAGCGTGTTGTCCAGGTCGAAGGCGATCAGACGCGCATGTGCGCCGTCGTGTCGCCAACCGGTATCATTCCAAGCGTGCACGGTCGCTGTTGGCATCTGTACACCTCCCCAGGAAACCTTGTCGATGATAAGTATCCTAACGCATTGCCGCCGGCTTGTCCTACAGTGGAGTCCATGCAACAGGCACCATGGGAACGACCAACGTATCGCAATCGTCACGGGCGGGGCATGCGCACGCCGATGTTCGGCACGCGGCTCCCGCGCTACCGTACCCGCAGCGGCGCGTTCGACGACATGGTCGCGGCCCAGATCCGGCGTCTGAACGGCGCCTGGCCGCAACTGGTCAAGCCGGTGCAGTTCGCCGTGGAGGATGTGCCGCCCTCGCAGCCGGCTCCTTGGGAGCCGGAGCCGTCGTTCGCGTCCCAGTGTTTCCCTGCGAGCCACGGCATCCCCGCCCGCATCGTGCTGTACCGCATGCCGATACAGAGCAAATCACGCAGCCGCATGGATCTGGAACTGGCCATCCGCGATGAGGTGGTGCTTCGGCTCGCCGAGCTCTATGGCCGCCGGCCGGATGAGATCGACCCGGATTGGAGCCTGTAAGGCTCTGTCGGGGCGAAACCTCATAGAGCACCCCTCATAGGGAGCACCACGGAACGTTCCGCCGACCGACCGTCAGTGAACGATGGTCATATCCGACCGCGCCCAGATCCTCTCCTGCAGCGGCATCAACGGCGTGGCGCCGATGTAGGCGATGCCGGCGAGCTTGGCGTCACTTACCGCGGAGCTGGACAACCGGACACCCCATGACAGTCCCTTGCCGTCGGCGGCCACCGCGAAGACGTTCTTTCCCAAATCCGACGCGTCGAAGCTCGCCGCGGCACCGGCGTCCACCGTGATGGTCTTCTCCCCCACCGCGGCACCCTTGTCGTCGTAACCGGTCATGTGCATCTGTTTGCTGGATAAAGACGCGTTCACCACGCTCACACGGCCGTCAAGACCGGAGGGAATGACGGCGGCCGACCGGTCGTCTGTCTGCGCGGCGCCGATCAGCGCGAAATCGGACTGGTTCCCGTTCCCGTCACGGCTGACGGTCACACCTGCCGTCACCTTCGTATCCGCCGTGATCTTCAGCGCCGACGCGTCTTTGGGAACATCGCCCAGATCGATGGTGGTGACGCGGTCGCCCGAATACTGATGGACGGACTGCCCGGCCGCGCCGACCCATGCGGCGGTGAGCGACCCCGAACCGGCCGCGTATACGGTGAGTGTCGCCTTGTCTCCCTCCGCGACGGCCGGGAAGACGAGCTCCTTGGACGCCTCCCCGGCCGCGGCGGCGTAATCCGATCCCTTCGGGTTCAGCCCTTCGGTCCTGATCACGCGCACCGATGCCGATACCGGCGTCTGCCGGCTCGAAACCGTGACATACAGCCCCTTCTGCCCGCTTGCGGCCGCGGAAAGACTCAGCACGGATTCGGCGTTCGCCGCGACGGTCAGCGTGCTTCCCGTGGACAACGCCAGCGCACCGGACTGTTCCGTACCCCACACCCGAACATCCACCACAGTGGCCTTCGAAGACGAATTGGCCACGACCAGCTGCTGGGTGGTGCCGGTCTGCGTGTCAGGCAGCACGAACGACTGCTCCAGCGCACCGACATCGCAGAATGTCGCGGACAGGCCGCGCAGGTCGCCCTTCGTCGCCCAGGACGCCACGGACGCGGAAGCGCCGACGCCCGCGGCCGATTCCAACAGCTGCGTGTCGAACAGCAGCGACGTACGGTCGACGTCGGCCGAGGCTGCGATGACTTTCGCGGTATCCGTAGGGTCGAGGTCCTTGAGCTGCGTGGTATCGCCGGAGCCGCCAAACGCGCCGAACTGAGACCGGTACACCGCTCCGAACGCGGCGAATCCGGCCGAAGACGAGATGTCGCCTTCACTCGGCTGATATTCGCTGTCACCGTACGCCGACGCATCCGGCAATGTCATGCGGGACGGACAGTATGCGGTGATCCGCCTCTGGCTCACCGCGTGCGAGACGGACGCCGAATCCGACGAGACGGAGTCGACCCAACGGCCCGATGCCGTCAGTACCAGCAGGGCGACGAACAGGCCGACGATGATCACCGTGGAAATGACGCCGACCACAGCCTTCCAGACCTTGCCTCCACGTTTGACTTGGCTGCTCATTGGTCCTCCTCGATGAAACGACGGTGGCTGCGCGGGAACGCGACGACACAATACAGCCCCATCACCACGCCCATGCACACGAGCCATGCATACCGGTAGGCAAGATGCCGCTGTTTCAGCATACCGTCCTGCGGCACGCGCTGCGTCGCGCTGTCGACGAGCGTGAGCCGGTAATAGACACCCGACGTGTTACTCACCACGGATTGGATACCCTCACTCGCCGTGATGTTCGAAATCAACTGTTCCGTGGCCTGGGAGCCGCCATCGCCAGCCGATGGACGGACCACATACAGGCCGCCGTAACCCAACGCGCTGATATCGGCGATCGCGTCGGCATCGGCGCTGACCAGCAGCCGGGCGCTCGCGGACGACAGTACGGCGTCGCGGGAGTCATGACCGCCATCCGCGACTCGGGCACGCAATGCCGGAGAGCTGTCCATCAGATCGCCGCGTGACGTGCGCATCGTCGTATACCGTACGCCGGTGGATGATTCGGCGGTGATGGCGAGCACGCGGTGCGCGTCGTCCTTGCCGAGATAATCGGTGGCGACCATGGGCAGCCCGTCATCGGAACGGGACGCGTGCAGACCGTTCGACCCCGGTTCCATGGCTGACGCCGCAGTGCATGACACGGCACCGGCCACCAGCATGGCCACCAGCGCGCCGCGCCCGATACGGGCGAACACCGCATGCACCTTGGCGTTTTTGGCCTTGCGGCCTTCAAGACGTGTCAGCACGGGTTGCGAGCCATTCCCCTGCCGCAACAGGGAGAACCGGTGGACCGCCATTCCGGAGACCAATCCGACGCAGGCGAGCAGACCAAGCAGCGCGAACACCACGCCGGGCAGCACGGAACCCGCGACAGGACCGTCATCATCGACGGCCACGACGATCCTCGACGATGCGACGGCAAGCGCCCCACCACTGAGCGTGACGACCCACATCATGCGCGAGGCGCGCAATGCGAAGGGCAGGAACAGCGACGCCACCGCAAGCACCGTCACCACGGCCAGCAGCACCAGGACGCCGATACCGAAAACGCCGGCCGCCGACAGGCCTGCCAGACCGTTGCCGGCCGTATCATCGACACCGAACGCACGCATGGTCAGCATGGCGAACCCGGAAGCATCCGGAGCGCCGTTCCTGGCGGATAACGGCACCATCACATCACCGAACAGCTGACGCCACGACCCTTCCGAAGCATGGTGCACCGCGCTGATGATGGTCGGCGCGATCACGAACCCTGACGGCAGCGGAATCAGCAGCAGCATCGCGCGATGCCGCGGCACCACGGCGAGGAACACGACGAACACCACGATCAGGGACAGCATCAGCTGGGGCTCGGCGGCGACCGGGGGTACGAAGCACAACGCCGCAAGAGCCGCAGCCTGAACGGAAGGATGGGCCGTCACCTGGTCCTCGGTGCGATACAGACCCACCGCGCGGAACACGAAGGCGAACGCGGCCGGCAGGAACACCATCACGGTGAGCATCGGCACATCGCCTGCGGAGAACAGCCCCAGGCCGAGCGCGAACGACGCCCACAGCAGTCCACATGCGACACGGACCGCGTCGGAACGGGTGAACACGCCGGCGAACGCCCAGAAGGACAACGCCATGAGGGGTGCCGCGGCAAACGTCACCAACGCGATCGCGGCAGACACATTGCCGGCCGTTATCACCGAGGCCAGTCCCCATACCAGCAGCCACGGTGCGGGCGGGGCGGCGATGCCGTCACCGAACACCCACGACGTGGTGGCGGCTCGCCACAGCTGACCGAAGTCCCCGCCGGTCGGCAGCAGCGAATCGGAGTACAGGGACGCTCCCGACAGAACGGCACGCAATGTGGTGCCGTGCATCACCGCCACGACGCCGAAGCATACCAAGGCCATCGCCACCGCGAGCAGCCAGCGCTGAATCGCACGCCGGCGCAAGTGGGCCTTGGCCAGCGGCGACAGCAGGACGACATGGCGCTGGTCCGACAGCGCCTGTACGCGGTCATGCCATTGCGCCACCTGCTGCCGGTTGGCGACGAGGACGCCGAGACGCCCGATCGGCACCGACTCCTGGCGGCTGACGCGGCGACGGGCCGCGATGGCGCGAGGCAGGCCACCCCACAGCGTCCAGGGGGCGACCAGTTCGCACAGCGCCTCGTACGGACGCTTGGCGAACAGTTTCGCGATCGCCTTGCCAATCGCGGCGAACACGCCGAACACCCAGACGAACGGCCCCATCATCAGGCGCGTGTCCGTATAGGAGTAGCGCATCCTCCCCCTGATGCGAGCCATCGAACTGTCAATGGGACGATCCTCGTCCACGGGCTCGCCGCCCTTGGTACGCACCCCTTCGAATCGCGCCCGCCGATGAGCGATACGCGCCTGGGGCACCACCACGACGCGCCGGCCGCTCAGGCATACGCGCCGGCAGAAATCCTCCGATTCGGCGAATGTGGTGAACCAGTCGTCGGCACCGCCAAGCTCGTGCATGGTCTCGATCGAGACGAGCGCGCCCGCGAGGCTCACCGAGAACACGTCACGACGGCCGTCATACTGCTCCTGATCCGGTTCGCCGTCGACCACCAGCGACTCCACGCGATGCCGGTACGCATACGCGCCGACGTCATGCAGGTGTTCGGCCTGCCAGTCCAGCTGCTTGGCTCCCAGCACCGATGCGGTCGGATCGTTACGCCACGTCTCCAGCAATGATTCGAGGCATGTGTCGTCCGCGGGCCGTGAATCGTCATGCAACAGCCAGACCGCGCGGGTGGACGAGTCGAGTTGCGCGTCATGCAGCGCCTTGGCAACGCCGTGATAGAACGAACGGGCGCCCTTGACGCCGACCAGCTCGACCGTGACGGTCTTGGGCTGCGGAACGGAGCTGACCAGTCCCGACGGCGCAGGAATGACCTGGAACTGCGATTGCACCGGAGGATTGTCGCCGCCGGCGCAATCGGCGATGACGATCACGCCCGGCAGCACCGTCTGTCTGAGCAGCGCCCCCATGGTGTCGGGGAGAAACCGCATGTCCTCTTCAACGGTCACCACCGCCACGACGGTCGGATCGACATTCTGCCGATGCGAATATGGCCTGTTCGCCATGACATCGGCCAGAATCCGCTGAATATCGCTATTGCCTGTGGAACTCATAATCTCCAGTCTATGCGACGCACGGCCGCCGCGTCACGCACGTTCCTTGTGTTCCTTCTTATAGCGGCGGCGTTCGCGTTCGCTCAGGCCGCCCCAGATACCGAAACGCTCATCGTGTTCGATGGCCCATTGCAGGCATTGCTCGCGCACCTCGCAGCGGGCGCACACCTGTTTCGCATCACGCGTCGACCCGCCTTTTTCGGGGAAAAAAGCTTCCGGATCGGTCTGGGAGCACAGGGCCTTATGCTGCCAGGAAACATCGTCGTCCGACTTGAACAGGCCCCACAGCTCACTCATCGGATCCTCGGCGGAATCGTCGACCACTCCCCACATGTGTCGCTCCTCCTTGCCGATGCTGCTATGGACGTCCATCAGGGTAATTACACACATGCGACTTACCTTTGTCAAGTCTACCCCGTGTCAATGCAGCGCAGAAGGGCGAAAGTGTGGTAAGCGACATCAGCCTTCACCCCCATGCCTTCTTCATTCCCTGTCATATCCGACCACCAGCCCTTCACGTATGTGCCGTTACTGCAGAGGAATGGGCAACGGACACGACAATGACTCATGACAACGTGTAAAAGGGATTGAGAACACGAGGCACTGGAGGAACCATGAGCGAAGGAAACAGTGGAGTCAGCCCACAGGACAATCCTCCCAGCTTCATTCCCTCCGGCACGCGCAAGCGTCGCCCCAGCGGGCAGGTGCCGCGTCCGTCGGCCGCCGGCGAGGCCGTGCCCGGAGCCGGTCCGCAGGCAGGCGTGCCGTCGCGTCGGCAGACCTCGGCAGGCGCTCAGGGAGCGCAAAGCATGCCGGCCGCACAGGACGTGATTCCCAGTTTCACGCCGAATTCATCGCGTCGCGTATCCGGGTCGACCAGGCGGTCCGCATCCGAGCAGGACGCCCGCCTGCAACCGGTCTCTCCCATGCAGGACGCCGCTTCTGCGGCCCGACGCCAGCCCCGCCGTGCAGCGGGCTCCACGCATACTATTTCGAACCAGCCTCGTCCGGGCGAGGGCGCGGGTGCGCAGTCGATGTTCGCCTCCGCACAACGTCAGGGCCCGCAGAGCCCTTACGGTTACGGCATGCCGGCCGCACAGGGAGGCGGCCGTGGCATGTCCGGGAGGCCGGCAGCCACCGCCATGCGCAGAAAGCGCCCCGTGGGACGTATCGTCGCAAGTGTTTTGGCGGCGCTGCTGGTCGTCATCATGCTGGTGACGTTCGGACTGTGGAACTGGGTCGACGGTCATCTCGACAAGCAGCCCTGGCTGTCCGACAAGGCCAACACGTCAGGCACCAGCTGGCTCATCCTCGGATCCGACCAGCGCACCGGCGAAGAGGCGAAGACGATCACCGGGTTCCGCACCGACACGATCCTCGTGCTGACCAAGCCCAATTCCGGCACCCGCTCGCTCATCTCCATCCCGCGCGATTCGCTGGTGCAGGTGAACGGCACCTATATGAAGATCAACGCCGTCGCCCAGCTGTCCGGCGAGAAGGCGCTCGTCCAGCAGGTCGAGACCATCACCGGCCAGAAGATCGACCACGTCGCGCAGATCAAGTTCAACGGTTTGAAGGATGTGGTCGACGCGTTGGGCGGGGTCGACCTGTGCTATGACCAGACCGTGAACGACGCCCTGTCCAATCTCAACTGGACCGCGGGATGCCACACGGCCGATGGGGCGACCGCCCTGGCGTTCTCGCGCATGCGCTACTCCGACCCGAAGGGCGATTTCGGCCGCGCCGAACGCCAGCGACAGGTCATCGGAGCCATCGCGAAGAAGGCCATGTCCGGCAAGACGCTGACCAACATCCCGAAACTCAACAAGACGCTGAAAGCCGCTTTGGCGTCCATCACCGTCGATTCCAAGACGAACCCGTACACGCTCGCACAGATGGTGTTCGCGTTCCGCGACGCCACCTCCGACAACGGCATCAGCGGCAGTGTCTATTGGACGAATCCCGGCTACAACGTGTCCGGGGTCGGCTCGTCGGTGCTGCTGGATGACGCGAAGAACCTCGAACTGTTCAGAGAGCTCGCTTCGGGCAGCCACAAGCCGGGCGCCGTGGGCACGCTGGCCAACCAGTGATCGCAGAATGATGCGGCAGGCCGCATGCCTCGTCGTGGCCGGTTGGCGTGTTCCACCCGCCGGCCACGACACGCCGAAATGTGGATAACTCGGTAGCCTTCGACCACATTGTTCCCCCAAGCTTGCGCATGCCGGCGACGCCGTTCCACACTGAGGGCATGGACGAAGGCAGGAACCCGGATTCGAGGCGCGGGCGGCGCGGGCGAGGCAGGCGGCGTCCCAGGCGCGAGCGACGCGCGCGCGGATCGTCCGCTCTGCCGATGATCACGCTGGTCGCGCCCATCGCCGCACAGGCGTTGATGGTCATCATGCTTCTGCTGGAGCGACGTTGGCTGTTCGCCGCCATGGTCGCGCCGGGCATGGTGGGATGCATGGCTTCGGCGGCGTCATCCCTTGCTGACCGTCGTGGATCGTCACGCCGCGACGAATCCGGGACGACGAGCCACGACGCTGCGGGCGGCCGCCCAAGTCGGCCCACCGATATGGCAGGAGCCCGGGGCCGCCATCATGGATCGGCGGACGGAGCCGATCGGGACAAGGATGAAGGCGAGTCGGAGGATCCGTCACGGATTCACTCGCCCTCACTGGAGGAGCTGACGGGGCTTCAGGCCGAGCCGCTGCCATGGCGCATCATCGCGAGAACATGGCTCGCCTCCCCGTCGCTGTGCGTCACCGTGGGCATGGGGTCGGGGCAGCGGCCGTTCACGATCGATCTGCCCCGCCAAGGGCCGCACGCCTTGGTCGCCGGCACCACGGGCTCCGGCAAATCCGTGCTGTTGCAAAGCTGGTGCCTGGCCATGGCGGTGCGCAATCCGCCCGACCGGCTGCATTTCGTGTTCCTGGATTTCAAGGGAGGTTCGGCGTTCAGCGTCATCGAGCGGCTGCCGCATACCGTGGGCAGCGTGTGCGACCTCGATCTGAATCACGCCGTTCGCGCGTTGAGGGCGCTGGAGCTGGAGCTGCGACGCAGGGAGCATCTGGTCGCCGCGGAGCGTGTCGGCTCGATCGGGCAGTTGCAATCCCCGCCGCCCTCGCTGATCGTCGTCATCGACGAGTTCCATGCGCTGAACAACCAGCTGCCCGACTATGTGGACCGGCTGGTGCGCATCGCCTCGCTGGGGCGCTCCCTGGGCATGCATGTCATCGCCTGTACACAGAACCCGCTGGGACAGGTCAGCGCCGACATGAAAGCGAACATGGCGCTGAACATATGCCTGCGTGTCCGGGACGGCCTGCAATCCATCGAATTGCTGGGAGACGGGCGGGCGGCATCCATCAGCCCGTCCGCTCCCGGGTGCGCATGGCGCAACGACGGTGAATCCGTGGAGCCGTTCCGATGCGCCTTTGTATCGGACATCGGCGCTATGGTCGAGGCCGCGCGCACAGCTGCGGCATTTCATGGTCTGGTCCATGCCTCGGCGCTGTTCACGGCCCCGCTACCCCGCATCGTGGAGGCCGACATGCTGCCCGCACGGTCATCGGACGTTCCCTCAGTGCCCTTCGCCCTTGCCGATGACGGCATCGGCATCGATGTGGCGGAACTCGCCGTGAACGCCGGCAATGTCGGAATCATCGGAAGCGCAGGACGCGGCAAGTCCACGATTCTCGCCTTGCTAGCGCACCGTTCACGCGACATTCTCGGCCTGTGCGTGCGCTGGACACGCCGCGAGGGACGGGCGTTCGTCACGTCGACGGTACGCCATCACAGACGGGTGCGGTTCTCCTCCGAATCGCCACCTCCCGTATCCCCGCATCTGCTGTGGCTGGTGGACGATGCCGACACACTGTTCGATCCGTTCGGCACGGACCCGCTATGCGCACGGCTCAAGGACGCGCTGGGCGACCACGACGTCACCGTCGTGTTCGCCGTGGAGACCTCCAAGCACATCCGAATCCCCGAGCATTGCGGCACGAGAATAGTCTTCCCCACGGGGGAACGTACCGTGGACCTGATGGATGGCATACCCGCCGGCCTGCTGTCGCAATGCGGGCCGGATGACATCATGACGGCGGGCCGCGCCGTGCTGCTGCGCGAGGGGAACGCCCTGTGGATACAGTGCGCCATGGCCAAAATCTGAAGTTCTTCACACTTGAGAGCGAAAACCTCTTGAAAAAACATTCGTTTCGTGGTTACCTAATGTATGATTTGAAAGCTCGTCGTCGGCAATAGGCGATGGGAGGAGGGTGATACACATGAGCAGCGCTTTTGATTGGCGTGCCAAGGCAGCATGTCGAGACAAGGACCCGGAACTGTTTTTCCCGGTGGGAAACACGGGAGCCGCATACCAGCAGATCGAGGAAGCTAAGGCGGTCTGCCGCACCTGCAAGGTGATTGACGCCTGTCTGAAGTGCGCGTTGGACACCAATCAGGATTATGGTGTCTGGGGCGGTCTGAGCGAAGACGAACGCCGCGCCCTGAAGCGTCGAGCGATGCGCGCGCGTCGCTCCCAGGCCATGCAGCTGCAGGTCTGAGTCGCTCCTCGTCACAACCGACTCCTCGCCGCAGCCGATTCATAGCTCCATATGCTACGAAAAGGGTGGTCTCCCCCACAGGGAGGCCACCCTTCAATCATGTTTCGGCAGGTTTTCGGGCCGTCAAGCGGCCGTCACTCGTTCTGCGCCGCACGCAGCGTCATGTCGAGGATGACCCGGGTGCCGCCTTCGTGACGCGGCTCCCAGCGCACGCTGCCGCCGAAATCGTTGGTGACGAACGTGTTGATGATCTGCGTGCCCAATCCGGAGCCCGAGGAGCGTGCCAGACCGTCGTGTTCCTCGTTGGCGAGCCCCGACCCGTCATCCTCCACCACGACATTGAGGCTGTTGCCGCTGCGCCCGGCGGAGATGGTGATATGCCCCTCCTTGCGTCCCTCGAAACCATGCTCCACACAGTTGGTGATGAGCTCGGTGAGCACCAGTGACAGTGGGGTCGCATCCTGTGCGGGCATCATGCCGAATTTGCCGACGTAATCGATGTGGATGTGCTGGTCGCACATCGTGGCCAAGTCGACGCTCATCTTCAGCTGGTTGGAGATGACCTTGTCGAAATCGACGATCTCATCGGCGGTCTGGCTCAGTCCCTCGTGCACCATGGCGATGGTCTGCACGCGGCGCTGTGCCTCTTCAAGCTCTTTTTTGACCTCACTGGACTTCGTCTTGCGCGCCTGGAGCCTGAGCAGCGCAGAGACCGCCTGCAGGTTGTTCTTGACACGATGGTGGATCTCCGAGATCGTGGCGTTCTTGGTCTGCAGTTCGACCTCACGCCTGCGCAGCTCGGTGACGTCACGGCACAGGATGATCGCCCCGGTGCGCCCGTTGTTGTCGTACAGGGGCAGCGACCGGACGGATACCGCGGATCGGTTGGCGTTGATTTCGGAATCCACTGCATCCTTGCCCATCAGCACCATCGGCAGCGCTTCGGGGACTGGATCGTTGCGACGCAGCAAGTCGGTGCCGATTTCGCTGAGGAAATGCCCCTGCATCGTCATCAGGCATCCCAGCCTTCTGAAGCAGCTGATGGCGTTGGGCGAGGCGTAGCGTACGATGCCCTCCTGCGTGAGCATGATGAAGCCGTCCGAGACACGCGCAACATGGCGCTGGCTCATGATCGCGTTGACGTAGGGGAACTGGCCACGGGGAATCATCTCGTACAACTGCTTGCCCGCGTTGATGCTTTCGGACTCGTACCGGCCGTTCGACTCGCGCGTGGCCATGTTGGTCTCACGCACGACGAGCCCCAGCGTCTTGCCGTCATGACGGACGGGGGCGTACACGTTGCAGACCGTGGATTTGCCGACCGCCCTGAGCACAGTGGACCTGAACACGGTCTTCGACTGCATGGCGGCATCCAGCTCCCCCACCATTTCCGGGGCGACCAGCGCGCCGACGGCGTCATCGATTCTCAGGGTCATCACGGTGGAGGGCCTGCACTGCTCGACGATGCGGTAGTTGCCGTCGCCGTCCTGCACGATCAGCAGCAGGTCGGCGAAGCTCAGATCGGCGATCACCTGCCAGTCGGCGACCAGATGGTGCAGCCATTCGCGATCGCTTTCGGTGAAGTCAGGTCGAGTAGCCAGAATGTGTGTGAAATCAGCCATGAGTACCATGATACGCAATACCATGCCGATGTATGACGCAATCGTCATCCGTACTTCATGAGCACATCCGTGAGCGGACAAGTCTATAACCTACGCTAACGTAAGTTACGTTTCCGTAACCAATCGGGGAGGTCATATGGCAGTACAGGACGACGCGACGGTGGCAGCGAAGCGAGCCGCTGTCATCAAGGCGCGGGAAGTCGCATTGCAGGCGAAGGCCGACGCGATGAGGGCGAAATCCCGCGCGAAGGCCGAGGCGATCCGACATAAGGCCGAGGAAAAAGCCACCAGGACCCTCGCCAAGGGCGAGGCCCACGCCGCGCGCATCGAGGGAATCGCCCCGGCGGAAGTGGAGCGCAAGATCCGTCTCGACGTGCACGGACGGCCCAAGCCATTGATGAGAGGGTGGATTCACGCAATCGCCACGCCACTGTCGCTCGCCGCCGGCATCGTCCTGATATGCCTGGCCCACGGCGCGCCCCTGAAATGGGCTTGCGTGGTGTTCATGACCTGCTCGCTGATCCTGTTTGGCAACTCAGCCGCCTACCACCTCGGCGACTGGTCGCCCCGCGTGACCGACGTGCTGCGGCGCATCGACCACGTGAACATCTTCCTGCTCATCGCGGGCACATATACGCCGGTGTCGTTCGCGCTCGCCCCGCATATGCGCAACGCCATCATCGCCGGCATATGGAGCTGCACGCTGGTGGCGCTCATCATCCATGTGATCTGGATCAGCGCCCCGCGCTGGCTGTATACCGTCGTCTACATCGTGTTCGGAGTCTCCGGCGTGGCGTTCATGTACTTCTTCTGGGTCTCCCCCGCCGCCGGCCCTGCCGTCGTGGTGCTGCTGGCCTCGGGAGGCGCCTGCTACATCCTCGGCGCCATCGTCTACGCGCTACGCAAGCCTGACCCGTGGCCACGCGTCTTCGGATTCCATGAGATCTTCCACTGCGGCACCGTCGCCGGCTACGCCTGCCACATGGTCGCGATCTACATGGTGATCGTGCATCTCTGGCCGTGACCATCGCCGCTCAGGTCAGCCCGCCAGCGAGCACCACACAACTTTTATGCTCCCGCTGGCGGGAGCTGGCGCGCAAAGCGAGACTGAGGGTGGTTACCAGGCTACAGCGACCATCATCACCCGCTATAATCCGCAGTAATCAGACTTCCCCCCCCCGCAAACCGCCAAGTAACACATGAAAGCGTTCCTAAGTGCGCGCCGAAACGACAATCCTGCGCACTTAAGAACGCAAACCGGGCCATTTGCGTGCCTATGTGCGCGCACTCATCGTTTCGGCGCGCACTTAGAAACGCTTTTCTAGTCCACAGCCTCAGCATAGACCTGGAGCGCGGCACCGACGGCGCACCGCACATCAGGTGATGCCCCGACCATGGACACCAAATAAGACGTCATCACGCCGCCATCCGTGGAATGGCCGCGCGGGGGCATGCACGACAAAGACATGCGCCCATGCCCCCGCAGAACCGGTGGAATGCTGCTATGCAATCACGAACGATACGAATACAGCGCCAACGATGATGCCCCGTCGTCATCTTCCGGGACCACATCGGGCGCAGCCGGCCGCCACGGCAGAAGCATGGTGTTGACTCCGTCCTTCGTGACCGTCACCGCTTTGGAGCTGTAGCGTTCACCGTTTTGGACAATCTCACCGTTGCGCCACGCCCATGCGCGGATTCGCCCGGTCTGGTTGTGGTAGATCACGACCGAACCATCCTTGGCTTTGGCCCAAGGGGTCGAATCATATGGGTCATACCACAGGACGTGAGCCGTGAGGCTCCCCCTCTCCATGTTGATGTATTTCAGTACGGGGGCTTCCTGCTGTTTCGCTTCGGCAAGAAACTCATTCACCGCGACGTTGGAGGATTCTCCTACTTTGGTGAGATCAATGTATCCGTCACGGATCAGCTGTTCGCTGGTCACATTGACAGGAATCGCGTTGAGCTCGCCGGTGATTGCGGAGGCGCTTGGAGTCGTGCGGTACGCCCAGAGCCAGGCTCCGCCCACGAATACAATCAGCACCAGCACCGCCATGATCGGATACCAGTTCAGCAGTTTATTACGCGTCGTGTTCACGATGATTCCCTTCGATATGCGAACTTATGAGACGCAGACAAGATATGGATCTTCAGATACCTGCTCATACATGTCCTGATAAAAAAGTTCGCTTCTTGACTCCGTACTCGTAGTAGTCAACACGATAATGTTTGATGGTGTAATTCTTGGTGATGCGTGCCTGATAGTAATGAGCAGCACTAGGCGGCTGCAGGCAATAACCGGTAACGCCGGTTTTTTTCGCGGTGGATATCAACGTCATTGTCGTTTTCTCGCCATACCGCGGTTCTACTGTGGTTGCTGCGGCATCGTCTGCGACGCTGACGGTTGTCTCATGTGCAGACGCCACGGAGACAGCGCCAACATACTGGCAATCGATACCGCCATTATTTTGTTTTTGATATTCATACAGTCCCCCTTTGGACATTACCGGACAACTGTCTGTCGTAATATCCAGAATACTCCCCTCATGAATCAGCGTCAACGCCCATGTCAATCGTGGACCGTGTTTGCTGTTCCGATAAAGAGACGAGATTGGGCGGAGATCTCTAGGCGGAATTGACGCCCTAGACCATTCCGCTTTCACGAAGACGCTTACATATTCCAAGAGCACTCGGCCAGCTCTTCCATGAAACTGCGGTTGCCGGTCGTGGTGCGGACGTCCTCGGTCCAGCTCGCGGAGCGAGTCTGAAGAAGGCCACCAGCCCACAACGAACATCGCCTTCACTCGTCGTAACACGTGATGGTCGAAACAAAATCGAGACCGCTATACAACGCACTAGAGCGTTCCTAAGTGCGCGCCGAAACGACAACCGTGCGCACTTAAGAACGCAAACCGGGCCATTTGCGTGCCTATGTGCGCGCACTCATCGTTTCGGCGCGCACTTAGAAACGCTTTTCTAGTCCACAGCCTCGGCATAGGCCTGAAGCGTGGCGCCAGTGGCGGATCGTCCGTCGGATGAGAGAGCAGCGACCTGCTGTCCACCGACTCCGAGCATGCCGCTGGCGGGATTGATGGGCGTGTACGTACCATCATCAAACGACAGCAGCAACTACGATAACCACCGTCGTAACGCCGATTGAAATCTTCGTTGAACGTCTCATCAGAAACAACTCCTCACATAAGCTATGTCAGAAATTCGCACTGTATGGAGTTCTAGGCATACATATCCCATACCGCGCGTAAGACAGGAGGCAGCCATTGCCTGAGATAGGAGGAAGCTCGGCGACAACGTACTTATAACGGTTGCCGACGGCAGAGAGCATTTTCCCATTCATGTCTTCTCCATTGAATTGGCATCTGCGATATATAGGCCAATACAACAACCTATGGTTCAACGATAGTCAAGTGAGACGGCTCTGACAACGTAGTTTATATTGGAAAGGGCTGCACGGCATAGAACCGTACAGCCCGAAGTGAGTCATGTCGACCCTGATGGCGCAGCAACAATCACCAGTCCCCGGTCAGCGGGGACGCGCATATGGTCAGCTCAGAGGCTTCGCTTCCTTGATGACAACGGAAATCTCACGGCCGTTGGGGGCCTTGTAGCTCACCGTATCTCCCTCGTTGGCGCCCAGAATGGCGGCGCCGATGGGAGACTCGGGGCTGATCACGTCGTACTTCGTCGCGACCTTGATGTCGCGCGAGCCCAGCGCATACGTCATCTCGCGGCCGGCGAGCTCCAGCGTCACCAGCGACCCGTTGCCGACCTTGCCGGCCTTGGGAGCTTCGACGATGGTGGCGTTGCGCAGCTTGACGGTGAGCTCGTTGATGCGGCCCTCGTTCTTCGCCTGCTCCTCGCGCGCGGCCTGGTAACCGCCGTTCTCCGACAAATCGCCCTCGGCGCGGGCTGCCGCGATGCGCTTGGTGATTTCCTCGCGGTACTGGCCCTGTCGATGCGCCAGCTCATCCTTCAGCGTGTCGAAAGCCTCCTGCGTCAGCAGAACGGATTTTTCCTCACCCATGGGTTCCTCCTGTATCAGTGATATCCAATCGATGCGTCAGATGACCGCCATCATACGGTCAGCGGGTCGAGATGATGTCGATGACGAATACGAGTGTGTCGCCGCCGCCGATGCCGGCCGCCGGCATGCCCTGGCTGCCATAGCCATACTCCGGCGGAATCGACACGACCAGACGGGAGCCGACGTTGTGGCCGGGAACGGTCTGATCCCAGCCGCGAATCACCTGACCGACGCCGATGCCGAAGCTTGCCGGCTGGTGGCGGGCGAAGCTCGAATCGAAGGGCGTGTTCTTGCCCCAGACCACACCGTGATAGTTCACGGTCACCGTGTCGCCGCGGCGGACCATCGGCCCGTCACCCTCGACGATCTCCACGGCCTTCAATCCCTTCGGCGCCTCGTCCGACGGGAAAGCGATCTCCGGCGCCGCGCCAAACACGGCATTGACCTCAGGCATGTTCGCCATGGCCTACCTCCTATCAATAATGCCATGCCGTTCATGGCATGGCCGCAAGTCGTAAAAAGACAGTGCCACTCACACTAGCACCCCAAGCCCCGGTTGCACAGCTCGCAGCGTATTTTTCAACGCAAATCGCCATATTCGCCATATTCGGCACGGCGACGGCCTAGCATTCGACGACGTTGACCGCCAGACCGCCCTTCGAGGTCTCCTTGTATTTCGACATCATGTCCTCGCCGGTCTGCTTCATCGTGGCGATGGCCTGATCCAGGCTGACGATGTGGGAGCCGTCTCCGAGCATGGCCATGCGCACGGCGTTGATCGCGGTGTTCGCGGCCATCGCGTTACGCTCGATGCACGGAATCTGCACCAGACCGCCCACCGGATCGCAGGTGAGGCCGAGATTGTGCTCGATGCCGATCTCCGCCGCGTTCTCCACCTGCTCCGGAGTGCCGCCCATCACCGCGGCCAGACCGGCGGCCGCCATCGAGCAGGCGACGCCGACCTCGCCTTGGCATCCCACTTCCGCTCCGGAGATCGAGGCGTTGCGCTTGAACAGGTATCCGACCGCGCCGGCGGTCAGCAGGAACGTCCTGACGCCCTCGTCGTCGGCGGACTCGACAAAGTGCCAGTAGTATTCCAGCACGGCCGGAATGATGCCGGCCGAACCGTTGGTAGGCGCGGTGACGACCCGGCCGCCGCCGGCGTTCTCCTCGCTCACCGACATGGCGAACAACGCCACCCATGCGGAATCGGAGGATTCCAGCGCCGAAGAGATGCGGCGGTCGCGTCTGAGCACGTCGCTGTTGGCCGCGAGACGCCGGTACATCAGCGGGGCGCGGCGGGGCACGTCCAGACCTCCCGGCAGCGTCGGCGTCGCGCTGGCGCACCCGGCGTCGATACAGTGGCTCATCACGTTCCAGATTCGCGTGAGCCGGTCACGCACCTCCTGCGGCGAGCGCCGGGCCGTTTCGTTCGCCCAGACGACGTCGGCGATGCTCAGATGGTGCTTCCGACACAGGTCGATCAGGCCATCGCATGATACGAAGGGGTATGGCACGCCGTCGCCGTATTCGGCCGTCTCGTCGTTCCCGGAGTCCTTCGGTGGCTGCGACGACGCCGGCGTCTGCTCGTGGTTCGAGATCAGCGCGTCGTCGATCCGTCCGCGGCGGATGAACCCTCCGCCTATCGAATACCAGACCTGCTCGTCGATGATGTTGCCCTGGGCGTCGAACGCCTGGAACCGCATGCCATTGGGATGCGGGGCGAGCCGCTTCCACCGGTCGAAGACCATGTCGCCGTCGTCATCGTATGCGATGGCGTTCGTGCCGTTGACATGGATGGTTCCGTCATGCGCGCAGCGTTCTCGGACTGAAAGCAGGTAATCCGTATCAACTGTGGCGGGTACGTTGCCTTCCAATCCGGCGAGAATCGCGCGGTCGGTGCCGTGGCCGAGTCCGGTCAGCGACAGTGACCCGTACAGGACGACGCGGATACGGCCGACGCGCGACACGGCGCCAGATTCCTCCAGTGACGAGGCGAACGCCTGCGCCGCGCACATCGGGCCGACGGTGTGCGACGAGCTGGGGCCCACACCGATGGTGAACATGTCGAGAACACTGAACATGACTGACGAATCCCTTCACACTGTTATGCACGCTTTCACGGCTGATACCATCGCGATATCATATCCTCCGCCACGCACATGCGCGCGGCCGGGCCGTCGCCATCTCCGCTGCCCCGTCGAACCGCCGAATCAGGTCAGCTCGACGACAGCGTTCCGCAATGGCGGGTCTCACGCCAGATGCGACCACGTCATCGCCAGGACGACGCCGCCGAACACGGCGAGCGCGATGACGGCTGCGGCCGTGACGGCGATCCTGCCCTTGGACTTCATGACGCGCGGCATGGCGGCGGTTCCCAGGAATAACGCGGCGAGGCCCACCACGGCGCAGTTGATGCCGATCATCAACGAGTCACCCTGCGACAGGGTGGGCAGACCGGCTCGGGTGATGATCGAGTTCATCGTCGCCGGATACACGCAATACCCCCAGATGCCGAACCCGACGCATCCGATCACGGCATATATCAGCGGCATCAGCGCATCGCGGCGTTTCAGCCGAGCGGCGAACGAATCAGCCGCCCACAGCAGCACGAATCCGACCGTATACACGAATGCGACGGCGAACAGGCAGGCGACGAGGAACCACGGCATCAGGGCGAACGCGCCTCCCGCGGCGCTCACCATCACCGGCGCGCTGACCAGCTCGCACACGCACATGACAAAGGCGATGGAGACCGCCTGCACCAGCATCGTCGGCAACCCGGTCTCGGGCTCGCGCGTCACGTTCGTCCAGTTCGCCATCTTGCACCTTTCGTCAGTGTCGGGCCGCAAACCCAGCTGTATGTAAAGCAGCCATCCCAGAATGTTGCGATAAGGTGCCCCCGGTGGGACTCGAACCCACAAGCCAAAAGCGGCGGATTTTAAGTCCGCTGCGTCTACCGATTCCGCCACGGGGGCCGTGCCGGCAAATATGCCGGCAGAACCATTATGTCATGCTTGTTCAGCGTTCTGCAAGCAACCGCCGTCCGCAGTCGAGCACGATGCCGTCGAGCAGGCCGTGTTCGCTGGCCACATACGAGTCGATGACTCCGCCATGATCGGCCGCGGCCGCCTGGGCAACCTTCGCGAGCACACGGTTCCATACGACGGCACCGCCGCCCACCACGTCGATACGCCCCGGATGGATGGTCTTGTAGGCGCGGCGCTGCTCACGCGTCATGCGCAGAAACCTGTCGTCCACGGCGTAGGCGTCGTCCACGGGGATGCGCACGCCGTCCACGCGTCGGTGATCGTATTCCTTGAGCCCCAGAGCCAGCGCGCTCATCGTGGTACCGTGCCGGACACGCCGATGATCGTGCGGGTGCGTCCCGCCGGCACCATGCGGAACGCCTCGTCGATGTGCTCGTCGATGTCCGCGATCGCTTCGGCGATTTCGGTTTCGCTGGGAGGATCGTGGCGCAGGTGGCGCTCGGTCATGCGCACGGATCCAATGTCCATCGAGAATGCGGCCTGTACCTGCGTGGAGGGCGCGTCGATGCCGTCGCCGCCCAGCACAAGTTCTGTGGAGCCGCCGCCCAGGTCCACCACCAGATACGGGGGTTCGAGCTCGCCGCGGCTCACGACGCTGGTCGCCCCGAGGAAGCTCAGATCGGCCTCCTCCGTTCCCGGGATGACTTCGGGGCGCACGCCGAGTATCTGCTCGATGCCATCCTCGAATGTGTCTCGGTTGACGGCATCGCGGGTCGCCGATGTGGCTACGAATCGGATCGCGTCCACCGGGTGCTGGGCAAGGACCCCGGCGAATTCCGCGGCGGCCGTGTACGCCCGGTCAAGCGCGTCCTGAGCGAACCGGTGCGTCTTGTCCACGTCTTGCCCCAAGCGAATCACGCGCAGGATCCTCGGCACGATCTCGTGCATGCCCTGATCGTCCACACGCGCAATCTTCAGCCGGATCGAGTTCGTGCCGCAGTCGATGCCCGCAACGGTAACGGATTTCATCTCTATCTCCTTTATTTCCCGCTGTCTCGCCGGCCGGGCGACCGCGATCATCGGGGGCGTTCGCCCGGCATGATCGTCTCGCTCGGCGCAATCATTGCGTTCAGCGGCCGTTTCCAGTCTTTTGGCCGTTCGGTTTTTCGTCTGTCCGCTCAGTCGTCGAGCGAACCGCACCGGCAGACGGATGGACTGAACTCCTCCGTCACCGCCTCCAGCACACGATCGCCGATGGGGTTGACGCCCTCCCCCATGACCAGGGTCTGCGCCAGCAGCGCATGCAGGCATTTCACGCGTTCGGGCATGCCCCCCGCGCTGACGTTGGCGATGCGGCTTTCGTCATCGCCGAGCCGCACCGCCAGCTCATGGCGGAACGCCACGTACAGGCGGTGCGCCCCGCGGTACTCGCCGGCCACCGTCTCATCGTCGTGCAGCAGCTCGTTGTACGCCCGCATGCGGCCTTCCGCTTCGATGTGCGACACCGCCTTCACCGCCTCGGGGCTGGTCAGATAGCAGGTGGTGGGGAACGGTATGCCGCCGGGCAGCATGGGCCGGGTGACCACGGCGAGCGGCCGGCCGCATGCGCAGCGGGCGCCGACCGCCACCATGCCGCGCGGGTATCGTCCGAGCTGCCGTTCGACGATGGCGATGTCATGCTCATCTGCACGCTGCTGCAGGAATCGGTCGGCGAGTTTCGCGACATCTCGTGTGGTGGATTCGTCTTGTGATTCTGGTTCGGTCACCAGCTTGGCTCCTTATCGAATGGCTTATCGAATAACTGGTCGAATGGCTTATGCAGTCGGATGAATGACGCTGCCGCCGGCCGCGTCTACTGCTTGTCGCCCGAGTTCGTGTCGGTTGCGCTGCCGGAGTTGCCGTCGGCTTTGCCGGTATCGCCCGATTGGCTGCCGGAGGCCGTTTTCGATGGCCGCTCATCGGCTTTCTTGAACGAATATTCGAGCTCGCTGTACCAGGGCAGCACCTTCCCGTCGGATGTACCGCTTTTGGTCTTCGCGGTCCCCTCGCTCGTGCCCGTCACCGCTTCCGGGTGTTGCACGCGCACCGCCTTCTCACCGGGGAAGACGAAGCCGAGCCGCTCCCTCGCCTGCGTCGCCACATAGCTGTCATCATTCCAGCGTTCGATGTCGTTTTCGAGATCCTGCTTCTTGGTGACAAGCGCGGCTTCCTGATTCTTGAGGTCGTTGAGCTGGGCGAGGTTCAGCGCGTACGTGTGGAACGTGGAGACCAGTTGGATGGCTCCGAGCGCGATGATGAACAGCGACACGAAGAACGCGATCGGTCCGGTGCCGTGCCGTTTGCTTCGTTTGCCGCGTGGTCGCATGTTCCGGGTCGAGTCGTTCATGGCAACAAAAATACCCGGCACATTCGACTTGGCGAATATGCCGGGCATTGTCACGACGCTAGCATTGTCTCGGCCTTACGGCCGCGACAATCACTTGGCGATGTACTTCTTGCAGGCCTTGAAGGCGCTGTAGCCGGCGTACTGAGCGGTGGAGCCGAGCTCCTCCTCGATCTCCAGCAGGCGGTTGTACTTGGCGACGCGCTCGCCACGGGCCGGGGCACCGGTCTTGATCTGGCGGGTGTTCTTGGCAACCGCGAGGTCGGAGATGGTGGTGTCCGGGGTCTCGCCGGAGCGGTGGGAGACCATGGAGGTGTAGCCGTTCTCGGTGGCCAGCTCGATGGCGTCAAGGGTCTCGGTGACGGAACCGATCTGGTTCAGCTTGACCAGCAGGGAGTTCGCGGCACCCATGTCGATGGCCTTGCGCAGGCGGGCCGGGTTGGTGACCAGCAGGTCGTCGCCGACGAACTGCAGGCGGTCGCCGAGGCGACGGGTGATCTCGGCCCAGTCTTCCCAGCCTTCCTCGTTGAACGGATCCTCGATGGAGACGATCGGGTACTCGTTGATGAGGTTCTCGTAGTAGTCGAGCATGTAGGCGGAGTCGCGCTCTTCGCCGTCGAAGCGGTACTTGCCGGTCTCCTTGTTGTAGAACTCGGAGGAGGCGACGTCGAGGCAGATGCCGATCTGCTTGCCGGGCTCGTAGCCGGCGGCGGAGATGGCGTCCA
Organism: Bifidobacterium bifidum ATCC 29521 = JCM 1255 = DSM 20456; assembly: GCF_001025135.1. Lineage (NCBI taxonomy): Bacteria > Bacillati > Actinomycetota > Actinomycetes > Bifidobacteriales > Bifidobacteriaceae > Bifidobacterium > Bifidobacterium bifidum. The sequence goes on along the minus strand of NZ_AP012323.1, from coordinate 895,722 downwards.
TGATGTACTTGAGGGAGTCCTCGTTGGACTTCATCTTCGGGGCGAAGCCGCCTTCGTCGCCGAGGCCGGTGTTCAGGCCTTCCTTCTTCAGGACGTTCTTGAGGGTGTGGTAGACCTCGACGCCGGCGCGCAGGGCCTCGCTGTAGGTGTCGAAGCCGTACGGGGAGATCATGTACTCCTGGATGTCGGTGGCGAAGTCGGCGTGGGCGCCGCCGTTCATGATGTTCATGTTCGGGACCGGCAGGATGTGGCCGTTGGTGCCGCCGATGTAGCGGTACAGCGGCAGTTCGGCGGACTCGGCGGAGGCGTACAGGGCGGCCAGGGAGACGCCGAGGATGGCGTTGGCGCCCAGCTTGCCCTTGTTCGGGGTGCCGTCGAGCTCGATCATCAGGTCGTCGAGGGCGCGCTGGTCGGTGGCATCCATGCCGATGACCTTCGGAGCGATGACCTCGTTCACGGCCTTGACCGCGTTCAGCACACCCTTGCCGCCGTAGACGGACTTGTCGCCATCGCGGCGCTCCCAAGCCTCGGCCTCACCGGTGGAAGCGCCGGACGGAACCAGGCCGCGGCCTTCGGCGCCGTCTTCGGTGTCGAGGATGACCTCAACGGTCGGGTTGCCACGGGAATCAAGGATCTGACGCGCGTAAACGCTTTCAATAGCTGCCACAACTACTCCTTAAGACTGTTAGGTTGTGATGACAGACTTAAGAATAATGCCTTTTGTGGACGAGTGCCAGAATTTCTCGGAAAAATAATATGAGCGCTAACATTCGGCTGGATATAGACAGATTCCGCACATCTGACCGCCCTCAGTCGGCTCCGCCGCCACTGTCGAGGACTGGCGGCGGAGCCGGCCGAGGGCGGTCAGAGGATACCGAGCTCAAGCCGACGGTATTCGCGCTGGATCGCCCGCGTCACCGGCCCGATTCCATAGCCCGCATCCCCCAGCTCGACGACCGGGCGCACGCCCATCAGGGCGTTGGTGGCGAAGACCTCATCCCAGCTGTCCAGCGAATCCTGTCGGAAGGTCCCCTGCTCGGCCTCGTATCGTTCGCACAGCCACGCCCGCACGGTGCCGGGTAGCAGCCCGCATCGCTCGTCCGGCGTGTACAGCCGCCCGTCGCGCACGAAGAACAGGTTCGCGTTGGTGGTCTCGCAGATGTCGCCGCGCGTGTTGAGGTACACGGCGGAATCGAAGCCGAGCCGCCGAGCCGAACGCGATTCGAGTATGTTGTCTCCCTGATTCAGCGTCTTGTGCGCCGTGAGCGGCGAACACTCGTTGCGCCAGGCGCGGCACCAGCCAAGCCTGAGACCGCGGTCCTGCGCCCAATCCGCATACGGGTTCGGCCGATGCGTGACGATGACGTTCGCGGACGACACCATGAGCTTGACCGCGAACGACCGACCGTCAGGCAATTCTGCCGCGTCGAGATGTTCGGCGATATGAGCCCGCAGCGTATCATCGTCCGGCGCGTCGATATCCAATGCCCGCGCTCCGCGCCGAAGCCGGTCGAGATGACGGTCGAGCATGACGAGTCGCCCGCCGGTCAGGTTGATGGTCTCGAATACGCCGAGGCCGAACTGGTATCCCTCATCCAGGGCGAATGTGACGGCCGTGCCTTCGCCGCCAGGCGTGCCATTGCTATTAGTCATGCCATTGTCCTTGTCTTCCGTCATGCACGTCACTGTCCGACACGTCACAGTCCAGCGCGTCGAGCAGCGCCTGTGCTTTCTGCATGGCCTCGTCGTATTCGGCGTCCGGGTCGGATTCGATGGTGATGCCGCCGCCCGCGCCGATCCGGTACAGACCCGCCTTGTCACATCGCCCGACGTGCGTCGCGCAGCGGATCAGAATGCTCAGATCGCAGTCGCCATCGGCGGTGATGTAGCCGAGAGAGCCGGTGTACACGCCGCGAGGCGACCGTTCATACCGGTCGATGAGTTGCATGACGCGGCGCTTGGGAGCCCCCGTGATCGATCCGCCCGGCGACATGACGGCAAGCAGTTCGGACAGATCGCGGGCATCGGGCAATTCGGCCTCGACGGTGGACACCAGATGGAACACGTGCGGGTGGGTCTCCAGTTCGGCGAACCCCGTGACCTGCACGGTTCCGGGAGTCGCCTCGCGGCTCAGATCATTGCGTTCGAGGTCGGTGACCATGAGCAGCTCATCATGGTCCTTGCCGGATTGCTCAAGGGCGGCGCGGTTGGCCGCGTCCTCCTGCACGGTGAGACCACGTGGCCGCGTTCCTTTGATGGGGCGGGTGACGACATGGCCGCTGCGGCATTCGAGGAACCGTTCCGGCGACGAGCTGACGATCTGCCATCCGCCGCCGTTGACATACGCGGAGAACGGCGCGGGATTGTCGTCGTTCAGACGCAGGAACATGTCCAGGGGCGTCACGGGACTGGTGACGTCGAGACGCAACGAGTAGTTCACTACGTAGGCTTCGCCGTCGCGCATGTGCGATTTGAGTCGTTCCACGGCCTCGCAGTATGAGGCGCGATCGTGGTCGCAGCGCCATGCGCCGCGGTGGGAGGCTGAGGTGTGCGGGGAGTCTGGATAACCACCCTCAGTCGCTTCGCGACAGCCCCCGCCAGCGGGAACGGACTGGCAGACGGATCGTATGGCGGCGATGTTCCGGGCGCTGTTCGGGTGGCGATGATGGCTGAGCAGGGTCAGCGAGCGCCGCTGCCGGTCTTCGATGAGGATGTCGTCGAAACTCCACCATGCGGCGTCCGGCGGCGTCTTTCGCTCTGCCGCCTGCGGGCCGCCGTCGAACCGGGATCGCACGCCTTCCCGGCGTCGGCCGTCATCATATGACATGAATCCGAGCACGCCGGGCTCGTCACGCAGCCGGTCGTGCAGCAGCATGAGCGAGTCTTGGCCGGGGAGCAGCCGGTCCCGCCAGACATCGTCGTCTCCGCAGACGACGAGGGTGCCTTCCATCACGTCATCGCCGTATTGCATGAGCCGATGGTAGGCGTGCAGTCCGAGCACCGAATACCGTCCGCCCCGCCCCGAGTGCAGGAGCGCCAGGGCCTGGCCATTGTCGAAATGCCGGATCAGCGAAGTCAGGGGATGGTACGGCAGCCGGATCATGCCGTTCTGCTCCCCGATGCCTCCGGACATGCCTTCGAACGGGGATCCTGAGCCCATCATGCCTTCCTCGGTTGCGGCTTCCATGCGAAGTCGTGCAGCAGGTCGCTCACCCAGTCCATGACCTGATCGCCCGGCATCGGTTTGCCGCCGAGCGTGCCCGCGAACGGCGCGGGGATCAGGTATGTGTGCGTGACCGGCCGGTATTGCGCCCCGCGGTAGATGCGGTTGATGCGCATCTGCATCGATTCGGGCGGGTCGATCTTGCCGACGCGCACGTTCTTGCCCTGCGCGACGATCTCCGATATGCCGAGTTCCCGCGCCTTCATGCGCAGGCGGGCCACGCCGAACAGCGTCTCGAACTCCTCCGGCAGTTTGCCGTAGCGATCCGTGAGTTCGTCGGCGAGTTCCTTGAGGTCCTCATCGGTGCGCGAAGCGGCCAGTTTTCGGTATGCTTCGAGCCGCAGCTTGTCGGAATCGATGTAGTCCACCGGGATGGACGCTTCGATGGGCAGGTCGATGGTGACCGCGACCGGCTCGGTCCGCTCCGGCTCCTTGTACTGTTCGACGGCTTCCGAGACCATGCGCACGTACAGGTCGAAGCCGACGCCCTCGATGTGCCCGGACTGTTCGTCGCCCAGCAGGTTGCCGGTGCCGCGCAGTTCGAGGTCCTTCATGGCGACGTCGAAGCCGCTTCCGAGCGCCGTGTTCTGCGCGATGGTGGCGAGGCGGTCGTGCGACTGCTGGGTCATCGGCTTGGACGGGTCGTACAGGAAGTAGGCGTACGCGCGTTCGCGGCCACGGCCGACGCGCCCGCGCAGCTGGTGCAGCTGGGAGAGGCCGAACCGGTCGGCGTGGTCTACGATCAGCGTGTTCGCGTTGGAGATGTCGAGTCCGGTCTCGATGATCGTCGTGCATACGAGCACGTCGATGTCGCGATGCCAGAAGTCGCGGATTACGCCGTCGAGCTGCTTCTCCCCCATCTTGCCGTGAGCGATGCCGACTCGCGCCTCGGGGACGAGCTCGTGGATCTTCGCGGCCGTCTTCGCGATGTCCTGCACGCGGTTGTGCACGTAGAACACCTGTCCGCCGCGCAGCAGTTCGCGCCGGACCGCGGCCGTGACCTGAGCGTCCTCGTACGCGCCCACGTAGGTGAGCACGGGAAGCCGGTCCTCGGGCGGGGTGGCGAGCGTAGACATCTCGCGGATGCCGGTCACCGCCATCTCCAGCGTGCGCGGGATAGGCGTGGCGGACAGCGAGAGCACGTCCACATTGGTGCGCAGCGCCTTGAGCGTCTCCTTGTGCTCGACGCCGAACCGCTGCTCCTCGTCGATGATGACAAGGCCGAGATCCTTGAACTTGATCTTGGGGTTGAGCAGCTTGTGGGTGCCGATGACGACGTCGACGCCACCCGTCTCCAGTCCCTCGATGGTCTCGTTGATCTCCTTGGTCGTCTGGAAGCGGCTCATGGCCGCAACGGTGACCGGGAAGCCCTCGTACCGTTCGGTGAACGTCTCGTGATGCTGCTGCACGAGCAGCGTAGTCGGCACGAGGACGGCCACCTGCTTGCCGTCCTGTATGGCCTTGAACGCTGCTCTCACGGCGATCTCGGTCTTGCCGAAGCCGACGTCGCCGCAGATGAGGCGATCCATCGGCACTGGTTTCTCCATGTCGGACTTGACATCGTCGATGGTGGTGAGCTGGTCCGTCGTCTCCTGATACGGGAACGCGTCCTCCAGCTCCTTCTGCCATGGCGTGTCGGGGCTGAACGCGAACCCCTTGGTGCGCTGCCTGGCAGAGTACAGCTTCACCAGGTCCTCGGCGATCTCGTGCACGTGCTTGCGCGCCTTCGCCTTGGTTGCGGCCCAGTCGGAGCCGCCGAGCTTGTTGAGCTTGGGGGCCTCCGCGCCGATGTATTTGCTGATCAGATCCAGCTGATCGGTGGGGATGAACAGCTTGTCGGCCGGGGCGCCGCGCTTGCTGGGCGCGTATTCGATGACAAGGTATTCGCGCGTGGTCTTGTTCGCCCCGGTGCCGATGGTGCGCTGCCGCATCTCCAGGAAACGGCCGATGCCGTGCTGCTCATGGACCACGTAGTCTCCGGCTTTGAGCTCCATCAGGTCGATTGCCTTGCGGCGGCGCTTGGGGGTCTTCGCCTGACCGGCCGCACTGGACCGTCCGGTCAGGTCGCGTTCAGTGAGCAGCGCGGTCTTCGCCGCCGTGTCGATGAACCCGTCGATGGCCTGGGAGCGGATGACGTCGAACGAGGCGATGCCGGTCTCGTTGACGGCTCGCTTCAATCGTGCGAGCGTGCCCTGCGCGGCCGCGGTGACGGTGACCTGGTACCCTGCGTCGATGAGCCCCTCGATGCCGGCCGCGGCCTTCGCCTCGTCACCGCGGTATTCGCCCGGGTTGCCGGCGGCGAGCTGCACGTGGTTCGGGCGGCTGGCGTCCACGCCGAAACTGGTGAGGTTCCACACGTCGTGGCTGGAGTATGCGAGCGAGTTGATGGTCTCCTCGTAGTCGAGGAAGCTGGCCTGGTCGAAGCTGATGGGAGCTCCGGCACCGTGCCCGGCCGCGGCGACATGCCAGCTGGCGGCGAGGAACTCGTTCGCGGTTTTCGAGAGGTCGTCCGCCGCGCGGCGCAGCTTTTCCGGGCCAGCGAGCATGATGACGGCATGCCTGTCAAGCATGCCGGTCACGGGTTCCATGTCGTCGATGAGCGCGGGCATCAGGGATTCCATGCCTTCGATGGGAATCGCGTTCGCGATGGACTCCAGCATGTCGTCGGCATTCGGAATCTGCCCGATGAGCCGTTTCGCCCGGTCCCGCACGGCGTCGGTGAGCTGCAGTTCACGGCAGGGCGTCGCCCAGATCGTGCGGACGCCCTCGCCGTAGGTGCGCTGGTCGGACGCGTGGAATTCTCGGATGGAGTCGATCTCGTCACCGAAGAACTCGATGCGCACCGGATGTGGCGCGGTTGGGGGAAAGACGTCGATGATGCCGCCGCGCACCGCGAACTCGCCACGGTCCATCACCAGGTCGACGCGCGTGTAGGCGTTCTCAACCAGTCGGCGCGACACGTCGTCGAGAGGCAGCTCCTCGCCTTGCGTGAAGACGAGCGGATCGACGTCGCCGAGCCCCTTGACAACGGGCTGGATCAGCGAACGCACCGGCATGACGAGTATGCGGATCGGTCCGAACATCGGATTGGTGTCGCTGGGGTGCGTGAGCCTGCGGAATACGGCCATGCGGCTCGCCACGGTGTCGGCACGGGGACTGAGCCGCTCGTGGGGCAGCGTCTCCCAGGCCTCCAGTTGTGCGATGTCGTTCGGGTCGCCGTCGTACCACGACCGCAGCGCGTTCACGGTGTCCTCGGCCTCGCGGCTGGAGGCCACGACCAGGACGACGGGGGTGTGTTCCGCCTGCGCTGCGGCGATGGCCGGGCGCAACCCGTCCGGGGCGCCCACGGTGATGATCGGGGCGATGTCCTTGTCGTCGGCGATGCTCATGCCGCCGCTGACGAGCCGATGGAATGCCGGATCCTCATCGAGCCGTTCGAGGATGCCGCACAGGGAGCCGTCGATCAGCGCGTTCTGGACGCGTGTGGCCGTGGCAGCGGCGGTGGCGGCGGATGCTTTGCCGCGCGCGCGTCCCTGCTCAGCGGCCATTGAACTTCTCCTGGGTGGCGGCGAGTCCGTCGAAGATGATGGTTTCGGCCGCGTCGGCGCCGTCTGCGAGGAATTCCGGCAGCTGCTTGCGCTGGTCGGGTCCGAAACCGCCGAGCACCCAGTTGACGGTGTTGTCGTGCGCGTGGGCTCCGCGCTGAGCGTGGCCGACGCCCATGCGCACGCGCGCATACTTCGGGGTGCTCAGGGCTTTGTCGATTGATTTGATGCCGTTGTGCCCGCCGGCGGATCCGCCCGCCTTGACCTTTATGCGGCCGAATTCGAGATCCATGTCGTCATGGATGACGACGACGTGATCCGGCTGGATCTGATAGTACGCGCTGATCGAGGCGACCGCGTTGCCCGAGTCGTTCATGTAGGTCAGCGGCTTGGCGAGGAAGAACTTGACGTTGCGACCCTGCAGATTCATCGCGCCCTTGCCGAGCATCGCGAGCCCCTTGTGGTCGGAAAAGGCGACGGACCAGCGTTCGGCCAATATGTCGGCGGTCATGAAGCCCATGTTGTGACGGGTGCCCTCGTACTTCTTGCCGGGATTGCCCAGCCCCACGATCAGCCAGAAATCGGATGCCATGTGTTACTCTCCTGTCTTCAACCTTAAGGATTGTACCCCACCCGCCAACGCCTTGACCCAATAGCTCATGTCATGCAGCTTGCCGTCGAGCGCGCCCACCGCGGCGGGAAGCAGGCCGAACCGGATGAATCCGAACCGCCGCATGAGCGCGACGGAACCGGCGTTGTCGGCGTAGATGATCGCCGTGACATGCGTGAATCCGCGCTCTGCCGCGGCATCGATCAGCCATCGCACCATCATGGTGCCGAGTCCCTGGCGTTGGTGGTCGCCGGCGATGTAGTAGCTCAGTTCGGCGATGCCGTCGTATCCGGCCCGCTGATGGAATTTCGAAAGCGAGCCGAACCCCACGACGGCGCCTTCGGGACCTTCGATGACGACGACCGGATACTTGGCGCGTGGCCGATGGGAGTCGACCCACGCACGACGGCTTTCCAGAGACACCGGTTCAAGGTCGGCGGACGCTCCCCCACGGATCACCGCCTCGTTGTAGATGTCGGCGATGGCCGGAACGTCGGCGTCAACGGCCGCGCGGATGGTATAGGACATGTCTTCAAGCATAACAACCGCCCTGCCGGCGGGATAGGGCGGGTGAGACTGGTGTCAGCGGTGCATGATGCGCGATTCGCCTCGATCCGCCGACAGAAACGTGGACAACGGCCGCACAATCACGAAACGCGGGAGTTGTCCAGAACGAACACGATACAACTGCCGCAAAACAGCCTTTTGCAGCAGTTGTCCAGCACAAAACCACGAAATTCCGGCCATCCGGGACATGCCCGCGTTATCGTTCGCAGGACAACGGCCGCAAAATCGCGAAACGCGGGAGTTGTCCCGGCCATCCGACCGAACGCGGTCAATGGACGTCGACCGTGCCGCTTGCCGGCAACGCCGTCAGCGGAACGGTCGAAGCGTCACGAGGCGGTGTAGAAGTCGACGGCCTCCTCGATGCCACCGCTGAACATGGCTTTGCCCTTCTGGATGACGATGCCCCTGTGGCAGAACTCCTTCGCGGTGCCGGTCGAGTGGGTGACGAACAGCACGGTCACGTTCTCGTTGGCGATGATGCTGTTGACCCGCTCGCGGCACTTCTTCGCGAACTTGCGGTCGCCGACGGACAGCGCCTCGTCCACCACCAGGATGTCCGGGCGGATCGACGACACGAACGCGAAGCCCAGACGGGCGCGCATACCGCTCGAATACGTGCGCATCGGCTGGTCGATGTACTTGCCGAGTTCCGAGAACTCCACGATCTCGGGAATGAGCTCCTTGGACTCCTCTTTCGACAAACCCCACAGCTGGCAGCGCATGTCGATGTTCTCCATGCCCGACAGCTTCATGTCGAAGCCCGCGGAAAGCTCCAGCAGCGCGGACACGCGCCCGTGCACCTCGACGGTGCCGGACGTCGGGAAGCACACGCCGGTGATCATCTTGAGCGCCGTGGACTTGCCGGCGCCGTTGTCGCCGAGCAGCGCCAGGGATTCGCCGCGGTTCACGGTGAAACTCAGGTCGTCGCTCGCGTTGACCGTATCGTGCGGAATGCGCTTGGAGAAGGTGGACAGCAGGCGCAGCTTGTCGTTCTTGAACAGCTTGTACTGCTTGGTGACGTGGTCGAAGCGCACGGCGACGGGATTGCTCGCGTCCTCGTCGCGGATGACCGTGGCATCGCCCATTCGCGTGACATTCGATGGGAGCTTAGAGGACATCCGGCACCTCCATGTACAGACGGTGGTAGTTGTGCAGCGCGAGCACGACGAAGATCATCAGCACGAACAGGAACGGCAGGAACGACTCCCAATCCGTGAAGAACCATTTGTTGTAGATAAAGCAGTCACGCACCGACTGCACGACCCATGTGACCGGGTTGAAGGACGCTACCAGACGGGCGGTACGCGGCCAGCCGCTGATGTCGAACAGGATGCCGGACAGCCAGAAAAACGGGGTGCCGAGCGTCTTGAGCAGGTTCGAGAAATCGCGCGATATCGCGCTCAAAGGCGACAAAGCCATGGACCACGCCACCCAGAACAGGAACATGAACACCATGACCAGCGGCAATTGCAGCATGTAGCGGCCAAGATGCACGCCGGTGAGCAGCGCCACCACAGTGGTGAACGCCATCATGCACGCGAAGATGATGAGCAGCGACAGCGTGTAGAACGTGGAGATCAGCGACAGCGGAAATTTGATGCGGTTCACCAGATACGGGTATCGACGGTATACGTCACTGCCGGTAGTAATCATGTCGGACATGAAGAACCATGGGAACACACCGGCGGCGAGCCACAGCAGGAAAGGCTTGCCGTTGACGTCGGACGAGCTGCGCAGACCGAATTTCAGTGCCACCCAGAAAACCAGGATGTACACGGCCGGTTTGGCGAACAGCCAGATCTTGCCGAGCGCGGCACCGCGGTACGTCTTCACCAGATCGATCTTCGCCAGATTCCAGACCTGCCGTCGCCAATGCCAGTTCTCGCCGACGACTTGCTTCAGTGTTGCAAACAATGTTCTTCCAAATCTGCTTGTCTTCTCATGGTCAGGTGCGGTCTCCCGCGAGGTCAGCCCATGTATGCGATGAGCTTGCGGTACATGTCTTCGAGACCTACCTGCGGCCTCCAGCCGAGCGCCTCAAGGCGTGACACGTCGAGTGGCAGGTGGTGCTCCGGCGGGTAGGGCGCGTTCGGGTCGACGTCGATGATGACGCGCGCGTCGCCCGTACCGAATTCGCGGTACACCATATCGGCCATCTCGCGGATTGACGAGTAGGTGGAGGGATTGGCCACGTTGTACGAGACGCCGTTCTCCCCCGCGACCAGCACGGTGAGGATGGCGGACACCGCGTCGGCGGTGTATGAGTACATTCGTGTGCTTTCGCCGGTCGTCTTCATGACGAAGTCCTTGCCGGCCACGGCGTTGCGTGCGAGCGCCGCGAACAGGCGGACGTCGTCGCGAGGGATGCCCGGGCCGAAGGTCTGTGCCAGGCGGACGGCCTTGACCGGCACCTGGTATTCGGAATGGTATGAGACGCACAGGTTTTCGGCGGCGCGCTTGCCTTCGGAGTAGCAGCTGCGCACCGAGCAGGGGTCGATGTAGCCGACGGCGCTCTCGTCAAGCAGGTGTTCCGTGCCGCGCTGCTTGTTGCCCATGCCGTAGATCTCCATGCTGGAGACGTAGACGAAGGAGGCCGCGCCGCGGCGTCGCGCCAGTTCCAGCATCGACCTGGTGCCGTCTACGATCGCGGAGAACGTCTCGACCGGATGGGACATGAAGAACGACGATGCGGTCGGACAGGCGGTGTGGATGACATAGTCCGCCGGCAGGTCGAGCGAGTCGACATCTTCGAGCGATCCCTGATGCAGCACGAGCCCGTCGTCGGCCGTGTACTGCCCCAGCATGGCCTGTGCCTTGGCCGGGTCTCGCACCAGCGCGTCCACGATGATGCCCGCCCCCGTCAAGCGGTTGCGTTCCAGCAGCGTGCGGGCGCACAGCGAGCCGATAAGGCCCGTGGCACCGGTGACGAGCACATGCCGGCCGGCGAGCGCATCCCAGTCGATATCGAGATGCTGCGCCAGTGACGCATATTCCTCTTGCAGATCAAACATGATGGTCGTTGTCCTCCGTGTTCGTGTCACAGACCGAAGATCTGGGAGCTTTCCTCCGCGTCCATGATGGCGCGCATGATATAGAAGTCCGATGGCGTGGTGATCTTGATGTTCGAGCTGGCGCCTTCCACCTCGTACAGTTTGTAGCCGTAGTACGACATGAGGGACGCAGAGTCGATGAAGTCGCCGAGCCCTTCTTCCACGGCCTTGTGGTGTGCGTCATGCAGCTCGCCGAGGCGGAAGCACTGCGGGGCGCGGGCGAGCTGGCACTGTTTGCGGTTGATGATGTTGGTGATCACGCCGTCCTCGCTTTGCACGATGGTCTCGGTGGCGGGTACGACGGTGACGGCGCTGCCGTTCTTCTTCACACTGACGATGCAGTCGGTGATGGTCTGCTGGTCGATCAGCGGCCTGACGCCGTCATGAACGATGACGACCGAATCCGCGGGATACAGTCTGTTCGCCTTGTCGACGCCGTTGCGGATCGACTCCTGCCCGGATGAGCCGCCTGGCACGATCGCGGCGATCTTACCGACGCCGAACTTGGTGATGAGCTGTTCGAGAACGTCGATGTATTCCTTCAGGCATACGACGACGATGGCGTCGATGTCGGGATGCTGATCGAACGCCTCAAGCGTGTAGATGATGATCGGTTTGCCGTACACAAGCAGAAACTGCTTGGGCTTGGTTCGCGAATTCATGCGTTGGCCGGTGCCGCCCGCAAAAATGACAGCGATGTTCATGCCCTCTCCACTGTTATATGTATATGCGCTTTCGGGCTTGCAGCCCCGTTAACTCATACGTAGTCTATGTTCCAGACACGACTTATTTACCGAGCATTCACCTTTCTGTGGTATTCGGCACGCAGAGTGCACTAAGACGGATCACCATCAGTCCTTTCCAAACAGGCGCATGACCGCCCGCAGTGGCGCAGTGACCTTCCACGACTTCGAGTTACGGAGTTTCTGGACCTCGGCGCGAGATTTCTTGAGATCCGCTTCGAGCTTCTTTCGCTTCTCGGATAGTTTCTTGTTCTCAGTTTTCAAACGTTCGATATCAGGGTGTTCAAGAATACGCTCGGCGCCGATCTCGCAACCCAATACCATCTGGCCCACATAGGCGGCATAGTCATCGGCGTAATAGCGGACATCTTTCTCTTTGAAGACAGACAGCTTTGATTGCGCCTCACCCAGTGTACATCTTGTTCCATTCTTCCATGAATGTTATTCCCATCTCATTCATGGAAGAGAAATCCACCTGCAACTCTTGATCCTCAAATGCGATATTGCGTCCCTCTAGGTAGTCACGGAAGAAACGGTTCGGGCCGAACAGGAACGGGCCATCTATGTGAGGTACCGGCAGAGGGTTCAAATATAGAACAAAGGCATGTGAAACGAATACAGCCATTTTTTCGCCTGCTGGTGCATCAAGCCGCATATGTGCCCCTATACTCTTTGGCATTAAGTAAACGTTTCCCACGCAGCAGCCTGTGCTGAATCAGGTTGCACAGCCGTTTCAGGGGTATCGACAGCGCGATCGCGCCGATGATCACGACGGCCTCATAGCGCGGGTGCGTGGTCGGCAGGTCGTTGAGGTTCAGCATCTTGCGAATCATCACGTGAAGCAGATACAGTTCCAGCGAATACCGTCCGAACCAGCTCAGCACTTTTGATACCACGTCGTGAAGGCCTGCGAGCGCGGGCTTTCCCGCGCGGGCCATCACGTCCATGATGACGACGCCGCATATGCACAACAGCAGGTTCAACGCCGCGCGAAGGTACACCTTGACCAGAGGGACATCAACCAGCTGCATCGGGTAGAGCATGACGGCCACGGCCGTCAGGCATGCGGCGACCACGGGCATGGGCAATGGACGACGTTCATGCGAGAGCCTTCCCAGCAGCGCGCCGAAGATGAAGCACGGTATGCGGTTGACGATCAGATCGACGTTGTCGTAGAAAGACGGCGCGAATCTGTACAGCGCCACCGCGACCAGCACCGCGGCCGCACACAATGCCAACGTTCGCACCCATGCCGCGGCGACGTTTCGGGTACCGTCCACGACGGCGAACACGAGCGGAAACAGCACATAGCAAATCAGGCACACCGCTATGTACCAGAACCACTTCACACCGTCCGTGAAAAACGTGACGAATGCGATGTCGGCGAGGAAACGCACCACTCCGGCATCCGAATGGACGAAGTCGAACCAGATCCACCCGACCAGCGCCACGGCGACGTACGGCACCAGCACGCGGGTCAGCCGCTTGCGGTAGAACGCCCCCGCGTCCGGGTTGCGCTTCCACGAGTAGTACAGGCCCAGCCCCGAGATCATCAGGAACATGTCGACGCCGGAACTGCCGATATAGTCGTAGAACACCTGAGCGGGACCGTTGAAATGGTCGGCCGCGTTCGACAGGTCCTCGGTGTAGTGGAACGCCATGATCAGCAGGATCTGCACGCCCATCAGCACGCCGCGGTATTTGGACAGCAGCTCGTATGATGGGCACCCGGCGCCGCGTGGTGCCGCGTGCCGGGCAGTCTCGCCGGAGCCACTGCCGGGCTCGCCGGCGCCGGCGGCGGGCGCGACGGCCATGCTCGTGCTCCCCGGCACGCTCACTCCTCCTCGTCGGAGGCGGACTTGGTATCCTTGTCGGCGACCTTGGAATCCAGCAGTTCCTTTGCCTTCCTTTCGGACTTGGCCGACTTGTCGGACTGCCGGACCGGCACCGCGCCTCCCTTACCGGAGGCCTGTTTGCGCACACCCGGAACATCCTTGCCGTAGATAATAGTGTCGATGGCACGGTCGCTGGCGAGTCCGCTGCGCTCGGCGGCGCGGTCGATGGACGAGGGGTGAGGGGAAACCGTCTCATAATGGCGAGTCCTCAGCACGTCCAGGAACTCGTCGAACGTATCGCACACCACGCCCGGCGCCATCTCGTCGATGGACCGCTGCACACCGCGGATCAGCGAATACGCGGTCTTGTCGGGCACGAAGAACACTACCGGCTTCTTGAGCAACAGGTAGTCGTAGAAGCACGACGAATAGTCGGTCACCAGCACATCGGCGATGAAGAACAGCTTCGTCAGGCTCTCATCGGACAGGTCGAAGATGCGGTCGGCGTACTCGGCAGAGATATCCGGACGCTTGCGGATGAAATGATGCATCTCGAACACGAAATACGTGTCCGTCTCGACACACATGCGGTACAGACGATCCATGTCGATCTCGTCATACGGGTAATACGCGGTGCGCTGACCGGTGCCGCGGAACGTCGGAGCGAACACGATGACGCGTCCCTTGGCCGACCACGGGAACTTGTCGGCCATCTCCTCGCGGTATTCCTTCTCGACCTTCTCATCGAGGAAATGGTCGAGCCTGGGCATGCCTGTGGCGAGCAGCGCCTCCTCCTCGATGCCGAACACCTCGGAATAGATGCGACGCAGGTGCTCGTTGCCGACCAGCGCGTACGTGTATCGGCGGTGCGCGGAATTGTACGGATCCGGCGAGCCCTTGAGACCAAAACGGGCATAGCCGACCGACTTGAAACCGACGCCGGCATGCCAGATCTGCGTCAGCGTCACATCTTCACCGGGGTCGATGAAGTTGAATACAGGGGTGTAATCGTCGATGAAGACGTACCGGCTTCGGGCGATCTCGAACAGGTCGCGCAGCCAGGCGACGATGTTCTGCCTGCCCGCGAATACGTTGCGGTACCGGGCACGAATATCGAAGCGCTTGTCCATGCCGCGCTCGATCATGCGGCTCTGCAACGCCTCCATATTCTCCGTCGGGCCCTCGCCGTTCTCTTTGAGGAAGAGGATTCGATTGCGCTTGCGCGGCACCAGCTTGGTCATCACCGAGTACGTCGCCGCGAAAACGTCCTTCTGCATCTGGCGACGACTGCGCTGACAGTGGCGCGGGGTCTTGTTGCGCTGGAAGAACTGCATGTGCAACGCGAGATAGATGAGACCGGCACGATTCGTCTTGGGCACGAACACACCAGTATAGGCGTAGCTGTTCTTGCCGTAGCGGAACACGCGGTCGAGATTGTCAAGCCGCTCCAGCACCTCATCGTCGTAGGTGACTCCGCTGGTGACATAGGGGTGCCGAGCCACCAGTTCCAGACGCTCTTCGTCGGTGTACTGTGCGACCGCCTCATCATCGTCACGCAACTCCGGGGGCAGCAGGTGACGTACATCGTAGTCGACGCGCTGCGGCATGAGCGGGTATTCGGCGTACAGCGCCTGCAGACTGAAGAGCGCAGACTCCTTGATTTTCTCGCAGATGATCCATTGGCCGCCGGGAAGCACCTCGCGCCCGTCCCCGAGCACCAGGTTCAGGCGGGCGCGGCGGACACCGCTCTCAAGCCCGACGATCTCGAACGGAACGAACTGGCGACGTCCCACGCAATACAGCCACGGCACACCACCATCCCGCGAGGAATAGTCGATCTCCAAGTAACTTGACCGCCAGCGGATTTGGTGAACGTCCAGTGACATCCCCGGGCTCCTTTACGACACCTTATGGTTCCCCTTGTGGTAACCCATGTTATATATAGTTGCAGTTACGGTAGACCGGCTAACACACCAACCTGATGCTTCGGTAAGGGAGAACAAGAATGAAACGTCATCTGATTAATGCAGTTCGGATGATGATGCTTCTTACATATAGGTTCTTCCGCGCGTTCCCGCGCAAGCGTAGGATTGTGTGCCTGAGTCGCGAGAGCGACCGACCGACCACCGATTTCCGGCTCATCCGCCATTATGTGAGACAGACGCATCCGGATTATTCCGTGGTGATCCTCGCCAAGAAGCTGCACAACCCGGTACGATACGGGTTCCATATGATCCGGCAGCTGTATTTCATCGCCACCAGCCAGGCGGTGCTGCTCGACACCTACGCCATCGTGGTAAGCCTGCTCGCCGGCTACATCGACGTGCCCGTCATCCAGATGTGGCATGCGCTCGGCAACATGAAGAAGTTCGGATACACCGCGTTGAGCTCCAAGGAAGGCCGGAAGTTCTCCACCGCCTCGCTGCTGAACATGCATCGCGGGTACACGTCCGTGCTCATCTCATCCAAATCGTTCATCAGCGATTACGCTCGCGGCTTCGACATCGACCCGTCCATCATCTACGAGGCGCCACTGCCCCGGTGCGATCTGCTGATCAACAGCTCGTACCGGGCGCAGCAGCGCGAACGCATCATCCGCGAGTTCCCGGAACTCGGGCGCAAGCTCAACATCGTCTACTGCCCCACGTTCCGCAAAAAGACGCCCGCCAATCAGACTCAGGCGGCAGCAGCCCTCGCCGATGCCATCGATTACGACAAGTACAACCTGATCGTGAAATGCCATCCGTTGGACGACCTGCGTATCAACAATCCGCACGTATTCCAGCACTATCCGAGCCAGTACGACATGCTGTTCGTCGCCGATTACGTCATCAGCGACTATTCGACCGTGATCTATGAGGCCGGACTGCTTGACCTGCCGGTGTTCCTCTATGCGTACGACTGGCCGGACTATTCGAAGAAACGCAGCCTGTACATCGACCCGAAGCGCGATATCCCGACGCTGTTCACGGATGATGCCGAGGCGATCGTGAGAGCCATCGAGCACGACGATTTCGACCATGCCGCCTATCAGGCGTTCATCCGTCGCAACGTGGCCATCCCCGAGCACGGCTCCTGCACGGCGCGCGTAGTCGAGCACGTATTCGATCTCATCGCCGCCCGCTAGTCAGGTTCCCCTTTCCCACTAGTCAGCTCCCTCCCTCCCGCGAAAGTTCCGTTTGAAGACCGCCGGATGGGACTTCCGCGAGAGAAGGTGTGGGGATGGTTACCGACCGACTGCCATCTAGCCCTCGCCTGTACCACACCATGCGATTTTTGAGGGTTTTGGGGCTGGTGTGGCCAAGGGTGATTCCGGGCTCATCCACCGATCATTGGAAAATGGCGGTTTTCACGACTCGCATTCTGCCACACCACATGATGTGAAGGCTCACATCGCATGGTGTGGCCTTCTGCTGTACCACACCATGCGATTTTGGGGTGTTTTTCGCCTAGTGTGGCACACGGGCTGGGAGCGAATCAGATGGTCAGGTGGGTAGAGCATGGCTGGGGGCCGTTCTGGGCCGAGAACCACCCCAGTCATGCTGTGCATGACAGCCCCCGCCAGCGGGGCAAGAAATAGTGAACGCCCCCGGCGTGGGGGCGTTCACAGTACTGGGGTTTTCTGGTTTGGCTCTTACTTGCCACCGTCGAGTTCGATGGCCTTGTTGAGGGCTTCTTCCAGTTGCTTCTGGGCTTCACCGTAGGCGGTCCAGTCGCCGTTCTTCATGGCGGACTGGGAGTCCTTCATCGCTTGGGCCGCATCCTTCAGCGCTTGCTGAAGCTCGGGGCTTTGGCTGCCGCCCTGCGAGGAGGAACCGTTCTGGTCCTTGCCCTCGTTCGTACCACTGCCATTCGCGTTGCCGTTGCTCTCGCTGCCATCACCGGATTCAGTGCCGTTCTGCCCGCCACTGTTCTGCCCGTCACCGCTTTGAGACGTGTTGCCGGAATTCTCGGCATCGCCCGCGGACGCACCCGAATTGCCGCCGAACACCTGGTCGAGCGCCTCGTCGAGCGTATCGGCGAATCCGACCTGGTCGCCGAACGCCACCAGCACCTTCTTGAGCAGCGGGAAGCTGGTCGATCCGCTGGACTGCACGTACACCGGCTGCACATACACCAGACCGCCACCCAGCGGCAGTGTCAGCAGGTTGCCTCGGTTGACCTTGGTGGAACCGGATTCGAGCAGGTTCAACTCCTTCGACACGTCCGCGTTCGCGTTGAAGTTGTTCTGCGCCTGCCCCGGTCCGGGAACGTTGGAGTCCTTGGGCAGCTCCTGCAATCGTATCGTGCCGTAGTTCGGCCCGATTACGCCCTTTTCGTTGCCCGCGTCGGAATCCACCGACAGGAAGCCGGTGAGGATTTCTCGCGTGGACGTGCCGGCGGGGATGTACGAGGAGGTCAGCGAGAACACCGGCTTCTTCGACCCGCCGGTCTGCAATGACAGGTAATACGGGGGCTGCGGAACGCCCTGCTGCTGCGCCGTGGCCGATTCGGTGGGATCCACCGGCGTCTGCCAGAAATCCTCGCCGGAGAAGAACTGGCCTGCGGACGACACATGGTATTTCGCGAGCAGCTCGCGCTGTACCTTGAACAGGTTCTCCGGGTAACGCAGGTGGCTCATCAGGTCGCCGGATATCTCGGAGATCGGGTGGTACTGTCCGGGGAAGATCTTCTCCCATGCCTTGAGCACCGGATCGTTGGCATCCCAGGCGTACAGTTCGACGGAGCCATCGTACGCATCGACGGTCGCCTTGACCGAGTTGCGGATGTAGTTGGCCTTCTGCGAACCCAACGCCTGGATCGTGTTCGACGTCTTGGTGGTGGAATCCTGCGTGACGCTTCCCAGATCGGTCATCTGCGAATACGGGTAGGCATCCGACGTGGTGTAGCCGTCGACGATCCACTTGACCCGTCCGTCCACCACCGCCGGGTACACGCGGCCGTCCAGCGTCAGGTACGGGGCGACCTTGGCGACGCGCTCCTTGGGGGAACGGTCGTACAGGATCTGCGAGTCGGAAGTGACACGGTCGGAGAACAGGATCTGATCGGATCCGAACCGGACCGCGTATAAAAGCCGCGAGAAGATGTTGCCCACCGAGGGGCCGCCATCGCCGTCAAACGTATTGGTCGCGCCCTGCGATCCGGTCGGATAGTCGAACTCCCACGAATCCATGCCCTTCGGAGCCCCGACAATCGAGTATTCGGGGGCGTTCGGGGAGAAGTAGATGCGCGGCTCGTACTTCTGCGATTCGGTGAGCTTGCCCTGGGTGGGGATGCTGGATTCGAAGAACTGCGGCTGCCCGTCCGCCGCCACCTTGTTGCCGTATGCGGCCACGACACCGTACCCATGCGTATACACGGTGTGGTCGTTGACCCAGTTGCGGTTGTCGTTGCCTTCCAGATCCAGTTCTCGGGCGGCGATCACCGTGTCCTGGCTGACGCCGTCGATGTCGTACTTGTCGACGGCCAGCGTGTCGGCGAACGTGTAGTACTGCTTCGACTGCTGCAGCTGCTTGAACGTGGGGCTGACGACCTGTGGGTCGAGCAGTCGGATCTGCGCGGTGGATTCGGCCTCGGACGACAGCGCTCCGGACTTGCCCTTGGTGGTGGCCTTGTACTGTTCGACCTTCACCTTGTCGAGCCCGTACGCCTGCTGCGTGGCGTTGATGTTGCGCTGGATATAGGTGGATTCCATCTCCTGCGCGTTCGGGTTCACCTTGAACCGCTGCAGCAGCATCGGCCATGCGACGGTGAGCACCAGCGAGACGACCAGCGCGGCGGCGATCGCAATCACCGGCGTACGCCACGCCTTGAGAGCCGCGGCGGCGCGGACACTCGGCTTGGCGGCGCCTTCCAACGCATGGGAACGCATCAGCCACACGCCGAGGAACACACCGAGCATCGCGGTGATGGCCGCCATGATGAACGTGACCGGAATGGTCGCGTGCACGGTGGTGTATGCGGCGCCGGTGATGCGGTCGCCCTGCTGGGTCAGATGCGTGAACACGCCGATCACCTGGCGCGCGGACCAGGCCAGCATGTTGAGGATCAGCCAGATGCCGATCTGGCGACGGGCGCGCTTGGTCACAGCGAGCACTCCGCGACCATGCACCGGCATGGTGAAGCGGATGCCGCCCATCATCGCATGCGTGACGACGGAGAACACAATGCCCATCAGCAGCAGCATCGATACGGCCGACATCACCAGCCGCAAACCGGGCAGCACAAACACATAGAACCCGTTGTCGATGCCGAACTGCGGATCGGCAGTGCCGAAGCTCTGCGCGTTGAACATCAGCAGGATCTCAGACCAGTTCGAGTTGAACTGCGAGCCGAACATCACGCCCACGACCAGCGACACGACCACGGCGGCGCGACGCGCGGTCTTGGAACTGAACGACTTGCCCACTTCGATGACGTCGTCCTTGATGCGGAACGTCGAGCCGTCGGACGAATCGGGGCGAGCGCGGATAGCCAGCCAAGCGGACACATAGCTGACCAAGGCCATCAGCAACGCATACGCCGCCCACAGGCCGAACTTGACACCCAGCTGGGTCCACACCACGTTCTGAAAACCGAGCTGTCCGTACCACATCAGGTCCGTGATGAACTGCGACAGGCCGAAGAACAGGCCGACGACGACAACCAGCGCCAGCACGACGCCGATCAGAATCTTCGTCCCCTTGCTGGGCCCGTTCGGCAACGGTCGGGGCGTGAGCCTCGGCACGCCGCGCTTCGGCGGCTCCCCCTTGCCGGCGGATGGCGTCTCGCCATGATCGTCGCCATCCGCCTGCACATCGACGATCACCGGATCGTCATCGGTCGCACCGGAGTCCCGACGTGGCCCGCGTGGCCCGTCGCCGGGATCGAACATACCCAACATATCAAAAAAAGACATGATACAAGCCTATCGAAAGGCTAGGAAAGCTGGTCATGCTCTGAGCTGAGAACACAGCCGTCGTACAACCGTTTCACAACCACTACACATGATGGCCTACGCTAGTGCATATGAGGATGCAGCAGATCAAACACGGCGGCAGGAGGCCGCGCCCCAGTTCAGCCCCCACCATCATCGCGGCCATGCTCTGCGTGGTGGCCCTTGTGGCGGCAGGCACGGCATGGTGGATGCTGCGCCCCCAGCAAAAAGACACGCTCGAACATCTCGCGCAGCCACAGTCCTCCTCTTCGACGCTGAACCGCGACAAGGCCCCCACACCGAAACCGCAGAAATCTCAGGAGCATCAGAAGGCAGCCGGTGACTCCCCCGCGGCCAAGGCGAGCCGCGCCATCGCCACGATGAGTCTCGATGAACGGGCCGGGCAGCTCATCATGGCACCGATGTTCGCAGGCGGCAATCCGGCCGATCTCAGCGCCCTCATCAGCACACGCCATGTCGGTTCCGTGGTGCTCATCGGCAACTGGAACAACGGCACAGCCGCAGCCAAGACCGCCGCTGACGCGCTGCAAAGCTATGCTCCGAGCGGCAACCAGCTGATCGTCTCCACCGATCAGGAAGGCGGCCAGGTGCAGCATCTCAAGGGCAGTGGATTCGACACGATGCCGTCCGCGGTGGCGCAGGGCCAGATGAGCGCTGACACGCTGCGCTCCTCCGCAAAGACCTGGGGCGGCCAGCTCAAGCAAGCCGGCATCAACGTCGACCTGGCCCCGGTATTGGGGACGGTGCAGGTCAAGCGTTCCTCGAACGCTCCGATTGGCGCGCTGAACCGCGATTTCGGTTTGGATTCCAACGGAAACGCGCAGCACGGCATCGCGTTCGTCGAAGGCATGCGCGACGCGGGCGTCGGCGCGACCGTCAAGCACTACCCCGGTTTGGGCGCGGTGACCGGCAATACCGATTTCACGACCGAAGGCATCCTCGACACCACGACCACGCTTGATGACGAGGAGATAGGCGCGTTCAACACCACGATCAAGCAGGCGAAGCCGGCTATGGTGATGATGTCGCTGGCGACCTACCAGCGCATCGACTCGTCGGCGCCCGCCGCGTTCTCCAGCAAGATCATCGACGGCACGCTGCGCGGCAGCGTCGGCTATGACGGCGTGGTGATCTCAGACTCCCTTTCGGCCGCGGCGGTCAGCGGCATAGCGACCAAGGACCTGGGCGTGCGTCTGGTGGACGCCGGCGGCGATTTGGCGTGCATAGGCGATACGTCATATGTGACGCCGATTCTTGACGGTATCATCGCCCGTGCGCAGTCCGACCCGGCCTTCGCGAAGAAGGTGACGGCCTCCGCGACGCGCGTGATGACCCTGAAATACCAGATGGGACTGGCGAAGTGACACGGGATTAGGCGCTACCGGTTCTTGAAGTAGCGGAACAGCTGCGTCTGTCGGATCACCGATCCCGTCAACAGCGAGGAGACGAGCACTCCGGCCAGCAACACGAGCGGCGTACGAACGGCGGCCAGCAACACGGCAAGAGGGTCGGACTGCGACATGCGCAGCGCGTACGCGGAGAGCAGCGCGCATGTCGCGAGCGTGCCGACTCCTGCCCAGATCAGTGATTCCAGTTCGATACCGAGCAGCTGCGCGCCCTTAGATTCGCCCGAGTGCAACGCGCCTGCATATTCGAGCCGGCGGCGGCGTACCGAAATCCCGCCTAGCAGCAGGCCGACCGCCAGTCCAAGATACGGCATCCAACGGGTCACACGGGTCAGATAGCCCTTCTGCGCGTCATAATGCGCATCGAACCCCTTGTTAAGAGCGGTCACACCGGGACGCATCTCCGATTTCGGGTTCTTCGTGGCGGTGGACAACAGCAGCTCGTCCATCTGGTCGCTTTGCGGCCACTGCTTTGCCCAGCATTCCTGGAACACGCCGCCGCTCGATGCCGCCGGTGCGATCATCGCATAGGCGAACCGCATGTCCCTGCCGTCATTCGGCCAATCGAACACGCCCGCCACGGTGACCGTGCCATGATTCGTCTGCATGCGGCTGCCTTTGACGAGACCGAAATCATGGGAGACGTCGGATGACACCCACACGCCGGACGAGTCCGGAACCTCCTGCGGGTCTTCGGCGGTGATGAGCCGTATCATGCCCGCGGTCACCTCATATGATGACAGTTCGATGCCATTCGTTGCCAGCGGCACGACCTGCGGGCCGGACCGCATCGCCCCGGAAATGAACGACGGGTCGCCATGGTCGGAGAGCCGGTCGCAGGCGAGTCCGTCGACATTGCCGCCGACCACGGTTTTCACGTCGGCGAATGCGCGGATGCGCACCGCGGCTTCGGTTTCCAACCTCATGACCGACATCGCCTCGTATCCTCCGAGCAGGGTGCCGGCGAACAGCACGGCGAGGAACATGGCGAGAGCATGCGCGGTGCCCGAGGCGATGTTGCGCAGCGTCTCCGAGATGATGGATCCCAGTCTCATGAGCGCACCTCCGATCCATTTTCGGCGATGTCAGTTGAGTCGGTGGGACCACCCCCACCCGCTTCGCGGGAGCCCCCGCCAGCGGGGGCGGAATCGGTAGGCTCAGCGGGTTCGTTTCCGCCAGCGGGGGCAAAACTGGAGTCCTCGTTATCGCCGGGGGCGTAGTCGGCCAGGTCGATGACGCGACCGCAGGCGTCGCGCGTGTCCGGGTCATGGGTGGCGACCAGCACGATCATGCCCTGTCCGGCCAGGTTCCCGAGCACGTGGCTCACCGAGTGCGCGGTGCGCGTATCCAATTGTGCAGTCGGCTCGTCCACGAGCAGCATGTCAGGTCTGGAGCATACTGCACGGGCCAGCATGAGCCGCTGCGCCTCGCCGCCCGACAGTTCGCTGAACCGCCGGTCGGCCGCATACTCCAAGTCGAACAGCCCCATGGCCTCCAACGCCTGCGGCTCCGCTTCGCGCCGGCGCAGCCCCTTGGCCAGCAGCGGGAACACGACATGGTCCAGAGCCGTTCGCCCGGGCACGCCGTACGGGTTCTGAAACACCCAGCCTACACGTTCCACGTTCTTGCGTTCCACCGTGCCATGGTACGGCTTCTCCCATCCGGCAAGAATCGACAGCAGCGTCGACTTGCCGCATCCGGATGGCCCGCATATCGCCACGGTCTGGCCGGGTATCGCTGTGAAATCCAGATGTTCGAACAACACGTCCGTTCCGGGGAACCTATGCGCCAAATCATGTACGCTCACCGATCGCTCCGGCTGCGGCGCGGCACCGACTCCGGCACCGGCGTATACATCTTCCCCCGTCATCATCGGCAGCTTTCGCCGGTCAAACCACTGCCTATCTCAACCGAGGTGATAGCCGCGGCATCGGCGCCTTGGGGCTCGACGAGACTCGCCCCGAGCTCGGATCCGACAATTGACACCTTGATGGTCCTGCCACCCGAGACGATGCACCCCTTGCTGCCGTTGACGCCGATCACCGACGCGGCCGGCACGCGCAGCGCCTGCACCGGATTCACAAGCTGCACGCTGGCTTCCAGACCTGTGGCGAGCATGTCGCTGGTGAGTGACTGGAATTCCTGTGTGGCGGCGACTTTGGCGCAGAACTCGGCGTCATCCACTTCGGTGGTGCCGGCTTTCAGCGTGGCGGTCTGCCCGATCAGGGTGACCGTCCGGTCGAGTTCCGACGGCTGCCCGTTCTGGATGGAGAATTTCGTGACACTGCCGGGCACCTTCCCAACGACGCTTCCCCCGGCCACGGTCGCCCCGACAGTGCCGGCCCATTCGTTGACCCGCACGCTCGCGGCAGGTATCCACAGCACGTCGGTCAGCGGCAATGAACCGTCCGACGTGTCGCCGGCGGCGCTCATGAGCTGCTTCACTCCTTGAGACGTGTTCCATGTATATGTGGTGGATTTCGCCGAGGCCGGCAGTCCGAGGCGTGCGAGTTCGTTGTTGAGTGCGAGCACGTCGTCGCCTTTGTCCCCGGTGGCGAGGTCGCGGTACATCGGCGTGGCTGTCGCCAGCGCCACCACCGAGACTCCGTTGACCTTCATCGCGGTCTTGCCAGAGGTCAATCCCTGCGATGATATGTCCTCCGTCACTGTGCCGGAGGCGTTGCCGACCAGTTCGCGCGTCTGAGAGACCGTGGGAATCATGGTAACCTGGGTGGCTCCCGTGTACTCCTGCACTCCGGCCGGCGCGCTCGTGATCTCCTTGGCGGAGCCGAGCAGTGCGGGTGCCCGGTCGGGCAGCCACAAAGCGCATGCCCCGACCGTCAGCGACACCGCGACCACCACGGCCAGCAGCAGCCATATCACAGATATACGTCCGCTATTGCGGGTCTTGGAGATGCTGCCATTGCCGACTGTTTTGCCGTTTTTGCCGCGATTACACCGTTTTTTCATCCTCGACCGCCTTTGGTTCGATGATCCCGTTCACCCATCATATGATGCTATGAAGTCCATTCATAGCAGGCCCTCCCATCGAATCTACGGATGCCACGACATACCGAAGGCCCCTGGATGCCTTCCGATGACATATCAAGAAGCAGCAGATCCGGCTTGAGCTCATGCTCCTTGCATGATTTGATTGCTCTCAACCCCTCAGTCGTCGACCAGATAACATCGATTTGAGTTAGGCGATCAGCAAACAGCGAGACTACAGACTCCAAGGCGCGCTCGTCATTGTCGACGATGGCGACTCTGGCATCGGCGCAATAGCCGGTCAAATGATCCGGTTCGGAGTATGTGTTCATTCCCTCTATTGTTCACCGCACCACCAAAAGAGCCACGGCGGGCAACCGAAAAAAACGCCGCCGGCTACCGGAACGGAGGGCACCGCATCGTCGCAGCACACCGGTGGCATACCCGTTTCGGGTATGCCACCCAACCTGTTCCCGGGGAAACGGGGGCAGTTGCCGGCCTTACTCGCCGAGCTTGGCGAGCAGCAGGGCCTCCGCGAGGATGTTGTTCTTCAAGCCGGGCAGCGAGATCGACTCGTTGGGGCTGTGTGCGTTGGCCTTCGGATCCTCCGGGCCGGTGACGAGCACCTGCGCGGATGGGAAGATGCGCTGCAGCTCAGGGATGAACGGGATCGAGCCACCCTCGCCCTTGTTGATCGGCGCCACGCCGAACGCCTCCTCCATGGCCGCGAGTGCATCCTTGGTGGCGACCGCGTTCGGGTCCATCGCCCAGCCCATGCCGTTCTCCAACTTGGTGACCTTCACCTCGGCGCCGAACGGGGCGTGTGCCTGCAGGAACGCGGCAAGCGCGTCCTGCGCCTCCTGCGGGTGCTGGCTCGGCGCGGTGCGCAGGGACAGGCGGAACGTGGTCTCGGGGCTGACCACGTTGAATGAGCCCTCGACCGGATGCGCGTCGAAGCCGATCACGGTCACGCTCGGCTTGGTCCACAGCCTGGAAGCGAGCGAACCGGTGCCGGCGAGACGATAGGAGTCGACGATGCCGGCGTCCTCGCGCACGGTGGCCTCGTCAAGGTCGCGCTGCAGGCCACCGACCGGCTCCTGCGCGGCCACGCCCGGCACAGCAAGGTCGCCGTTGGCGTCGTACATCGAGGCGATGAGCATCACGGCGAGCGTGTTCGCATCGAGGATGGGGCCGCCGTACTGGCCGGAGTGCACCGGATGGTGCAGCACCTTGACGTTCACGTCCACACAGGTGTTGCCGCGCAGCGACGTGGTCAGCGACGGAATCTCGGCGGACCAGTTGCCCGAGTCGGCCACGACGATCACGTCGGACGCGAACTCGTCGCGATGATCCTCGATGAACGGGATGAAGCTCGGCGAGCCCATCTCCTCCTCGCCCTCGACGAACACCTTGATGTTGACCTTGAGATCGTCGCCGAGCGCCTTCATCGCGCCCGAGTGAATCGCTATGCCGCCGCCGTCATCCGCCGAGCCGCGGCCGTACAGGCGCGTGCCGACCTCGGTGGCGACGAACGGGTCAGTGTCCCATGCGGACGGATCCGGCACAGGCTGCACGTCGTGGTGCGCGTACAGCAGCACGGTGGGGGCCTGCGGGTCGACGATCTTCGAGCCGATGACCTCCCATGCACCGGGCGTGCCATCCGGGTTGCGCGATTGGACGACCTTCGCGTCGATGCCGACCTGGCGCAGCTCGTCCGCTACGAATTCGGCGGACCGCTTCATATGCTCGGCGGTGATGCCCTCGGCGGAAATCGACTTCAGCGCGACCTTACGGCCCAGCAGATCGACGACGCGGCCGAAATCGGCTTCGACCCGCGCGCGCAGCTCGTCGGAAAACACTGCGGTCATGATGCTCCTTACTGTTGCGTTCGTCATCATCCATCCCGCCGGCACGAACCGGCCGGCCTGGAACAGATGGTCATATCAGCTGCCATTGTAACCGGTTCGCCCGGCTTTCCAGCGTCGAGGCGTGGCCGTATTCTGACGGATTATGACATGGAACCCTTTCAAGAAGGACAAGGCCCAGGAGCCGGTCGAAGAGGAATCGCCCGCCAAGACCGTCGGGAAAGGCCGTCCGACCCCCAAGATGAAGCAGGCGCAGGCGCG
Source organism: Bifidobacterium bifidum ATCC 29521 = JCM 1255 = DSM 20456 (assembly GCF_001025135.1). Lineage (NCBI taxonomy): Bacteria > Bacillati > Actinomycetota > Actinomycetes > Bifidobacteriales > Bifidobacteriaceae > Bifidobacterium > Bifidobacterium bifidum. Next base: position 868,692 of record NZ_AP012323.1, on the reverse strand, counting down.
TAACCTGCGTCCTCTGGTGCCGCCGGACCGCAAGGCCAGCGCCAAGGCCGCGAAGGAGCGGATCCGCAAGCGCGAGGACGAAGAGTATGAGGCGATGCGCACCGGCGACATCAACCGCATGCCGAAGGCCGAACGGTTGCCGTGGCGCGTGTACATCCGCGACTACGTCGACGCGCGCCGCAACCTCGGCGAGTTCTTCATCCCGGTTGCGTTCGTCATGCTGCTCGGCTCGATTCTCGTCACCACCATCGCGCCGCAGCTGTCGGTCCCGATGATGATTCTGCTGTACGTGTACCTGATTGCCGTGATCATCGACGTGGCTGTCATGTGGCGCAAGCTGAAGAAGAAGCTCATCGAGAAGTATGGTGAGGCATCCGTTGCCAAGGGCTCGCGCTCCGCATCGTATGCCTGGAGCCGCGCGATTCAGGTGCGCCGCTGGCGTCTGCCCAAACCGCGCAGCCCCAAGCGCGGCAACTGGCCGAAGTGACAGCCGCCCTGCTGCTTTCCTGACGGCGCTCCCGATAGTGGGAGCGCCGTTTTTTGTATGCCCTAGGCTGCGTGAAACCACCCCAGTCTCGCTGCGCCCGACAGCCCCGCCGCCAGCGAGGGCAAGACAGCACCCACCTTGCTCGCTCTTGGCCCACGAACAGCCCTGCTATTTGCTCCACAGCTCAGCCCGCCGGCGGGCGTAAGGTATTACGATGGGGATGGTTTTGGTACGAGCACAAAGGAGTCGAACATGAGTGAAGCTTTTGACATCGCGATAATCGGCGGTGGACCCGGCGGATATTCCACAGCATTGCGGGCGGCCGAGCTCGGCAAACGCGTGGCCATGATCGAACGCGACGCAACGCTCGGCGGAACCTGCCTCAACCGCGGGTGCATCCCGTCGAAGGCGCTGATCAGCGCCACCCACGCAATCGACTCCATCCGGCACGCCGGCGAACTGGGCATCTCCGCCACCATCAACGGCATCGACTACGGGACGCTGCACGATTACAAGAAGCGCATCGTCGACACGATGACGCAAGGGCTGGCAGGTCTGCTCGCCCATCGGGGCGTCACCGTGTTCCGGGGCGTCGCCTCGATCACCGGCGCGGCACGTCCCATCACCGTGCACATCGCCGCATCTGCTGACGGGCAGGGCGTGCAACGGTCCGTGCGCTCGGACGTGCCGGAAGACATCGGCCCGTCCTACGACATCACCGCTCAGGATGTGGTGCTCGCCATGGGATCCGCCCCGCGGCAGCTGCCCGACGAGCCGTTCCGTGGCGCGATCATCGATTCGACGCGGGCGATGTCGATGGCGATGCCGCACAACGCGGTCATCATCGGCGCGGGCGCGATCGCCGCCGAATTCGCCTCCATGTGGAACGCCGCCGGATGCAAGGTCACGATGCTTATCCGCAAGGATCGTGTGCTCTCTGGATGGGATCGCCGCGCCGGCGTGACCCTGACGCGTGAGCTCAAACGACACGGCATCGACGTCATCGACCGCTCGACGGTGACCCACATCGACACCGGCGTCAACATGGGAGCCCTCGTGCACTACACCAGCGCCAAGGACGGCGGCTCCACCGAGCACATCGCCGAAGGCGAATTCGTGCTCGTCGCGATCGGGCGAGATCCGTTGACCTCCGACGGTTGGATACGTGACGCCGGCGTGACCGTCGACGACCATGGATTCATCACGACCGACGGATACGGCCGCACGCCGGTCGCAGGCATATGGGCCGTCGGCGACATCACCGAAGGGCACGCGCTCGCTCACCGCGCGTTCGAGCAGGGCATCATCGCCGCGGAATCCATCGCCGGACTCGATCCAAAGCCGCTCGATGAGGACACCATCCCGCAGATCGTGTTCTCGAACCCCGAGGCCGCCAGCGTCGGACTGACCGCGACCGACGCGAAACAGCGCGACGACCTCTCCGATATCAAGGAGACCGTGTACCCGATGATGTCCAACGCCCGCATGATGATGAGCGACTCCGGCGGATCTCTGTCGCTCGTCAGCGGCATCCGCGCGCAACAGCCCGGCGTCAGGGTCGTGCTCGGCGTGCACATGGTCGCGCCCGTCGCATCCGACATCATCGCGGAAGCGGAACAGCTCGTCGGCAACCACACCCCGCTTTCCGACGCCGCGCGTCTCATCCATCCCCATCCCACCTTCAGCGAGACGCTGGGCGAGACGCTGCTCAAAGCCGACGACCGGCCGCTGCACACCCGATAAAGACACCACGAAACGAGCGACGCGGCGGCTCATGGTCGGCAGAAGGGCACATCTGCTGGTAAACTTGTCGCTCAGTGTGTTCACCCTAGACCAAGCGAGGAAGTTGATGGCAGGCAAGGACGAGAAGACCAAGCAGACGAAGCCCAAGAAGCAGGGCACGATCAAACAGATCATAACGATCTTCAAGTACACGCACAAGGAAGACAAGATGCTTCCGGCGCTGATCGCCGGCGCGTTCCTCGTGCCCGTGATCGTGTTCGTCATCCTCGGCATCATATTCCGTTGGACGGTGCTGACGTGGGTGTTCCTCATGCTCATCGCCATCATGCTCGGCATGCTGCTGTCGACCATCGTGCTCACCCGCCGCGCCGACATGGTCGGATACAAGCAGCTCGACGGCAAGACCGGCGCGGCCATCAGCGTGCTGCGCAACATCAACAAGGCCGGCTTCAACTTCCCCGAGCAGCCGGTGTGGGTGGATCCGCGCACCAAGGACGCCATTTGGCGCGGCACCGGATACAACGGCATCTACCTGCTCGGTGAAGGCGATTACGATCGCGTCAAGCGCGCGATGGACCGCCAGGAGCAGTCCATCAAGAGCGTCACCGCCGGCTCGCAGATCCCCGTGTACCGTGTGATGGTCGGCAACGGCCAGGGTCAGGTGCCGCTGAAGAAGCTGCGTAGCAACATCATCCGCCGCAAGGCGTACCGCCCGACGCACCACAAGAACGCTCTCCTGGCGAAGATCCACCCGCGCGAGCGTTTCATCCTCACCAAGGCCGAGCTGGAGAAACTGAACGCCCGTCTGCGCACATTGCAGACCAAGAACGGCATGGGCATCCCCAAGGGCATCGATCCCACGCGCATGCAGCACGTCAGCCGCCGCGCGATGCGAGGCCGCTGATCTTCGGCGGGCAACCTCACGCCGAACCGGCATCATTCATACATCGGGAAAGCCCCCGCGGGACATCGCCGCGGGGGCTTTCCCATATCCGGCCGGGTCCCGACCGACAACCGTCAGACCGTCCACTACTTGAAACGCGACACTGAGACGCGACGAATTTCATAAATCCCAAAACATTGGAAAAACGCGGATTACACCGCCTGTTGCCCATCTCGAAACATAATCGTAACCCAATTGACGAGCGCGTGAAACTCACATTTCTAGACTTGTCGATTGTAAGTTCTCAAACAAGTTCTCAAGAACAAAGGAGCGATTGTGGCAGAGAATAAGATTTTCGCCCACACGCCTGAAGAGGTCGAAGCACTGATCAACAAGGAAGGCATCGAGTACGTCTCCGTGCGTTTCACCGATCTGATCGGCGTTCAGCAGCACTTCACCGTCCCGGCCAGCGAATTCATTGACAACGCCTTCACCGACGGCATGCCGTTCGATGGTTCGTCCGTGCAGGGTTTCCAGGCCATCAACGAGTCCGACATGAAGCTGATCCCGGATGTCACGACCGCCTTCGTCGACCCGTTCCGCAAGCACAAGACCCTCGACGTGGCCTTCTCCATCGTCGACCCGCTGACCGACGAGCCGTACTCCCGCGACCCGCGCCAGGTCGCCGGCAAGGCCGAAGCCTACCTGAAGTCCACCGGCATCGCCGACACCGCTTCCTTCGCTCCCGAAGCCGAGTTCTTCATCTTCGACAAGGTGCGCTACGAGAACTCCATGCAGCGCTCCTTCTACGAGGTCGACACCATTGAGGCTCCGTGGAACTCCGGCGTCGACACCGAAGAGGACGGCACCCCGAACATCGGCTTCAAGAACCGCATCAAGAAGGGCTACTTCCCGGTTCCGCCGTGCGACCACTACCAGGACCTGCGCGACGACATGGTCGCCAACCTGCAGAAGGTCGGCCTGCAGCTGGAGCGCTCCCACCACGAGGTGGCCGGCGCCGGTCAGCAGGAGATCAACTACCGCTTCAACACCCTGCAGCACGCTGGCGACGACCTGATGAAGTACAAGTACGTCGTCCACGAGACCGCAGCGCTCGCCGGCAAGGCCGTGACCTTCATGCCCAAGCCGATCGCAGGCGACAACGGTACCGGCATGCACTGCCACCAGTCCCTGTGGAAGGACGGCAAGCCGCTGTTCTACGACGAGCAGGGCTACGGCGGCCTGTCCAACATCGCCCGCTGGTACATCGGCGGTCTGATCAAGCACTCCTCCGCAGTGGTCGCGTTCACGAACCCGTCGCTGAACTCTTACCACCGTCTGGTGCCGGGCTTCGAAGCTCCGGTTTCGCTGGTCTACTCCGCCCGTAACCGTTCCGCCGCCATCCGTATCCCGCTGGCCGGAACCTCCCCCGCTTCCAAGCGCATCGAGTTCCGTGCACCGGATCCGTCCTGCAACCCGTTCCTCGCCTTCTCCGCCCAGATGATGGCAGGCCTCGACGGCATCCTGAACCACATCGAGCCCCCGGAGCCGGTCGACAAGGATCTCTACGAGCTGCCGCCCGAAGAGCACGCCAACATCAAGCAGGTGCCGGGCTCCCTCGACGCGGCCCTGAACGCCCTGGAAGAGGACCACGACTTCCTGACCGCCGGCGACGTGTTCACCGACGATCTGATCGAGACCTGGCTTGACCTCAAGCGCGGCGAAATCGACCAGGCTCGCCTGGCCCCGACCCCGCTGGAGTACGAGCTGTACTTCCACATCTGATAGGCGAAGCCCCTGAGCCCTACTGCCGGTTGGGTTTTTACTCTGCCAGTATAGCTCGTCTAGTTATGGTCTAGTTGTGTTTCAAAGAACGGCCCCCGCGTGATTCGTTTTGAACCACGCGGGGGCCGTTTCGTCATCGCGGCCGTTCCGGCAACGCGGACAGCCAATCGTCCAGATCACGCCGTCGGATGCGCTTGGTCGACGAATGGACGTAGCAGGCGATGAGCTTGCCTTGGCGTATGGCCAGTCGGATGACCTTCTCGTCCAGCCCGGTCAGGGCGACCGCCTCCGGCACTCCCAGTAGCGGGCGGTGCTCGATGGGCACGTAGAGCTTCCTTGGGGTCGGCGACGTCATTTTCGGATGCGGATGTTCTCTTCGGTTTCGTCATAGCAGCGGCTATGCATCGCGAGGATCCAACGGCGTTGCGGCGCCGTCGCACCCGGCTGGCCTGCCGCGACGTTCGGATGCCCGGCGCTAGGTGATGGCCGTTCACCACGATGTTCTGGCCGGCCAGGGTGCGGGTTCGGCGTGCGTGTACGCCGACCTGACCCGCCTGTACGCGTATCTGACCGGACTGTACGGCGCGAAGGCGGCCGTCATGGGCAAAGGGCTGGGCCGCGCCCTGGCCGCCGTCACCGACGGACTTGAAGACATGCTGTGAGGAGACTACGATGCTTCACGCCACACTCGACGAAACGGAGGGGCGCGGTGAAGAATCTGAATTGGCTTAGGGAGCGTCTTATCGACAAGCTTGGCTCGGCCGAAAGCGTATCGGGCTCCAGTGAAGGCTCTGGTTATTGGCGTGGTCGCGCCGACGTGCTTCGGGAGTCTCTGCTCATCGTGGACAGTATGCGCGACGGACAGGTCGACCGTCGCGCCGTCTGGTGCAAGAGTGTCGAACGGTTCGGACGGGACAAGCAGTCCATCGTGTGCATGGAGGAATGCGCCGAACTCATTCAGGCCGTCAGCAAACGATTGCGCGGCAGGCCCGACTCGGAACATAATCTGGCCGAGGAGATGGCCGACGTGACCATCTGCCTGAAACTGCTGCAAATCATGTACGACATCACCGACGATGAGCTGGACGAATGGGTGGAACGAAAAACCATGAGACAGAAACAACGAATGGAGCAATGATGTTCGAAAAACCGGTTGAGGGCATCGTGAAGGTTGTGGGGGAACGCATGGTGATGGATGACGATTCGGATTTGGGTCCCGTTCTGGAGTCGTCCCGTGGAATGGACGGTTCGGACGAGGATGGTTCGGCCGGTGGGTGCCGGCGCGGGAGGAGGCGTGATTCCGACGAGCCCAATGAGCTCGGCGTGTTCTCGATGTTCGCCACGACCGTTCCCGAACGCGGGGATGGGGAGCGTCCGGCGACGGTGCGTGGCATGGCGTGGCGGACGGTTCTGCTGTTCGCTTGGTATGTCGGCGTGTATGTGGCGAACATATGGTATTACCTAACCGGCCATGGCGAGTACGAGCGTGCGAGTCTGGCCATACTGTCGTGGTTCGGGGTTCGTTGGCACGACACTTGGTTGGGGGATTGGGGAGGTCCCATCGTCTGGATCGTGGTCCTCATGTTCAGCTCCTGCACCCCTCTGCATGTATCCACTCTTCTGATTGTCAATGGGTTCACGGGCCGTAGGTGCCGTCCGTTCTGTCTGCTGGCGGCGTTGCTCATGCCGGTGGGTGTGGCGGGCATGCTCACCGAACCGGTGTTGAAGCACGCCGATTGGGGAGAGGACTTCCCTGACATGTACCCGAATATCATTCCAGGTCTGCTCACGTCGATGGTATGTGCCGCTTTGGTCGCGGGTCTTGCGTTTTGGAGCATCCTGCGCAAACGTGCGGGCGACGAGGCGAAGGGCCGTCTGGCACGTCGTCTGGCGGTGTTCTCTCCGGGTGTGCCATTGTTGGGTATGCTTGCCTTTGAGGGTTTATCGGGGATTGGGAAGGCCGCCGCAGCATTCGGCATGATGCTGCTGCTCGCCGCGGTCGTCATCCCGAACGAACTGGATGGCGCACGATGGGCGATTGAGCATGATCGCGGCGCGTATTGGCTGTGGCCCGCGGCAATTGCCGTGGTTGGTGAGTTTGGTTTGTGTGTATTCGGCATGGTCGCGATTATCTACAACCTGCAATGACGCAATTGGTGCGTGGGCGAAACGATACGAGCCTACGACACGGCAGTCACGACGACATGCGCTCGGGGACGCATAGCCCCTTATGGAACCCACGCGGGGTTTTTAGACATACGCCCCGGAGCCGGCAACGCGAAGAATGGCGAGGGCGAGCGTCTGGGTGTGGCCATACGCGGAGACGACGTGCGTTTTGCCCGTCAGCATGATCGGTTGCAGTTCGCCGGCGGAGTCGAAGAATGTGAGTGTGCAGCGCATATCGGTTTTTTCCATGATCCAGTGCTATGCGCCCCGGCCGCAGGTCTAGTTATCCTAACCGGAAATAGCCGCACATGGCTGGCGATAGCAGTTTTACAGGTCATGTAAAAACCCTTGGAAACGGCGAAATGAAGCCGTTTATGGCGGTATTCCAACGTTTTGCGCCGACATCGCGCTAAAGGATGCTCCTACTTCCACATCTGATAGATGCTTTTCCATTATCTCTTCCTCTCTCTTCCCCTCCTCATCTTTTTCTCCCTCCTTCTCTTTCCTCCTCCCCGATGTATCAGCGAATGATTCTCATTAAGAAAGGTGCGAGGATTGCGCACAGATACGCACAATCGCACATTTCTCATATCGGCGGAATAACGCCGTTTCCATCAATTTCATGTTCGTTTGCCCGCAGAACCGACTCGCACCTTTCTTAATGAGAACCGTTCGCTGATACATGGAATGTGGATAACACGCCGAAGACATGCCAAAAATGCCTAGCCTTCGACCACATACCCCGAAATCGCTTGCCATCGGCACATTCCATTCCATACCGTTGCCCCATGGGATTCATGAACACGGATATAGTCAACGGGCGGCGGAACGAACACAAACGCTGCAATGAAGCCGCCATGCGCACCAAGAGACCGCTCAGGGTCGGATATATCAACGCCATACGATACTGGGGAGCTCCCGTGCCGAAAACCGATCTGGCGTTGAATCGCGTCCATGTCAGTGTGCCTCGCGCACAGGATCGCAATCACATCGCCGGAGTCACATTCCATGTGTTCTCCGGAAAGGAGGAATACTGCAAATACGAATATGAACGGTTCTGGATGGCCTCCCCCGCCATGGCATGGGCGCAGATGGCAACCTACTGCGACACGGAAGCCCTGGCAACGATAGCCTCGGCGTTTGCCAGCCGCGAGGAACGCAGGAAGAAGGCCAGGAAAGACGACTTCGCCGCATACCTCGACGCGAGCCCCCGTTTCGCGGGGAAGAGAAAATGCGAGGAGGCGCTCCCGTACATCGTCGAGGACACGGATTCACCACCCGAAACACCTCTGTTCGGCATTCTCTTAGATTCGGGGCTCGGCAGGCCATATGCGAATTACCGAGTGAGGCTTAGGCACGGAACCAGACTGATCGATATGGCCTACCCCGACTGCAAGGTGGGATTCGAATATCAGGGCGCATATCATGCGAGCCCCGAGCAGATGCGCAAGGACGCCGCGCGGTTCAACGAGCTGCAGCACAATGGCTGGACCATCATCATGGTCACCGCGGATGACCTGCGGACGGAGGAATCAAGGCGGGCCTTCATCGAGATGGTCCGGGACATCGTCAACCGGCAGCGTCATTTGCACTACTGGCTCGCAGCGAACGGTTCTCAATAAGAAAGGTGCGAGTCCGGCTGCCGGCCAAACGCACATGAAATATACAGAAACGGCTCTATTCCGCCACTCCTAGGAATGTGCGACTGTGCGTATTTGTGCGCAATCCTCGCACCTTTCTTATTGAGAATCATTCGCTGCGAAGAAGACCCTCGGCAAGCTCCCGGAACGTGCGCCCCAGGACATCCGAGCGCAGTGCGCCGTCCTCGTTCAGAACCGCCGGACGGCCGGACTCGCCCACCTCGCGCAAATCGGGGTCGAGCGGCAGCTGAGCGAGTAGAGGCACGTCATAGCCAAGCGTCTCGGTCAGTTGATCGGACACACGCCGACCGCCGCCCGCGCCGAAGATCTCCAGTCGCTCGCCCTTATGCTCATACCAGCTCATGTTCTCGACCACGCCACGTACTTTCATCGGCACCTGCAATGCGACCAGACCGGAGCGCACCGCCACATCCGAAGCCGACGGCTGCGGAGTGGTGACGACGACGAGTTCCGCGTTCGGCAACGCCTGAGCCACCGAAATCGCCATGTCGCCGGTGCCCGGGGCAAGGTCGAGCAGCAGCACGTCCGGATCCCCCCACCACACGTCCGACAGGAACTGTTCCAGCGAACGCTGCAGACGAGGCCCGCGCCACAGAATCGCACGGTCGGCACCGGCGAACATGCCAATCGAAATCAGCTTGACGCCCCATGCGGTCACCGGCATCAGCATGCCGTTGAGGTTCGTCGGCTGCGTGTGCACGCCGAACAGCTTCGGCAGCGAAAAACCGTAGATGTCCGCGTCGATGGCCGCGGTGTCGTACCCGAGCGCCGCGAAGGTCGCCGCCAGATTGGCGCTCACCGATGATTTGCCGACGCCGCCCTTGCCGGAGGCGATCGCGAAGATGCGCGTCTTGACGCCCGGTTTGTTGAACGGATTCTGCTTGCGCTCCGCCTTGAGACCCGCCACCAGGTCGGCGAGCTTGTCATGGCTCATGGATGAGACCTCGATGTGCGGGGTGAGCTTCGCGTCGGGATATGAGACGATTGCGCCGTTGATCTGATTGGTGATGGTCTGCGACAGCGGACAGCCCTCGACCGTAAGTTCCACATGCACGGTCACGTCATATGACGGCACGTCGCCGTCGCCCTGGGAGGTGGCGCCCACCGCGTTGATTGCGGCGATCATCCCCAGATCGGTGATGGAGCGGCCGAGCTCCGGGTCGATGACTTTGTTGAGCCGTTCGTAGATCTGCGCCTCGATGTGGCGTGCGTCTGTCATGTATCCTATCCTCCTTATTGCCGCGTACCAGACTAGCGTGTGAATCGATGGCGTGCCAGAGGCGGCGTGAAATCCACCCTGTGAAATGGGCCGCAAAGCGCGGGGCGGGTACTTGCTCCCGCCGGCGGAAGCTGACTCGCGAAGCGAGACTGAGGGGTGGGTTTATAGGCATGGACCACCCCAGTCGCTCCGCGACAGCCCTCCGTCAGCGGAGAGGGGGCGGCAGTCTATTGCACGGCGCCGGTTTCCAAGAGGGTGCGGAATTGGGCTTCGTCAAGCATGGGGATGCCAAGTTCTTCGGCCTTGGCGGCCTTGGAGCCGGCGTTTTCGCCGACGACGACCCAATCGGTTTTCTTGCTGACCGAGCCGGCAGCCTTGCCGCCGCGCTCGATGATGGCCTCCTTGGCGGAATCACGCGAGAATCCCTCCAGAGAACCAGTCACGACGACGGTCTTTCCGGCAAGCGTCTGCGGCAGCGTGCTGGTCTCGGCGGCGGCGACCCCGACGCCGGCCGCCTGCCAGGCGCGCAGCGTCTCGCCCCGCCAATCCCTCGGCTCACGGGCGGCGGCGAACCAATTGACCACCGATTCGGCGATTTCCGGGCCGATGCCGTCAATGGCCGACAGCTCGTCCACGCCCGCCTGCTCGATGGCCTCCAGCGAGCCGAAGGCGGAGGCGATCAGACGGGCCGTGGGCGGGCCGAGACGACGTATCGACAAGGCGACCAGCACCCGCCACAGGTCGGCGTGCCGGGCCTTGTCCATCTCGTCGAACATCTTGCGCGTGTTCTCGCCGGGGCGGACGTACACGGGGACGTCGACCGTGCCGTTGCGCGTGGTCTTCCGATCGACGCGCACGACCACCGCATCGGCCGGCACGTCATATCCCGGATACGGCTCAGCCGCAGCGTCGGCCGGCGCGCCGGCCGCAGCCTGCCGTCGCGCGGAAAGCTTCTTCGCCGGCGTGGGCGCGGTCCAGAACGCCGGGACCTGATGCCATAGGCCCGAGCCACCGATGCGTTTGCGAGTGCGCTTGGTCTTGCCGTCAGCCGTGACCGTCTCATGGATCTCGATGATCGCGGCCTCACGCCACACGCGCACATCCCTGAGCGCCGCGGCGTCCAGTGTGAACAACCCCGCTTCGCTCGACAGCACTGGCTTCTGCCGTTCCGGCAGCCGCAGTCCCTCCACGGGCTCGTACGGCTCCGGCTCCTCGCCGGGCTTGACGAGAATCTCGGTGATGTTCGGAGCGAACGTATCCGGCGAATCCGGCCGGTTCTCCTCTGGGTTGGTCAGCGCGATGGCCGACTGGTCGCCCAGATGCTCGATGTCGAACGCCTTGCGCGAAGCCAGGTTGATGATGCGCTCGGTCAGCTGGGCGGGGCAGGATTCCACGTTCGGGCAGCGAATGTCCTTGTCTCCCTCCTTGGCCGGTGCGAGCTTCGATCCGCAGGACGGGCAACGATCCGGCATGACGAATTCGCGCAGGTCGTCTTCACGCCCCCTGCGGCGTTCCACGACCGGCCCGACCAGCTCGGGAATCACGTCGCCGGCCTTGCGCACCACCACCGTGTCGCCGATCAGCACCCCCTTGCGCTTGACCTCGAACGGATTGTGCAATGTCGTGCGAGACACCGTGGACCCCGCTACATACACGGGCTTGAGCACGGCGACGGGCGTGACGCGCCCGGTACGCCCGACCTGCACGGTGATGTCCAGCAGTTCGGTGTTGACCTCCTCGGGCGGGTACTTGTAGGCGATGGCCCAACGCGGCGCCCGCGAGGTCGCGCCCAGCGACCTCTGCAGGCCGAGATCGTCGACCTTGACGACGATGCCGTCGAGCGCGTGCTCGATGTCGCCGCGGTGCTCGCCGTAATAGTCGATCATGTCGAGGATCTGCGCGAACGACGTGACCTCACGGTTGTGCGGCGACACCGGCACTCCCCACTTGGAGTACAGCGTGTACGCCTCGGACTGGTCGGCGACGACGTCATGCGGGCCGGCGGGCCGCCCCGAGCCCCAGCGCAGCGTACCGATGCCATGCGCGTAAAAGCTCAGCCGCCTTGTGGCGGTGATGCGCGGATCCTTCTGCCTGAGCGATCCGGCCGCCGCATTGCGCGGGTTGGCGAACGGAGGGCGCCCGGCATCCTCCTGTTCACCGTTGAGCGCCTTGAAATCGTCCCAACGCATGAACACCTCGCCGCGGATCTCCACGAACTCGGGGATATCCGCGGCCGGCCCGCCGAGATTGGCGGGAATGGAGCCGATCGTGCGCACATTGAGCGTGATGTCCTCACCGGTGACGCCGTCGCCACGCGTCAGCCCCTGTTCCAGCACGCCGTTGCGGTATATCAGATTCAATGCCAGGCCGTCTATCTTCACCTCGCAGGTCATCGGCAACGGCTTGCCCTCAGGCCAGTCCAAATCGCGCAGCACCGAATCGTACCAATCGCGCAGCTCCTCGATCGAGAACACGTCGTCAAGGCTCATCATACGCGACGGATGCCGCACCGAAGCGAAATCATTGGAGAACGTGCCGCCGACCCGGTGCGTGGGAGATTGCGGTGAATCCAACGACGGGAACTCCGCCTCCAGCCGTTGCAGGCAACGCAAGCGTGCATCGTAGGCCGCGTCGGACGAGACCGGCGCGTCATCGATGTAATAGGCGATCTGGTCGGCCTCGACCCACGCCGCGACGCGTGCCCACAGGCGGGCTGCAACCTCGTTCGACAGCGAGGACACATCCAGCCGATCCAGCCGGGCCGCATCAGCGTCCGTGGACTGCAGCGCGGCGACCCACTGGGATGAGCCGGGCGCGAACCGGGCGGCGCCTTCGTTCTCGACCGGCGCCGGAGCCTCCCCGGCGTCCGGATCGTCGAAATCCCAAGCCAACTGGTCGCCGGATGATTGCGAAACCGCTGCGCGAGCCATCACTTCCCCTTCGTATGTGCGAATTCATCTGGATTCGATTGTAATCGAAAACATGAACCCGCCTCGGCGACGCCCGCGCCACGGCATCAGGAGTTGAGCGATCTCAGGAACTGGGACTGCACCATGTCGACACCGCCGTTGTCGCCGTCGTTCATACGGGCGGCCGCCATCGACAGCGTCCGTGCGGGAACGAACATGCCCTCGTCCACGCACACGCGGGCGGCGTCGCGCACGATCGCGGCGACCTGGGTGTGGGGCCACACCGGCAGATCGTGCATGCGCAGCACGCCGGCTGCCGACTCCACGTCGGTAGGCACCGCTATGCATTGGGATTCGGCGCGTGCGAGCAGTTCCCTCAGCTCGCCGTCAAGCGCCCCGATCTGCCCCGGTGCGATGTGCTCGCTCATGATGTAGGCCGCGGCGGCGATATCGAAACGGTCGCGCATCCATTCCGCGTATGCCAGCCGGTAGTAGGCGAATGCGGCGTCATCACGGTCGAGCGCCACGCGCAGCGCGTTCAGGCATGCCGCGCGCGCGGAATCCCAATCCTCGTTGCGGGCGAGCTGCACTGCGAGCTTCATGTGCGAGAACGGGTAAGCGGGAGCATACGCCACCATCGCGTTAAGGTGCGGCAGCGCGGCCTTCGCGCCCTTGAGCTGAGACAGCAGGTCCGCCAGCTCGGTGTGCGCGTAGAACAGGTTGTCGGGGATCAGCACCGTGCGTTCGCCGTCCGTGGCGAACAGGCGGTTGTAGACGACGCGCTCGGCATACGAGTTGAAATACCGTGGCACGCCCGGATTGTCGGCATAAGCCGATTCCACACGTTCGATGGCCGCTTCGGCGACGGTCACGGCCTGATCGTCCTGACCGGAGAACAGCAGGTCGCGGGCCCGCGTGCGTTCCCGGTCGAGTTCGTCCGCCAGCTGGAAGGTGAAGTCCGGTGTGTCGGTACCGTCGATGAGCGCACTGGTGACGCGTGACGACAATTCGGACAGCTCCGGATCGGCGACGCGGTCGATGACATGCATCGCATGCTGCGCCTTGGAGACCGACGCCAGAGTCCCGTCGGCGGCGAGCCGGTGGAATTCGTCGACGCAGCGCTGCAGCAGGTCCGCCCGCTGGATGGACAGGCCCTCGGCGTTGTCCGTGCCGAGGATGCCGGCGACAGTCGCCGGGAAGACCTTGTCCGACAGTTCCGGCTCCTCCTGGGAGCCCGTCGGGGAGAACCTCGCGTCACGCAGGTCGAATTCGGCGCTGATGGGGGCGAGTCCGCCCCGCTCGTCGATGTCCATCACCGCGCCGAACAGGCGATAGGTGTCGGCGGGGTGCCGCAACGCGTCTTCGCGCAGCCGCTGCAGCAACTCCTGCCTGGTGAACGTTACGGTGACGAGGTTTCGCACGGTGGGGCTGCGGCGCAGCGCATCCATGGGGTCGGTGTCGCCTTCTTCGTTGCCTTCGCCGCCGGGGGCCGCTCCGGCGTCATCCGCCTGACCCGTATCGCCGGAGTCGGAGTCCTGGACTTCCTGCGGGGAGTCCCGTACGAAGTCTTCGAAATTGATGTCCTTCATCATGTCGGCGAAGCTCTCCAACGACTGCAGATCATCATCCTCGACGGTCGCAGAAACGGACTCACCGGCGGAATCCGTCTTCGCGTCCTGGGCGCCTCTGGCATCCGCCTGCGGGGTGCGGGCATCAGGCGCCGGCTCCGCGGAAGGCGTATGCGAAGGATCGCCGTGATGGTCACCGTCCTTCGGATCGGCCTTGGACGCGCCGGCATCGCCCGTGTGCAAGCGCTCGAACGATCGCAGCGCTGCGCTCATCAGATCGGAGATCGCGCTGTCCTGCTCGGCGACCGCCTCTTCCAGACCGATGGAATCGATGCGCACGCACACCTGATCGACCCGTTCGCTCGCGCCGAAGCACAGTGCCGCGATGATGAGCCCGACGCGGAGATTGTACGCGGCGCTCATGGCGGCCCGTTCCCCCTGCGAGAACGAGACCCAATCGTGGGTGCACTCGTCATAGCGGCTTTCCGGCATCATGGAGGGGCCCGCCGTGGTGAACGCCACCGCGGTCGTCCCCTGTTCGAGATTGCTGCGGAATTCCATGTCGAAGCGATACGGGAGCCTCAGCTGGCGCAGCAGCCGGGACACCGCCTGACGGTACCCCCATTCTGACGCCCCTGGGTCGGAACCGACCCGCCCGCCCGCGGGATTCGGATTGTCTTGAAGCATCCGGTCAGCGGTCTCGCCCGCGTACCGCCACACGTGTCGTATCGCCGCCACGCCGTCGTCGTGCGGGAAATCGATTTCGGATATCGCGGGGTTCCCTTCCCAAGGCAGCGCCATCAGCGCCGGATCGTCCAGCAGCGCAAGATCGATCTGCGCGGCCTGCGCGCGCGTGACCGTGTCCTCGGTCACGCCGCCGTTGCGGGCGGATCGTTCGATCCACGCGCTCACTGCGGCGAAACGGTTGAGATTACCCTCGATTCTCAGCGAGCGCAGCGCGGCGCGGAACTCCAGTCCGGAGTCCCACGCGAAGAAATACCCGCCGGAGTAACTGGACGTATACAGGTGCAGCGGTTCGGCCCCGTGCACCGCCTCCAGGCCGGACGCATGGTCGAGGGCGCCGGCCTCTTGCATCAGGTCGGCGAAATGATCCTCCAGACCGGACGCTCGCATGCCGTGCGCGCGAGCCTCCATCGTGTCGCGTATGCTGCGGCGTATGGCACCCATCGGCGCCTCACGGTTGAGGCGACGGAAGATGTTGCCCGATCCGAACCCGATGAGCAGCCCCCGCATTTCGGGCAGCATGTATGCGGCGAGGAAGGCGATGGAGATGGCGTCACGGTAATCCAGACGCTGCCGCAGCGAGGCGGGCAGCGGGGAGCGCATCTGCTCCAGGGTGTACCGGTTTCCCGTCTTCAGCCACGAGGCAAGCCATGTCATGCGCCCTGTGGCGTCCCGTCCCACGATGCCGCCCTGAAACGCGCGGACCGTGCCCGCCGGCTCGCCGGTCGAGGCCCCCGTCACCGCAGACGGCGGCCGCGCCTTCGCGCCGAATCTCGCGCCGTCGACGGCGTCCAGCTCCTCCTCCTTGACGAGCATGAACCGCGGCTTCATATCATGCGTATCGGCATGCGGGTCGGAGGTCACGAACACGCGCCCGTTCCCGTCGGCGAGCGCGATCTGCGAGAAACGGTCATGCCCGATGAACAGCCCTATCGAGATGGTGGCACCCTCCCCCGAGGTCAGCTGCGCCCATCCCAGCGCCACACCGCGCGGGACACCGGGCAGGTCGGGAAACACGCGACGCTTGATAAGCGGCGTCAATCTCACCGAATGCTTCGAGAGCGCGGCCATCATCGCATCCGTGTCGTTGCCGGACCCGGCTGCGGCCTGCACCGCCGCCTCGAACGGTCCCTGCCCGTCCTCGTCCATACGAACGCCACGCCCGCCCAGTACGGACGCGGCGGCGTCCCCCACCTGTCGCAACGCGCCGGACAGGCCTGAGATCAGCCCTCCAAGAGAGCCTTCTGACGGGAAGTGTGAAGCGTTTCGGAACATGGCACACATTCTTTCAATCCAACCCGACATGAAGCCGATAGAATAATGGGGTGCGTTCTTCCGTCATTTCCCGAGACCACATGCGACGGTCACTGCCAGCCATGCTTGTGGCGCTGCTGGCGATCCTGGTGATCGAATGCGTGGCGTTCAACATGCCGTTCTGGACCACGCTCGGTGCCAGCACCGATTCCGCCGCGGCGACGAACGTCATGGGAGACGGTCTCAAACGCGGCGAGGACGGCATCCTCACCGTCACCGACCCGACGTCGGCGTACATGGAAGTGAGTGCGGACGGCACGTCGTCATACGTGCGCATCGAGACGGCGAACACGCCCGAAGGAGGCGACGTCAAAGCGGCGAACAACGTGTTCGTGCGCGCCGACACCGATTCGCGCGCCGGCGAGATCACCTCCGTCTCCACGTCGGCGCCGCGCTCGCTGTACCTTAAGGTGAAGCCGGGCAGCTCGGTTCGCCTGTGGATCGAGGAGCCCGTGGGCTCTCGTATCCCGTTCTCCGCGGTCAGAGCTAACGTTCGGGTTCCCTTCGAGTTCAGTTGGCTGCGCGTGTCGATCATGGCCGCGGTGGCGCTACTGGTCGCGCTGTGGCGACCCGGCTCCGCGTTGTGGCGCATACGGCTCAATCCTGCGAGCGTACGGCAGCGGTGGGCGCTCGTGGCATTCCTCGCCCCGCTGGCCATCTATACCATGGTGCGCATCGTCGGCGAATTCCTCGTCTCCGGGCCGCTGGTGTTCCCCAACCCGCATGGCTACACCTACGACTTCGACCAGTACGACCATGTCGCGCAGTCGCTGCTGAACGGCCGCGTGTGGCTGGATCTGCCGGTCTCCCCCGAGCTGGCGCAGGCTGCGAACCCGCATGACATCCTGGTGCGCGGTCAGCTGTTCGAATCCGGCAAGACGCAGATATTCTGGGATTATGCCTTCTATGGCGGCCACTGGTATTCGTATTTCGGCGTGGTGCCCGTGGTGCTGTTCTTCCTGCCGTTCCGTGCGATAACGTCCCTATGGACGCCCGGCGGCATGATGCTGCCCACGTCCGTGTGCATACTGCTGATGATGTTCCTGTTCGCCGTCTTCGCATGCCTGCTGGTGATACGGCTGACGCACCGTCTGTGCCCGAACGCATCGGTGGCGGCCACGTCCATCGTCATCGTGATGTTCCTGCTCGGCTCGAACGCCAGTTATCTGCATTTCCGCCTGAATTTCTACTCCGTGCCCTTCGCCGCATCCCTGATGTTCACGACGCTCGGCCTGTGGCTGTGGCTCAAAGCGACACCCGAACGGCATCCCGGGCGCGGGGAGCACGTCCATGTGGGCAGCTGGTCGGTCGCGGGCGCCCAACCACTATCGCTGCGCTATCTCGCCGCCGGCGCGGCATGCATCGCGGCGAATTTCGGATGCCGGCCCACGTTCGCGCTGTCCGCGCTGCTGTGCTTCCCGATCTTCTGGCCGCAGATCACCTCGCTGCTGCAGGGGTTGAAAAGCCGCTCCCTGCCCCCGCGAAGGGCCCTGCGAGCGCCGGCCGCCGTCATCATCCCCGCCCTGATCGTGGTGCTGCCGCTGATGGCCTACAACGTCGCCCGGTTCGGGTCGCCGCTGGATTTCGGCAATGACTACCAGATGACCGTCACCGACATGACCAGGTTCGTGCAGCCGACGGCCAATTTCCTGCCGTCGGTGGGCGCCTACCTGTTCCTGCCGTTGCGGTTCACGTCGGAGTTCCCCTTCATTGGCATGACGCCCATAGCGTTCCGCGAATGGGGCTATTACGAGCTGATGGCCGGCGGCCTGTTCGCGACATGCCCGCTGCTGCTGCTCGCGCTGGCGGCCCCGTTCCTGCGACGCAGGATGCACAGGTCGGGTTACTGGGGGCTCGCCACGTGCTCCCTGGCCCTGGCGGTGCTGCTGGCGGTGTTCGACAGCCACACCGCGGGCCTGGGATGGCGCTACATCTGCGATTTCGGGTGGATGATGGCGATCGCCGCGCTGGCGCCGATGCTGTATCTCATGCATCCCGGTGGCGACGCGATCGCGGCTGGTGCGCCCGATCCGTCGGAACGCAACGAGCCTCGGCGAGACGTCACGAAGCGTCACCCGATGGTGCTCGCATGCGTCCGCGGACTGGTTGTGGCGGTGCTGATGGCATCCATCATCCTGGCTGTGCTGGCCTGCTTCATCCCGGGCCGCGACGACTCGCTGATCAACAACAATCCGGTCCTCTACGACACGGTCGTCGCCTGGTTCAGGCTGTAGACGCCCGCGGGCGTGTCGCGGACGGCACCGGACCGCGACACGTATAAGCCGCCCGCCATAATCGACATTCATGCGATTCAGGAAATCGCCAGACAACACATAGCGTTTCCTCTGCGTATTATTACCGTGCTACCGCTCGCAACGGCTGCTGTTCGACGACAACGGGCTCATGTGGTTCTCCGCGTCGACCAAGCATTTCGTCGGCATGAACCGGTTCGGAAAGCTGGAGAAGATCATCGACCTGGGTGACCGGTTCATCCTCCACCACGACTACGCGCTCGACGATGACGGCAACATCGTCTCCCTCGCCACCGACCTGACACGATCCGACCATGCCGTGCAGGACCAGGCCATCAAGGTCAACACGAGCACTGGCAAGGTGACGAAGCTCGTCGACTTCGGCGAGATGTTCCCCGATTACAAGGCTTCCACCGGCCACTCCGGCATCGATGAATCCGATCCGACCGCATCCGGGCGCTGGGACTGGATCCACTTCAACACCATCCAGCTGCTGCCCGACGGCCAGTACTACATCTACATGTTCGACAACGACTTCGGCTACGCGATGACCCGGCCCGACTACGACTGGACCACCATCGCCGACATCAGCACGGCCAAGTCCTCCAAGGACAAGGACTCCCGCTCGCAGTACCGCGTGTACCAGTACGATTTCAAGGGCTTCTATTTCGCCTGACGCGAAGACGATCGCCCGCAGGCCATGACGAGAAGGCCCGACGACCGCGTACCGGCGGCCGCCGGGCCTTCTCGCGATGCGGGCCGATGCGAATGCGCCGATGCCGCTACTATAGGAGTCATGGGACTTTTTGACTCGCTCTTCGGCAAGGACGAAGCCTTGCCATCGCAGGTGACCTTCACGCTGGACCAAGCCGGACACACCTATGAGGACGGTTCCGTCGGGCTTCTTCCCACATCGCTGACGATCACGCCCGATGACAGGCGCGTGGCGGTCATCGGGCTGAACGGCGCCGGCAAGACCACGCTGCTCAAGCTGCTCGACGGAGCATTGGCCGCCACGAGCGGATCCGTCTCCATCACCGCTGGCGAGACCGCGCTCAGCCCCGCCGTCAAGCGTGATCTCAAACGCATCGAGGACATCGTCGGGCGTGTCCGCCGCGAGGAGATCCCCGACAGTTACTACCGTGCGGCGACCATCCGCGAGGCGATCGACCAGCCGTTGAAAAAGCACAAGGTGCCCGAATCAGAGCGGCTGGCCATCGTCGGCAACCTGTTCGCGCATTTCGGGCTCAGCACCGTGGCTCGGCAGTCGGCCAGCTCGCTCAACAGCGAGCAGCGGCACCTGCTCGCCATCGCCAGCGCGTTGAGCTTCTCCCCCGCGGCGATCGTGGCGGACGAGCCCACCAAGGGCCTGGACGAGATCGGCTCGGCCCACGTGGCGAAGGCGCTGTTCGGCTACAACAAGCAGGTCATTTTCGCCACGCATGACGTGGACATGATCACACGGCCGCAGTACGCGATCGACCGGGCGCTGGTGGTCGACGACCACGCGGTGGTATTCGACGGGGAACCTGCCGCCGCGGCCGCGTTCTATGAGGACCTGATTCGGTCCAAAGTGGCACGATAGCGGAAAGCACGCTCTCAAAACTCGCAGATACGTTTTCCGCTTTTACGCGAAAACGGCGGAAAATGGCCAAAACGCAGAAAACGTGGAATCTGTATCTGCGAGTTTTGAGAGCGTCCTTCGACAATCACCCCAGCAATTCGGCCACCGAGTCCAGCACGACGCGCACGTTATGCGCGAATTCGTCCGGTTCGGGCAGCAGCGATATGGCCAGATAGCCGTTCGAGGCCATGTCGAAGAAATAGCCGGGCTGGCCGGAGACGCCATGCGCGTCAATCATGTGCAGCACCAGCTCGTTCTCATCGATGACGCCCGGCACGCGCAGCAGCACGTTCCAGCCGCCCTCGGCCCGCAGCACGGAGACGACGCCGAGCGGGTCGGACTCCAGCATGCGGTGCAGTGCCCTGAGATTGCCCTGCACCCGGCCGCGCACGAGGTCGGTCTGGACCTTCGCCGCCTCCAACAGGTCCGGGATGCGGGAGGCGATGATGTCGCTCATCGGCAGGTAGTCGTCGGCGATGACATCCAGCCGACGCATGGCCTCGCGAACGTCCGTCTCAGGGCCCGACACCTGAATCCAGCCGACCTTGGCATGGGGCGCGGCGAGCATCTTCGAGAACCCATCCAACGCGAACGTCAGCGCCCCCGCCTCGCCGGCGAGCCGTGCATTGCCGGGGAACGGCTCCAGTGCGTAATCGTAGAACACCTCGTCGGCGATGATGGCGACACCGCGCTCGCGGCACAGGCCGACGAGCTGCTCGCGCTCCCCCGCCTTGACGTAGGACCCGGTCGGATTGTTGGGGTTGATGAGCACCAAAGCGCGTATACGCGCCCCCTGCGGCCCGTCCAGCAGCGCGCGCAACTCGGCGACGTCGATGTACCATGACCCGTCGAAACGCAGCTGGTATTCGATAGTGTCGACGCATTCCAGGCGGGCGATGGATTCGATCAGCGGATACCCCGGCTTGGGGGCGAGCACCGCATCGCCCGCGTCACACAGCAGCTTCATGAGCCACGAGTACGCCTGTGACGTGGAACTCAGCAGATAGAGGCGATTCGGATCCGCCGCCGGCGCGGTGCCGGCACCTTCGGCGCCCCGGTGAAGCTCGGTCAGGAAGGAGGCCAGCGCCTCCCGTGCGGGTCGCGGGCCTCTCGGGTCGGCGGTGTACGTGCCCGGCACCAGTGCCGGTGCAAGTCCGTGACGTGTGGGATTGGAATCGTTGAGCTTGCCCAGGGGCATGCCTTCGCGCCGGCAATGTGTCTCGGCTGCGGCTATGGGATTGGGCTCGCTCAGATCTACTCGGGAAGAAAAACGCACGCCACTACCCTACCGCGACCATGCGTCCTGCATTGCCGGGACGATGGTCGGCCAAGGTGTGGCGTGCGAATGTATGTGCCTGTGCCCTCTGCGCTACTTGGTGCTGGCGTAGTAGGCGGCACCGATGATGCCGGCCTCGTTGCGCAGCTTCGCGGGGACGATCGGCGTATCGATGTCGATAAACGGCACGAAGTTGTCGCTCTTGCGGCTCACGCCACCACCGATGACGATCAGCGAGGGGCTGAAGTACTTTTCGATCAGGCTGTAGTACTTGGTCAGACGCTTGGCCCACTTCTTGTAGCTGAGCTCCTTGCGCTCGCGCACCGCGGAGGATGCGTAGCGCTCGGCGTCGCCCTTGCCGCCCTCCAGCTCGATGTGGCCGAGCTCGGTGTTCGGGATGAGCACGCCGTCATAGATCAGCGCCGTGCCGATGCCGGTACCGAGCGTGGTCACGACGACCAGACCCTCCTGACCCTTGGCCGCGCCGAACTGCTGTTCCGCCAAGCCGGCGGCATCGGCGTCATTGACGACCGTGACCGGACGGCCGCACTCCTCGGACAGCGCCTCGGTGATGTCGACGCCTACCCACGACTGGTCGAGGTTGGCGATCCAATTCAGCTTCTGGCCGGGCTTGACCGGAGCGGGGAAAGAGATGCCGACCGGAGCCGTCTCCGGAATCTCGAAATGTTCGAGCTGCTTGCGCAGCACCGATCCGATCGCCTGCGGGGTGGACTCGGACGGGGTGAGGATCTTCAGCCTGGGCTCGGCGAACTCCCCCTTGTTCAGGTCGACCGGAGCGGCCTTGATACCGGATCCGCCGATATCCACGCCAAACGCTTGAGCGGTATCAATCATCATGACCTCCTGTTGGATGGTGTGCGACACGCACGTCATAGTGGCTGTACGCGAAATTGTATAACGAAATCGTGTCGAAATGGGCAATTGCGCCGGTATGCAGCGCGAAAACCGGCACAACGTAGTGGATGGGGCCACCTACGCGCATGGATGCCTCATGTTCGCTATGTGGGCAACGTTACGTCAATCATCCACACCCCGGCGTATACATGGTCAAGCAAGTTTCAGGGAAGGTGCAATTCCTTACTGGCGGTGACCTGCGGAGCCGGGATTCATAACGGCGGCCGCGGCAGCCCGCGACCCGCGCAAGCGGCTGATCCGGTGGGAATCCGGAGCCAACGGTCAAAGTCCGGATGGAAGAAACGGAGCTCACCATGAGTGTATCTTCGCAACCCAATTCAGCCGATTCGTCGAACGCGGCCAAGCCGACGCGCCCGGATTTGGCGCATTCGACCGGCGTCGCCGATTCCGGCCGCTGGTCGACCCGCCGCATCGCCATGTACGCGCTGTTCGTGGCGCTGGCGATGGCGACCAGCTTCATCTCGTTCCCGATCCTGCCGAACCCGGCGTTCTCGTTCCTCAAATACGACCCGTCCGGCATCGTGTGCCTGATCGCCGGCTTCGCGTACGGCCCGGCCGCAGCCGCGATCGTCAGTGTGCTCGGCTTCGTACCGCACGTGTTCATGGACCCGTGGGGCACGCTGATGGCCGTGCTGGTGGCTTTGACGCTGTCGGTGCCGGCGGCGCTCATCTATCGCCACGTGCACACGCGCAAGGGCGCTGTCATCGGTTTGGTCGTCGGTGCCCTGCTGGCCTTGGTCGCGGCCATCGCCGGCAATCTGGTCATCACGCCGATCTACACCGGCTGGCCGGTCTCCGAGGTGGCGGCCATCATCGTTCCCGCACTGCTGCCGTTCAACCTGATCAAGTTCGTGATTCACGGCGTGGTCACGTTCCTGGTGTACAAGCCGATTTCGAACCTGCTGAATCGCTGACATGATGCGGCGCGAAGTCGCCGCCTAGGGCAGCCCGCCAAAAGGGTCATCGCACGAGGCTTATTTCCGACAGTCCGGGTGATGACCTCTCTGGCGGGCTGCATCCGTCAGCGGTGACAATGGCCTCTATGATATGGATTGACCACGATGTTTTGTGAATGGAATGATATGAACAGCATGGTTCCCGCCGCACGACTTGAGCATGTGCGATTCAGCTATGACAACGGCGTCACATGGGTGCTTGACGGCATCGACCTGACCATCCGCAGCGGGGAGCGGCTGTGTCTGGTGGGCCCCAACGGCTCCGGCAAATCCACTCTGGCGCGTCTGATCGCCGGTCTCGCCGCCCCGG
Source organism: Bifidobacterium bifidum ATCC 29521 = JCM 1255 = DSM 20456 (assembly GCF_001025135.1). Lineage (NCBI taxonomy): Bacteria > Bacillati > Actinomycetota > Actinomycetes > Bifidobacteriales > Bifidobacteriaceae > Bifidobacterium > Bifidobacterium bifidum. Next base: position 844,859 of record NZ_AP012323.1, on the reverse strand, counting down.
ACGGCGGCGATATGACGCTGCTGGGCCATCATGTCTTCGACGGCGAGACCGCTTCAGCGAATCCGAGCGAATACCGCGATGCCCGGCATGGCATCGGCACGGTGTTCCAGAATCCGGAGGATCAGATCGTCACCACCATCGTCGAGGATGATGTGGCATTCGGCCCGGAAAACCTCGGCGTGGCTCGGGACGACATCGGCGGGCGCATCGACGAATCCCTGCAATCGGTGGATATGGCGGGGTTCCGCCACGCGGATCCGACGCGCATGAGCGGCGGCCAGCAGCAGCGTATCGCCATCGCCGGAATGCTGGCGATGAACCCGCGCATGCTGGTGCTCGACGAACCGACCGCGATGCTGGATCCCGACGCGCGGATCGAGGTGATGCGCATCCTCGACATGCTGCAACGGCGTGGCACGACGATCGTGCTGGTCACGCATCATCATGACGAGACCATGCACGCCGACCGCGTACTTCGCATAGACGGCGGGCTGCTCACGCAGGTCGAAGCCGACAGGGACGCGATTGCGGCGAAGCAAGTGATTGCGCGGAGCCACGCTGACGCGACTGACGCTGCGGGCTCCACGGAGTCGGCAGCTGAGGAGCCCGGAGGTTCCACCGCGGCCGCGTCGCCCGCGCAACCAGCGAAATCCGGACAACCCGTAAAACCGGCGTCTACCAAGTCGGACGCATCACCCATTCCACCTACAGGCTCAGCATCCGACGCCATCGCAGTATCCGGCCTGTCATATCGTTATGACGATGGCGACGCCCCGGTTTTCGAGAATCTTTCTCTGCGCGTCGCCGAAGGCGAAATCGTGGCGCTGATGGGTTCCAACGGCGCCGGCAAGACCACGCTCGCACGTCTGCTGTGCGCCTTGGACCGCCCGTCCGCCGGATCGATCACCGTGGCCGGATTGCCGGTCTCGTCGTCGAAACACGGGAAACGGCCTCGCGCACTCACCCGAAAAGAACGCGCGGCCCTGCGGCGCAACGTCGGCTATGTCATGCAGCATCCGGAGCGTCAGCTGTTCGCTGACACCGTCGCCGAGGATGTGGCGTACGGCCCACGCAACCAGCATCTGAGCGAGTTGGAGGTGGCCACCCGCGTAGAGGAGGCGCTGCGGATGCTGCATATCGAGCATCTCGCCGACCGTTCTCCGTTCAACCTGTCGGGCGGGCAGCAGCGGCTCGTCGCCATCGCGGGCGTCATCGCATGCCGCCCTCGTGTGCTCATCATGGACGAGCCGACCGCCAGTCTGGACGAATCGGCGGTCTCCCGCATCCACGCGCTGCTGGGTTCCCTGAAAAGTCAGGGCGTGGCGGTGCTCATCATCACGCATTCCATCGACGAGGCCGAGCACTGCGCGGACCGCATCATCACCATGGGATCGCATAATGGCGACGGCGAAGGCGATGGTTGCGGTACCGGAGACGACGGAGACACCAGCGTCGGCGACGCCACCGAGTCTTCCACGAACGCCGGCAAAGCCGGCATCGAGTCCATTGAAGACGGATCCAGGAACCGTCCGTCATTCGTAGCGTCCCTGGATCCGCGCGCGAAGATGGTAACGTTCCTGACGTTGATGTTCACCGCATTCGTCATCACCAGGCCGGCGCAGCTGGCGATGGGCGCCGTCCTGACCGCATGCGTCGTGGCGGCCGCCCGGCTGCATCCGCTGCGTTTGCTGTCTTCCGTGCGCGTGTTCCTGATCGTATTCGCGGTGATGGGCCTGGTGAACATGTTCTTCGCCCGCTCCGGCGAGACGCTTGCGCATATCGGCCCGCTGCCGATCACCACCGGCGGGCTCATGGTCGCGGTGCTGTATTCGTGCCGTCTCGCGCTGGTGATCATCCTGGGTGCCGTGTTCCTTGCGACGACGACCCCCACCGCGATGACGGATGCGTTCGGCTCCCTGCTGTTGCCGTTCAGAAAGATCGGCTGGCACACGCAGGAAGTGGCTCTGGTGATGAGTCTTGCGCTGCGGTTCCTGCCGACGCTCAGCGACGAGACCAAGGCGATCATCGACGCGCAATCGGCCCGCGGCGGCACGATCGAGACCGGTTCGCCGGCCACTCGTGTCAAAGCGCTGTTCGCCATCATCGTGCCGATCCTTGTGGCGGCGCTGCGTCACGCGGATAATCTCAGTCTGGCGCTTGACGCGCGCTGCTACGAGGAAGGCATCCACCGCACCCATTGGAGAGTGATGCGCGCGCGCCGACGCGATCTAATGGTCGCAGCCGCGTGCGTCGCCTACGTCGTCGCGCTGCTGGCGGTGGGATGGCTCTGACCTGAACCATCCCCGGAGCGGGAGTCAGCGCTCGGCAGCCGTTCTCGACGCACGGATACGGAACGCGCAGGCAAGCGAGCAGATCGCGATCAGGCAGATCACCGTCATCGTCGCGAACATCCACGTGCCGCCCACGGCCGTGGCGTGACGGAACGCGGCACTCCCCTTTTCGGCCGAGCCGGCGCCCGCCTGAGCCACGCCGAGAATCATCGAGAACAGTGCGGTGCCGACGGCACCGCCGAACTGCAATGCGGTATTGAACACGGCATTGCCATCCGGCATGAACGCGTGGTCGATGCCGCTCAGCGCACTGGTCATGATGTTGGAGAATCCCAGCGCATAGCACAGCCCGAAAATGAAGTAGAAGCCGGCGAGCAGCGCAGGCGTCAACCGCATGGAGAATGCCAGCAGCAGGATCGGTCCGAACGTGGCCACCGAAATCGCCGAAAGAATCGGCTTCGTCGGGCCGAATTTGTCGTACAGCATGCCTCCGACGGGCGCGAAGAACGCACCGACCAGAGCGCCCGGCAGCACGAGGACGCCGGCGTGGAACGCGCTGGTGCCAAGCGACATCTGGGCCAGATTGGTGATGACGTATCCGAATCCGATGCCGACGATCGGCAGAATCAGGTACGCGAGTAGATGAAGCTGGACGACACGGTCTCGTAGCCACCCCAGACGAATCAGCGGCGAGAACGAGCGGCTGGATGACCAGCCGAAGAACACCAGGGAGCCCACACCGACGACCAGGCTCACGACGGTGATGATGACGGGACGTGTCGCCGAAGAGCCGTTGACCGCAGCGCTGACCGCGACGCCCATCTGGTTGAGCGCCAAGATCATGCCGCTCAGGGCGAGCACTATCGCCACGAACTGCACTGGGTTGAGCCGCGCGTCCTCGGTGGGGCGTTTCTGCTCGATGCAGTGCAGTCCGAGCGGCAGGGAGACCAACAGCACGATCGGAATGGCGATGACGAAGATGGCACGCCACGGCAAAACACTCGACACTGCGCCGCCGACGGTGGGGCCGATGGCCGGGGCGACCGTGATCACCAGCGAACCTACGCCCATGAGGCGGCCGACCTTGCTGCGGGGCGACTGTTCGAGGATGATGTTCATCATCAGCGGCGTCGCCACGCCCGAGCCGATGCCTTGGATCACGCGGGCGAGCAGGATGACCGGGAAGGTGTGGCCGACGATCATGATCGCCGAACCGGTCACGGCGAGGACCACAGCCGCGATGAACAGGGACTTCAGCCGGAAGCGGCGGTTCAGGAACGACGACAGCGGCATCGTGGCCGCGACCACCAGCAGATACACGGTGGTGATCCATTGCACGGTGGCGGTGTTCACGCCGAATTCGGTCATGAGTTCCGGGAACAGCACGGTCATCACCGTTTCGGTGAGGATGCCGATGAATGCCAGCGAGCCCACGGCGACGATGGCGCCGATCAGACGCTTGGGGATGCGCTCCTGCGAGGTTGAGGTCATGTGATGAAATCCATTCAGACCGACGCCAGTTGTTTCCGGACTGCCCTTACGATACCCACACTGCGTCAGGCCACATTACAGTGTAACGGATTGCCGGACGAGGGCGGAGTGGCGGTTGCGATGAACTACTCCCAGCCTCGCTACCGCTCGGCAACCCCGCCGGGCGGGGCGATTTATCCGTTCTGCTCTTTGGACTCGGTATAGCCGTCCGGCGCGGTTTCACTGTGCAGGATGGAGCGGACTTTGTCCAAGCGCTGGCTGACCTCGTGCTCGTATCCGCGGTCGTTGGGATGATAGTACTCGCGGCCGCGCAGCTCCTCGGGCAGGTATTCCTGCGGCGCGACGGCACCCGGCCAGTCGTGCGCGTACCGATAGCCGTCATGGTTGCCCCAGCTTTTCATCAACGCGGTCGGCGCGTTGCGCAGGTATAGCGGCACCTGGCCGATGAGCCCGGCGTCCACGTCGGCGAGCGCCTGGTTGATGGCGTTGTAGCTGGCGTTCGATTTGGGTGCGGTGGCGACGGCGATGGTCGCCTCGGCGAGGATGATGCGCGCTTCGGGCATGCCGATCATCGCGACGGCCTGTGCGGCGGCGACGGTGACCTGCAGTATCTGCGGCGCGGCCATGCCGACCTCCTCGCTGGCGGCGATCATGATGCGACGGGCGATGAACCGCGGATCCTCGCCCGCTCGCAGCATGCGTGCGAGGTAGTGTATCGCGGCATCCGGGTCGGAGCCGCGCATCGATTTGATGAATGCGGAGATGACGTCGTAATGGTCGTCGCCGTCCTTGTCGTAGCGCACGGTGGCGGCGTCCATGACCTGCGAGACCACATCCGGCGTGATGGTCGGACGCCGCGCGCCTTTTCTGCGGGCCTTGTCTCCGGTGACGGCACCTGCAGCGGCTTCGAGGATCGTCAGCGTCTTGCGGGCGTCACCGCCGGCCATGCGGATGATCTCGTTGACCGCCGCATTGTCGATTTTGACTTCGCCGTTCAATCCGCGCTTGTCTTCCACCGCGCGTGCGATGAGCGTGACGAGATCGGACGGTTCCAACGATTCGAGTTTGACGACGACGGAACGTGACAGCAATGGTTTGATGACGGAGAAGCTCGGATTCTCGGTGGTCGCGCCGATGAAGGTGACGTCACGGTTCTCGACGGCGGGCAGCAGCGCGTCCTGCTGCGATTTGGAGAAACGATGCACCTCGTCGATGAACAGGACGGTCTCCGTGCCGTCGCCGACGAGTCTGCGCCGCGCGCGGGCGAGCACGTCACGCACGTCCTTCACCCCCGATGTCACCGCCGACAGCTCCTCGAACGCGCGCCCCGACTGACGGGCGACGATGGTCGCCAGCGTGGTCTTGCCCACGCCGGGAGGTCCGAACATGATGATGGAGCTCGGCGCGGTCAGCGACCCCTTGGACGAGGGATTCGCCAGACGCCGCAATGGGGAGCCCTTCCCCAGCACATGGGACTGCCCCAACACCTCGTCGACCGTCCGAGGCCGCATGCGCACGGCCAACGGTCGCGTCATATCGTCGGGCACATCCGCCGCCCCGAACAGATCATTCTCAGTCATGCCTACACTCTACAACACGGCATCGAACATAGGTTCGATACCGGACAGACCACCCCCAGTCGCTTCGCGCCAGCCCCCGCTGGCGGGTGCTGGCGGCGTCAGTCGTTGGTGACGGCGTAGTCGAAGAAGACGACTTCGCCGCTGGATTGCGTCGCGTCCAGGTCGATGGTGCCGGTGATGGCCCAGTCGTGGTCGCCGTCGGAGTCGTCGATGATCTGGCGCACATGCCAGCTGTGCTCATCGTTCTCGTGCTTCTCGTCGAGCATGAACAGCTCGGCCGAACGCGCCTTGGCGTCGGTGTTCACGTACTCGTGTTCGTCGTAGAAGTCGTCGAGCGCGTCCTCCCACTCATGCACGCCGTAGCCCCACTCCTTGTCGAGAGCGCCGAGCGCCTCGGGCTTGTCAAGGTCCATGAGCTGCACGCGGTGGAACAGCGCGTTGCGGATCAGCACGGTGAGCCCGCGCCGGTCCTCCACCACCGCGGCCTTCGCGCCCGGCGCGGCCAGACTGGCGGCCGCCTGCGAGGCATCATCGGACGCGCCGGCGTTCTCCCATTCATCCACCAGACTGGAGTCGATCGAACGCACGACCACGCGCAGCCATGAGATCACGTCGCGCAGCTGATCGTCGAGCTTGTCGTCCGGTACGGTGCGGGCGAGCGCCCGGTAGGCGTCGGACAGGTAGCGCAACAGCGTGCCCTCCGAGCGGGCGATGTTGTACCGCGAGATGTATCCGGTGAAGTCGGAGGCGGTCTCGACCATGTCGCGTACCACGGATTTGGGGCTCAGCCAGTAGTCGTTCGCCCACGGCACGTCGTGCCGGTACTGATCGAACGCCGCGTCAAGCATGTCCTCCAGCGGCTTGGGATAGGTGATCTCCTGCAGCCTGTCCATGCGCTCGTCGTATTCGAACCCGTCTTCCTTCATCCGGATCATCGCGGCGTCGCGCGCCTGCCGCTCCTGCGCGCGCAGCACCTGCTTGGGGTCTTCGAGTGTGGCCTCGACCATGGAAATCACGTCAAGCGCGTACATGTCGGATTCAGGGTCGAGCAGTTCCAGCGCGGCGAGCAGGAACGGGCTGAGCGGCTGGTCGAGCGCGAAATCGTCGGGCATGTCCACGTCGAGGAAGTAGTCAAGCCCACCGTCGTCGCGCTCTTCGGTCTCGATCACCTTCGTGTCGAACAGGGTCTGGAATATCTCGTCGGCACGTTCATGCAGATGCTCCTTCTGGTCCGGCGTCTGCGCGGAGTCGTCGATCAGCTCGTCGACGCGCCGGCGCGCGTCACCGCCCTGCGTGACCTCGTTGAGCACCATCGAATGAGTGATCTTCATGTGCGGGACGAGTGTTTCCGGCGCGGCGTCAATCAACTTGTCGAACGTGCTCTGGTTCCACGTGACGAACCCTTCCGGCGCCTTCTTGCGCTTGACTTTCTTGAGTTTCTTCGGATCGTTCCCGGCCTTGACGACGGCCTTGGCGTTTTCGATCTCGTATTCGGGCGCCTCGGCGACGACCAGTCCCTCCGTGTCGAAGCCCATGCGGCCGGCGCGGCCGGCGATCTGATGGAACTCGCGGGCGCGCAGGCGACGCATCTTGGTGCCGTCGAACTTCGTCAGCGCGGTCAGCACGACCGAATGGATCGGCACGTTGATGCCGACTCCCAGCGTATCGGTGCCGCAGATGACCGGCAACAGCCCCTGCTGCGCAAGCTGCTCGACGAGACGACGATATCGCGGCAGCATGCCGGCATGGTGGATGCCGACGCCGGTACGCAACAGCCGTTGCAGTATCTTGCCGAACGCGGTCGTGAACTTCACACCCTTGATGGCCTCGGCGATGGCCTGTCGCTGCTCCTTGCTGGACACGCCGGTCGAGGCGAGCGACTGCGCGGTGTCGAGCGCCGCATCCTGCGAGAAATGCACGACGTAGATCGGCGTCTCGCCCTTGCGGAACGCCAGTTCGACGGTCTTCTCCAGCGGATCGAGCGTGTACTCGTAAGTGAGCGGCACCGGGCGCGGCGCGTCGGCGATCACGTCCACGTCAGTGTCGGTCATGTCCTCCAGCTTGTCGGCGATCGCGTCGACGTTGCCGAGTGTGGCGCTCATCAGCAGGAACTGCGTGTCCGGCAGCGTCAGCAGCGGCACCTGCCACGCCCAGCCGCGCTCCGAGTCGCCGTAATAGTGGAACTCGTCCATGGCCACGCAGCCGACGTCCGCGCGACGCCCCTCGCGCAGCGCCTGGTTGGCGAGGATCTCGGCCGTGCAGCAGATGATCGGCGCATCGGCGTTGATATGCGTGTCTCCGGTGAGCATGCCGACGTTGTCGCGGCCGAACACCTCGACCAGATCGAAGAACTTCTCCGAGACCAGCGCCTTGATCGGCGCGGTGTAATAGGAGCGCCGCCCGGTGCACAGCGCGGCGAAGTGCATGCCAAGCGCCACCAGCGACTTGCCGGAGCCGGTCGGCGTGTTGAGGATCACATGGTCGCCTGCCAGCAGGTCCATGATGGCCTCTTCCTGATGAGGCCACGGCTCGACACCCTTGACGTCGGCCACCCAGCCGAAGAACCGCTCGTAGATCTCGTCCGTGTCGATGTTGCGCTCGCCCTCGTCCCACGCGGGCGCCAGCGCCCCCAGCGAACCATAATGTTCTGTATCTGCCATAGTGGTTCCCAGTCTACACGCCGGCGCAGCTCGCGGAATCGACCGGCGGGCGCAAGTTCACCCCAGCAGCCGCCGAACCTCGTCCGGATCGACGTCCGGGTCGAGTCCCGGCCATGTCATGTTCATGTTCTTCAATGTGGTGCGCAGCAGCTCGGAGACCACGGCCCTCGAGTACCAGCGGTTGTCGGCGGGCACCAGATACCACGGCGCAGTCTGCGTGCTGGTCTTCTCGAACACCTCCTGCCACGCGCCCATATAGTCGTCCCAGCGTTCGCGCGCGTCCAGGTCGGACATGTCGAACTTCCAGTATTTGGTCGGGTCGTTGAGACGCCCGAGAAAATGCCTCTTCTGCTCCTCCTGGCTCACGACGAGGAAGATCTTGAGAATCGCGCAGCCGTCGGCCGCCAGCGAACGCTCGAACTCATTGACCAGATCGTACCGGCCGCGCCATTCGGCCTCGGGATACGTGCCGTACACATGCGGCATGACGATGTCCTCGTAATGCGAGCGGTCGAACACCGCGATCCACCCGTTCTTTGGCAGCTCGCGTTCCACCCGCCACAGGAAGCCGTGCCGCGTCTCCTCGTCGGTCGGCTTGCCGAAACCGTGATAGTGGATGCCCATCGGGTCGCCCTGCCGGAACACGTGGCGCACGATGCCGCCCTTGCCGGAGGCGTCCATGCCCTGCAGCACGATGAGCAGCCGGCGGCGCGAGCCCTTGACGCCGTTCGCATACAGCAGCCGTTGATATCGGGCGATCTCCGATGAGCTGAGCGTGATGAACCGTTCAGCGTCATCTCTGCCACCTGGGAAGCCGGGTGTGGAGTCTCCGGCGACATCGTCGATATGCACGCCGTGATGGAACATGAGACGCTGCGCGGGTGGCAGCGACCATACAGCGCTGAGCAGCTCACTGGATTTGGCGGCGTTCGCGAGTCGTTCAGCCACCGTCGTGCTCGATTCGATGGTTTCGATGCGGTTCGTGGCGAGCCGCAGTACCTTGTCGATGCGTTTGTCCGTCTTCTCGGACTTCGCTCCTTTGCCCGACTTGTCCGGCTTATCTGTCTTGTCCGATTTTCCGTCGCCTTTGGCCATGCCCCGATTGTACGTCCCATGCGCCGCCTTGTGAAGCATTTCCGCGGCGGAATATCGAACGGCCGGACCGGCGCATCCCCTGTCGGGGAGTGCCGGCCCGGCCGTTATCGGGTCAGGCTGTGGGACGCTGTCCGCGTATTCCTGCGCGGACCGTAATCTACCGGGTCATTACGCGTCGTCTTCAGCGTTCTTCTGCTCGGCATCGCCCTCATCTCCGCCCTGCGGATCGGGATGGGCCTCGTCGAAGCCCTGCTCGTAGCGCGTGCGCTGCCAGTTGTGGATCGAGGCGTTGCTGCCGCGATGGTGCGCGTGGTATGTGAGCGGCGTGCCGCGCAGGGGGCGCTCCTCGACCTCCTTGGCGACGGCGATCTGGTTGACGTTGGACGGATCCATGATCGCGATCGGCGGAACTGGTTCCGGTTCGGCCGGCGCCGCGGTGCGCTGCTGCATGCGCGACGGCAGCCATTCGGCCAGACGCGACAGCAGCCAGCAGACGATGAAGTACACGACCGCGGCCACGACCAGCGTCTGCAGGATGTTGAAGTACATCGAGCCGAGACGGCGCGACTCCTGCAGCAGATCGGTGTACATGATGATCGATCCAAGCGCGGTATCCTTGAGCACCACGACCAGCTGCGTGACGGCGGCCGGCAACATCGCGTAGACGGCCTGCGGCACCTCGATCTGCATCAGCGACTGCGTCTCGGTCAGTCCCAGTGCGAGCGACGCCTCACGCTGCCCGTTCAGTAGGTTGCCGACGCCGGAACGCACCAGCTCGGCGACCACGGAGCCGTTATACAGCACCAGGGCCAGCACCACTGCCCAGTAGGACGGGCTGGACAGTCCCGCGAACGCGAACCAGCGCCAGAAGAAGATCATCAGCAGCAGTACCGGCACCGCGCGGCAGAACTCCACGACGACCGACGAGATCGCCCGCAGCACCACGTTCGGCAGCAGTCGGCCGACGCCGAACACCAGGCCGAACACCACGGAGCCGACAACGGCGACGATGGACGCCTTGACCGTCATCCACAGGCCGGGAAGATAGAAATCAGTCCACGCCTCACGCTCCAGCGCGGGCTTCCACAGCTCCCAGCTCAGCTGGTTCTCGCCGTCCGGCGGGTTGTGCAGGCGCATCAGGATCAGCACCAGCACGCCGACAAAGATCAGCGCGGCGACCCAGTTGACGATGCGGATGGTGCGACGTCCCTTGGGACCGGGCTGGTCGAACAATACGGAATTGGAAGTATCAGCCATGTCGTCACCTCCGCACGGCGAGCTTGTTGGACAGGTACGTGGTCAGCATGCCGATCGGGATGATGAGAATCACATAGCCGAACGCGAAGATCAGGAAGATCTGCACGATCACGTCCGGGTGGAATTCGATCATCGTGCTCATCAGCGACGACGTCTCCGTGGCCACCGACGCGGCCGCGGCCACCGTGGAGTTCTTCAGCAACGCGATCAGCGTATTGCCGAGAGGCGCGACCGAGCCGCGGAACGCCTGCGGCAGGATGATCTGCGTGGCCGACTGCATGAAGCCCAATCCGAGCGCACGAGCCGCCTCGGCCTGGCCGATCGGCACGGTGTTGATGCCTGAACGCAGCGACTCGCACACGAACGCCGCGGTGTACAGGCTCAGGCCCGTCACCGCCAGCCAGAAGAAGTTCGTGACGAACGTGTCGGAGAACGTGAGCTTGAGCTGCGCGTAGGCGCCCAGCACCATGAACACCATGATGATGGTCAGCGGCAGGTTCTTGAACAGTTCCACGTAGGCTCCGGCGACGGTGCGCAGCGAGGATATCGGCGAGATGCGCATCATGACCAGCACCACGCCGAGAATCAGCGAGAACAGCGCCGACCACAGCGTCAGTTCGATGTTGACCAGGAACGCGGCGGGAACGTCGTACTCGCTGAACAGTTGGATGAATCCGTCCATGCTACTTCTCCCCCTCGGTCGGTTTCGGCGGGTTGTACTCCGCGTTCGGCGTGTACGACGTGCCCTCGGTGTTGTCGGCGATGGCGCGCTCCCAGGAACCGTCCTTGATCATCTCGGCGATGGCGGCGTTGATCTTCTTGGCGAGCGCCGTGTCGCCCTTCTTGATGCCCACGCCGTAGTATTCCTGCGTGAACGGCTGGCCGACGACGCGCAGCTTGCCGCGCGAGGCGGAGGCGAGGCCGGCGAGGATGATGTCGTCGGTGGTGACCGCGTCCACGATGCCGGAGAACAGCGCCGTGGCGCATTCCGCATAGCCGGGCTGCTCCATGAGCTGCACTTCGGAGGCGAATTTCTCCTTGACTGTGGCGGCCGAAGTGGAACCGGTGACCGAGCACAGGCGCTTGCCGTTGAGGTCTTCGGGGCCGTTGATGGAATGGTCGTCCTTGCGCACGAGCAGGTCCTGCCCGGCCACGAAGTACGGGCCGGCGAAGGAGACCGCGTTCTTGCGCTCGTCGGTGATCGAGTAGGTGGCGAGGATCATGTCGACGTCGCCGTTCTGCAGCATGGCCTCACGCTGCTTGGAGGGGGCTTCCTTCCAGACGATCTCGTCTTCGGAATAGCCGAGCTTCTTGGCGACGTACTTGGCCACGTCCACGTCGAAGCCGACGTATGTTCCGGATTTCTTGAAGCCGAGGCCGGGCTGGTCGAACTTGATGCCGATGCGTATCTTGCCGCTTTCGTCGGCGCCGCACGCGGCCAGCGACATCGCGCATGCCACGGCGGCGAGCGCCGCGAGCGCGCGGCGGGCGATGCGCCTGATGCGAGTGTTGAATACCGTCATATGCGTCACGACCAATCAGTGCGTGAGGATCTTCGACAGGAAGTCCTTGGCGCGTTCGGTCTTCGGATGGCCGAAGAACTCGTCGGGCGTGTTCTCCTCAAGGATCTGCCCGTCGGCCATGAACACGATGCGGTCGGCCGCCTTGCGCGCGAAGCCCATCTCGTGGGTGACGCAGATCATCGTCATGCCTTCTCGCGCGAGCTCGACCATCACGTCCAGCACCTCGTTGACCATTTCGGGGTCGAGCGCGGAGGTCGGCTCGTCGAACAGCATGACCTTCGGGCGCATGGCGAGCGCGCGGGCGATGGCCACGCGCTGCTGCTGGCCGCCGGACAGCTGGGAGGGCATCTTGGACGCCTGCGAGTCGACGCCGACACGGGTCAGCAGATCCATGGCGAGACGCTCGGCTTCCTTCTTGTCCATGTGGCGCACCTTGATGGGCGCGAGGGTAACGTTTTCAAGGATCGTCTTGTTGGCGAACAGGTTGAACGACTGGAACACCATGCCGACTTCGGCGCGCAGCTGCGCGAGCTGTCTGCCCTCCTGGGGCAGCGCCTTGCCGTCGATGCGGATGTCGCCCGACTCGATGGTCTCCAGGCGGTTGATGGTGCGGCACATCGTCGACTTTCCGGAGCCGGACGGCCCCACGACGACGAGCACTTCGCCCTTGTTGACGGTCAGGTTGATGTCTTTCAATACGTGGAGGTCGCCGAAGTACTTTTCCACGTGAGTCAGTTCGACGAGAGGTCGTCCTGTGGGTTCATTGCCCGGTACCAGCGGCACCACGGGGAGTATTGCTTCTTGTTTTTCTGACATATTGAGCAGTATAAACTATTGAAGGCACAAGAAGCTCACATTCTCGTCCAACATGCGACTCGCCTGTGCGACTCGCCCGCGGCCGCACGGCGTCTTACTGCCGGGGCTTGCCCAGACCGGGGACGAATCGGACGCCGGGAATATCAGCGAAGATCGAGCCGTCGACCACCAGTTTGGACGGGCGGATGCCGGAGCCGAGATACAGCTTGGGAATCGACAGCACATGCTGGTCGACGAGCAGCGGCCAGTCATCGGGCAGTCCGATCGGCGACATGCCGCCCGACTCCATGCCGGTCGCCTCGACGGCCGCGTCAATCGGCACGAAACTGACCTTGGACACCTCCAGCGTGTGCTTGACCACGCCGTTGAGGTCGGCGTGCGTGTCCGCGGTGACGAAAGCCGCGGCGAATTCGGGCGGTGCCTTGCGGGTCTTGTGCGTGTGCACGACCGAATCTCCAACGATCTCGCCTACGCGGTCATGCGTATCGATCATGACCTCGACGCAGGGCTGCTGGAGGAAGCGGAAGCACAATCGCTGCGCTCCATCGTCATGCGGGCGCTGCATGACACGCATGACGTCATCAACATGCCGGATCGACATGGCAGCGGCTTCGATCGGTACCGGCGGCTGGGGGTGGTCACCGTAAACAGACGCACGATGTTCAAGCCGTATTCGACTCAGTACAATGCACGAAACACGCGCACGGCCTCCGACCGAGCGGCGACGTCGAGCTTGACCTTCGCGTGCCGCACCACCACGGACACCGTCGAATCCGCTATTCCCAGGCGCTCCGCAATCTACGCCGTCGAATAGTTGTCGGCATACAGACCCAACACCTCACGCTCCCGCTTCGACAGTGTCCGGGGCCGTCGCGCCGATGCCGATACTATCGACCCATGTGCCTGTTCCGTGGTCGGGAAACCCGGGAACGGCCGTACTAGGACATTCCGCATGGCTTCGGCGAGTTCCTTCGGCGTCACGCTTTTGGCAATCAACCCCTGGGCGCCCGCATCGATCGCCAGCTGACGGTAATGATCCAACGAATACGATGTGATGCCAAGTACCACGATGTCGGCTGATGCAGCACGAACACGCCGGCAGATCTCGGGACCGGGAATGTCGGTCAGCGGCATATCCAGCATGGGCAATGCGAACCGGTCGTTATCCACGATTCCAATGGTGATCACGATCCCATTGTGCCCTGCCCGACCTCATCGCCCATCATCAGATGGTCGATATGGCATGCATCTGATGTGCTTTGGCCGTCATTGCGTCGCTATGTGCGCGCACTTGTCGTTTCGGCGCGCACATAGGAACGCAAAACAGCAGTTCGGCAATCCTCACGGGTAGCAGGGTGCGGACAACTGCGAAAAAAAACGGCCTGTGTACTGCGCAGACGGATATGCAAAGAGGGCCCCGACCTGTATGGTCTGGGCCCTCCCGTCAAAGAAGACAGCGAGATGTTACTCAGTCTTCGGCATCCGGGTCGTAGTCGACGCCGGTCTCGGCACGCTGCTCGTCACTGATCGGAGCCGGGGCGCCGGTCAGCGGGTCACGACCGCCACCGGCCTTCGGGAAGGCGATGACGTCGCGAATGGTGTCGGCACCGGCGAGGATGGACACGGTGCGGTCCCAGCCCAGGGCGATGCCCGCGTGAGGCGGGGCGCCGAACTTGAAGGCGTCGAGGAGGAAGCCGAACTTCTCCTTGGCCTCTTCGGGAGCGATGCCGAGGACGTTGAGGACGCGGTCCTGAATGTCGTCGCGGTGGATACGCACGGAACCGCCGCCCATCTCCTCGCCGTTGCAGACGATGTCGTAGGAGTCAGACATGGCGTGCTCGGGATCCTGATCGAACTTGTCGATCCAGTCCTTGCTCGGCATGGTGAACGGGTGGTGCATGGAGGTCCACTTGGAGTGGCCGACGGCCACATCATCGTCATCCGGGTCGTCGGTGGGCTTGAACAGCGGGAAGTCCACGACCCAGGTGAAGGCGAACTTCTTCGGATCGAGCAGACCCGCGCGACGGGCGAGCTCCACGCGCACGGCACCCAGCAGCAGCTGGGAGGATTCGCGGGAGCCGGCGGCGAAGAACACGGCGTCGCCGGACTCGGCACCGACGGCGGCCATCAGGCCCTCGCGCTCGGAGTCGGACAGGTTCTTGGCGACGGGTCCCTTGAGCTCGCCATCCTCGGTGAAGGACACGTAGGCGAGGCCCTTGGCGCCGCGCTGCTTGGCCCACTCCTGCCATGCGTCGAACTGACGACGCGGGGTGGCGGCACCGCCCTTGAAGACGACGGCGCCGACGTAGTCGGCCTGGAACACGCGGAACGGCGTGTCCTTGAAGTATTCGGTGAGCTCGACGAGCGGATTGCCGAAACGCAGGTCCGGCTTGTCGGAGCCGTACTTGTCCATGGCATCCTGCCAGGTGATGCGCTGAATCGGCAGCTGCACGTCGTAGCCGGCGGACTTCCAGATGGCGGCGATGACCTTCTCGGCCATGGCCATCACGTCCTCCTGGTCGACGAACGCCATCTCCATGTCGAGCTGGGTGAACTCGGGCTGGCGGTCGGCGCGGAAGTCTTCGTCACGGTAGCAGCGGGCGAGCTGGTAGTAGCGCTCGACGCCGGAGACCATGAGCAGCTGCTTCAAGAGCTGCGGGGACTGCGGCAGCGCGTACCAGGAGCCAGGCACCAGACGGGCGGGCACGACGAAGTCGCGGGCACCTTCCGGGGTGGACTTGATGAAGGTCGGGGTCTCGACCTCGGTGAAGTCCATCTCCTCCAGCGCGTGGCGGGCGGCCTTGGCCATGTCGGAGCGCAACTTGAGGTTGTGCTGCATGGACGGACGGCGAAGGTCGAGGTAACGGTACTTCAGTCGCACATCTTCGCCGGGCAGCTTGTTCTCGGACTCGTTTTCGAGCGCGGTGGACACCTGGAACGGCAGCGCATCGGACTTGGCGAGCACATCGATGGTCTCGACGACGACTTCGATCTTGCCGGTGGCCAGATGCGTGTTCTCGTTGCCGTCCGGGCGCAGACGAACCTCGCCGGTGACCTGGATGACGAACTCGGAGCGCAGCGGGCGCGCCATCTCCTCGTCGTAGATGACGATCTGCACCAAGCCGGAGTTGTCGCGCAAATCGATGAACGCCACGCCGCCGTGATCGCGGCGACGATCGACCCAACCTGCGAGCGTCACCTTCTGACCGACGAGTGCTTCGGTCACCTCGGTGGCATGATGTGTTCTGTAAGCCGTCTGGCTCATGCTTCCTCTTTCTTATGCAATCTATGCAATGGTTTCCCTGCAACGCGCGCCCGTCCCCGGCAGAGGACGGGCGCTGACGAAAATCAGTCGATTACAACGGTTTGCCGGGCATACACAGTATCCGGTTGCCACGACTTGGGATCGGCCGGCTGCTGATCGCCGGTGACGATGTTCTTGACCTCGTCGGATGCCGTGTCGTCGCCGTCCGTCGCGCCGGCCGGGAACCACACATACGGGATGCCAAGCTTGTCGGCATATTTGATCTGCTTGCCAAGTTTGGCCGCAGTGGGCGCGACGTCCGCGGCGATGCCGCGGGAGCGCAGCGTGTTCGCGATGAGATTCGCGGCGGAGCGATCCTGCTCATTCCACACGGCGACGAGCACGGATGCCGGGCAGACGCGGCTGGCGTGCGCTCCGGCGGAGTGCAGCATGTACGACACGAGACGGCTCAGGCCGATGGACAGGCCGACGCCCGGGTACTTGCGGTTGCCCTGCGAGGCGAGGTTGTCGTAACGGCCGCCGGAGCAGATCGAGCCAAGCGACGCCGCCCCGTCGAGGAAGGTCTCGTATACGGAACCGGTGTAGTAGTCGAGTCCACGGGCGATCTTCAGGTCGGCGATCACCGCGCCCGGGCGGATGAGGGCGGCTTCGTCGACGATCATCGCGAGCGTGTCCAGTCCCTGCCGGGCCAGCATGTACGCGGCGGAATCGGCCGCGATGCCGTGCGCGGCGCACAGCGCGTCGAACTTGTCGGCGAGCTCCTTGCCGTCGGCGGCGGTGAGTTCGGCCAGTTCCAGGCAGGCGCGGGCCTGCGCTTCATCGGCGCCGCACGTGTCGACGAGCAGCTTCGCCACTTCGTCCGCGCCGATCTTGTCGAGCTTGTCGATCTCGCGAAGCACTCCCTCGATGTCGGTCAGGCCAAGTCCGCGGTAGAAGCCTTCGGACAGCTTGCGGTTGTTCGCGTGCACGGTCGCCTTGGGTAGGCCGAATGCGCGCAGCTCCTCAAGAGCCGACACCATGACCAGCGGCAGCTCGACCTCGTAATGGTCGGGCAGGTCGCCGTTGCCGATTACGTCGATATCGGCCTGGACGAACTCGCGGAAACGTCCTTCCTGCGGACGTTCGCCACGCCACACCTTCTGAATCTGCCAACGCTTGAACGGGAACGCGAGGTCGCCGGAATGCTCGACCACATACCGGCTCAGCGGCACGGTCAGATCGAAGTGCAGACCCAACCGGTCATTGACCGGCGTGTCGGATTCGTGCCCGACCTCCTGCAGACGGGACAGCAGGTAAATCTCCTTGCTGGTCTCGCCTTTTTTGAGCAGACTGGAGCCCTGTTCCACCGCGCGTGTCTCGATGCCGATGAAACCGTTGAGCTCGAAAACCCTACGGAGCGTGTCGATGACACGCTGCTCCACAACACGTTCAGAGGGGAGCCACTCTGGAAATCCTGATATTGATGCGCCTTTAGCCACGATTCCCTATAATAGGGGAGGTTGCGGAAAAATCCATTCGGATTTTTCCCCAGCCAACGACTACCTTCAAGCTTATAAGGAGCTGGCCATGGCCGACGAGACTGCCACCATATCCGACAACACCACCGAACCCACCGAGCAGGCAACGACGCCCACACCGGCACCGACCCCTGCATCCGCGCCGAAACCCCACGCCCCTTCGCCGGCCGCATTCGCCAAGAAAGCGGTCAAGCGCCCCGCCCCCGCCGCTTCGGCATCCAGCTATTCGGACGCCGAGGTGAAGGCGGCCGAAGCGTTCGGCCGCGTCGACGACAACGGTACCGTGTACGTCAGGGAGGGCGACTCCGAGCGTGAGGTCGGGCAGTTCCCCGACGTCTCCAAGGAGGAGGCGCTGTCGCTGTACGCCCGTCGTTACCTTGACCTCAAGGCCAAGTTGGATCTGCTGGCGAGCCGCCTGCATTCCGACACGGTGAAGTCGCACGAGATCGACGAGACGCTGAAGTCCCTTGAGCAGGAGACCGACAAGCCCGCGGCGGTCGGCGACATGGCCGCGCTGAAGCAGCAGTTCGAGCAGCTGAAGGAGGCCGGCGCCGCGAAGAAGGCCGAGCTCACCAAGGCCCGCAAGGCGGCGATCGCCAAGGCTGTCGAAGAACGCACCAAGATCGTCGAGAAGGCCGAGGCCCTCGCATCCTCGCTGGATGACGAGATCAACTGGCGTTCCACCGCCGACAAGTTCCGTTCCTTGTTCGACCAGTGGCAGCAGCATCAGCGCACGTCCGTGCACATCGACAAGCCGCAGGCCGACGCGCTGTGGAAGCGTTTCTCCGCCGCACGCACCACGTTCAACCAGGCCCGCCGCAAGTGGTCGCAGGCCCGCGACGTCGAGCGCGCCCATGCCAAGGCCGAGAAAGAGGCGATCATCGCCGAGGCGAACCAGCTGAAGGACTCGACCGCATGGGGCGAGACCTCGCGCCGGTTCAACGAGTTGATGGACCGTTGGAAGCGGGCCGGCCGCGTCGGCCGCAGCGATGACGACGCGCTGTGGGCGCAGTTCCGCAAGGCAGCCGACGAGTTCTTCAACGCGCGTCAGGCCGACCGTGACCAGATCAGCACCTCCGAGAAAAGGAGGAGCTGCTGAAGAAGGCCGAGGCCCTGGTACCCGTCGCCGACGAGGCCGCCGCGAAGAAGGCGCGTCAGGCGCTGGGAGCCATCCAAGACGAGTGGGATCAGATCGGCTATGTGCCGCGCGACGACATGCGCCGCATCGAAGGCCGTCTCGACGCCGTCGACAAGCAGATCAAGGCCGTCGAGGACGCCGCGTGGAAGAAGACCGATCCGGAGGCCGACGCCCGCAAGTCCAGCTTCGAGGAGCAGCTGACCGCTCAGCTCGCCGAGCTTGACGAGAAGATCGCGACCGAGTCCGACCCAAAGAAGAAGGCCAAGCTGGAGGCGGAGAAGGCCACCAAGGAGCAGTGGCTCAACGCTATCAAGTAGGCCGATTCGCTGTCCGGCCCGGTGTGTCGGCCGGCCGCCGTCGTCAGGACGGTCGGCCGACACACCGATTACCGGCTGTCATCGTCTCGTTGGCATGGGCGTCAGGGAATTCTCCCCGGCGCTCTTTTTTGTATTACGACACCGCGGACGCTACGACAGTGGTCAGGTTTGATGCGATAGAGGCACACGGGCATACAGCATCCAAGTGCCGTCCTCGACCTCGGTGCGCAGCATGCCGCCGATATGGAGCAGTCTGTCA
This sequence comes from Bifidobacterium bifidum ATCC 29521 = JCM 1255 = DSM 20456, assembly GCF_001025135.1. NCBI lineage: Bacteria > Bacillati > Actinomycetota > Actinomycetes > Bifidobacteriales > Bifidobacteriaceae > Bifidobacterium > Bifidobacterium bifidum. The sequence goes on along the minus strand of NZ_AP012323.1, from coordinate 825,650 downwards.
CGACACAGGCCAAGTCCCATATGTGTGGAGACCGCCGTCTCACTTTTATCGGCCGGATGAGTCACGGAATTGTACTGGGTGACTTCTGCGACGTCATCGTGAAGCATCACGCTGCAATCGAATTCGCAACCTGCCGGGCAATGCCGGATGATGTTATGGGCGATTTCATTGAGCAGCTCGCCAAGCAGCGTCATATGATCGGGGTCGATGTCTTCCATGAGTCCATTGTCGTGCAGCGCGAACCCTCCATGGAATCCCTTGCCGGCAAGCTCTTCTCGAAGAGCGTCACATAGTCGACGCAACCGATCAACGGATACCGCGTCCGCCCGAGTCGTGCACCTGCGTGGCGTAATCGAGCGTCTGAGCGTGATGTTCCTGACGCTCCCGCTCCAGCATGCGCTCATGCGCCTGCTCACGGGTCTGCTGCCGACGCATCATCATACTGAGCAACAGGCCAAGCAGACCGGCGAATACGATGATAGCAATCATGAATAGGCCGTTCGTTACATTCAGGTATGACAAACCACCGGCCATATGAATTGCATGAAGCAGCTGCTTTTCCGGAAATATGTCACGGTTGGCTTCAGCGGGTTGTTAGCTGTCGTGGTCATGAGACTTATCTCGGAGCCGGTCGCCTCGGCAATCTCGGCGGCCTTGAATTCTTCGTTCTTGAGCCTGTTCTTATACTCCTGCACATACTGTGCGGGAATGTCGGCGCTGACCATCCTCTCAGCGTCCTGTACCAACACGACGGTGACCAACTCGTTTTCGGGAGAAGTTCCGTCTGCGTGTGCAATTGGTATCGCACATGTCATAGCACAGGCCAAAGTAATGATCGCGGCCAGATACTTTCTGACCAACACTTCGTTGTGTCGGTTTCCACTGCAGGACGGAATCGCATGGTGGGAGTATGAGCGCGGGTGATTTGCCGTCCTGAGGACGGCATGAGTGGGAGGATATTGCAGACCACCCCCAGTCGCTTCGCGACAGCCCCGCCAGCGGGAGTCAATTCACGCCCCCGCTGACGGGGCTGTCGAGTGTAGCGAGACTGGGGGTGGTCAGTCGGCGGTCAACCGGTACCCGATCAGGCCTCCTGCGAGGCGGGAGCGGCGTTGTCAGCCGACTTGTCAGCTGACTCCTCCGTTGCCGGCTCCGCAGCCGGCTCGTTCTCGGGCTTGGCGTCGTCGAACTGTTCGCCGCGGAAGGTGAACTCGCCGAGGATGCCCTCGCCTTCGGAGTCGACCACCACGCGCTGACCGTCTTCGAGTTCGCCCATCAGGATCTTCTCCGAGATGGCGTCCTCGATGTCGCGCTGGATCACGCGGCGCAGCGGACGAGCACCGAGCAGCGGGTCGAAGCCCTTCTGCGCGAGCAGGTCCTTGGCGGCCGGGGTGAGCTCCAGCGACATGTGACGGTCGAACAGACGGTCGTTGAGCTGCTTGATGTCGAGGTCGACAATCTGACGCACCTGCGGCTCGGTGAGCTGACGGAACACGATGATGTCGTCAAGACGGTTCAGGAACTCGGGACGGAACTGCTGCTTGAGTTCGGAGCTGACCTGATCCTTCATGCGCTGGTAGCTGGACTCCGCGTTCGAGCCAAGGTTGAAGCCGGTGTTGGCGGCCTTGGCGATGTCGCGCGTACCTAGGTTGGTGGTCAGGATGATGATGGTGTTCTTGAAGTCCACCTTGCGTCCCTGACCATCGGTCAGGTGACCGTCGTCCAGCACCTGCAGCAGCGTGTTGAAGATGTCCGGATGGGCCTTCTCGATCTCGTCGAACAGCACGACGGAGAACGGCTTGCGGCGCACCTTCTCGGTGAGCTCGCCACCCTCCTCGTAACCGACGTATCCCGGAGGAGCACCGAACAGACGCGATGCCGCATACTTCTCGGAGAACTCCGACATGTCCACGCGAATCAGCGCGTCCTCATCGTCGAACAGGAACTCGGCCAGCGCCTTGGCCAGCTCGGTCTTGCCGACGCCGGTCGGGCCGGCGAAGATGAACGAGCCCGCAGGACGCTTCGGATCCTTGAGGCCCACACGAGTGCGGCGAATCGAACGGGACAGCGCGGAAACCGCTTCGTCCTGGCCGATGATGCGCTTGTGCAGCTCGGACTCCATGCCGAGCAGCTTCTTCGACTCGGCCTGGGTGAGCTTGAACACCGGAATGCCGGTGGTCGAGGAGATCACCTGGGCGATCACATCCTCGTTCACGACCATCTCGACATCGGACTCGCCCTCGCGCCAGGAGGATTCCTTCTCCTTGCGCTCCGCTTCCAGCTTCTCCTGGTTGTCGCGCAGCTCGGCGGCCTTCTCGAAGTCCTGGTCCTTGATGGCCTTGTCCTTCTCGGCGGCGACTTTCGCGACCTTCTGGTCAAGTTCCTTGAGCTCGGGCGGGGCGGTCAGGCGCTTGATGCGCAGCCGCGCGCCGGCCTCGTCGATCAGGTCGATGGCCTTGTCGGGCAGGTTGCGGTCCTGGATGTAGCGGGACGACAGCTCCGCGGCGGACTGCAGCGCGCCGTCGGTGATGGTCACGTGGTGGTGGTTCTCGTAGCGCGAGCGCAGGCCCTTGAGGATTTCGATGGTCTCCGCGATTGTCGGCTCATGCACCTGAATCGGCTGGAAACGACGTTCCAGCGCCGCGTCCTTCTCGATGTACTTGCGGTACTCGTCGGTGGTGGTGGCACCGATGGTCTGGAGCTCACCGCGAGCCAGCATGGGCTTGAGCATGTCAGACGCGCCCAAGGCGCCGTCCGCCGAACCGGCACCGACGATCGTGTGAATCTCGTCGATGAACAGCACGATGTCGCCGCGCGTCTTGATCTCCTTGAGCACCTTCTTGAGGCGTTCCTCGAAATCGCCGCGGTAGCGCGAGCCGGCCACCATGGAGCCCAGATCCAGCGAATAGACCTGCTTGTCCTTCAGCGTCTCCGGCACGTCGCCGGCGTTGATCTTCTGCGCGAGGCCTTCGACGACGGCGGTCTTGCCGACGCCCGGCTCGCCGATCAGCACGGGGTTGTTCTTCGTGCGGCGCGACAGCACGACCATGACACGTTCGATCTCGTTGGTGCGCCCGATCACCGGGTCGAGCTTGCCCTCGGCCGCTTCGGCGGTCAGGTTGCGCCCGAACTGGTCCAGAATGGCCGAACCGGTCTGGCTGCGCTTGTCCTGCACGCCGCCGGCGTTGGCCAGATCGCCCTTGCCGGAGGCATTGGCGCCGCCGCTGTTGCCATGGATCATGTCGATAGTGGCCGAACGCAGTTCGCCCAGGTCGACATCCATCTTGATGAGCACCTGGGTGCCCACGCCCTCGCCTTCGCGGATCAGGCCGAGCAGGATGTGCTCGGTGCCGATATAGCTGTGACCGAGTTGCAGCGCCTCGCGCAGACTCAGCTCCAACACCTGCTTGGCGTGCGGAGTAAAGGGAATGTGCCCGTTGGGGGCGGCATTGCCTTTGCCGATCATCTCCTCGACCTGCTTGCGGGTGTCGTCCAAGGTCACTCCCTTGGATGCGAGCGCCTTGGCGGCGACCCCCTCACCTTCGCGGATCAGGCCGAGCAGCAGGTGTTCGGTGCCGATGTAGTTGTGCTGGAGAGTGCGCGCCTCTTCCTGCGCCAACACGATCACGCGCCGTGCACGGTCGGTAAACCGTTCGAACATGCTTGTCCTTCCATCTCGATAGTCCACACCACTCTACCGATTCGCGATGACGTTTATGCCTTTCCTCGCGATAATTGCGCTCATAACGCAATGAAAAACGATATGCTGAATATAACATGCCAACAAGGAGGATGTCATGACGCAACCAGATGTGAACATCGAGTCCGAGCCGCGGACGTCGGACGGAGCCGGCGACATCGTCGTTGGGGTGGACGGCTCCGAGGAGTCGTTCACGGCCTTGCAGTGGGCGCTCAGGGAGGCGTCCTTGAGCGGCAGGGCGGTCAACGCGGTCTATGCGTGGACGCATTCGTGGGATATGGGAGCCCAGCCGGACAATCCCGACGCGTGGGAGAAGGCGAGCAAGGCCATCACCGAGCAACTGCTGGATTGGGTGAATGAGGCGAGCGCCGGCATCGCATTCGACCCGGATAACCTGAAGCTCACTTCCGTGCACGCCTCCGGCACGACTGGACTGCTGCAGATCGGAGCGGATGCCCAACAGATCGTCGTCGGCCGCCGATCCCTGGGTCGTGTGACCAGATGGTTCGTGGGGTCGCTGTCGTCCTCCCTCGCCGAATCCGCCAAGGTGCCGGTGACGGTGGTCAGGATCGCCGGCAACGAGGACAAGAGCGTGCAGGATGATATCGCGCATTCGCTCGCCCCCGGTATGCCGATTCACCATGATGACGATGAGCTGGCCGCGGCCAAGGGCAAACGTCCGGTGGTCGTCGGCGTGGACGGTTCCGAGACGTCCCGTCATGCGTTGCGGTTCGCCATTGATTTCGCCGCGCTGCATCACGCCCCACTGCAGGTCATGTTCTGCTGGCAGCTGAAGGATCTGGGCGAGGTACCCGGCTATGAGAACGCGATCGCCTCGATCGGCGCCGGTCAGGATCACGCGCAGGACATCGTCCGTCGCATGATCGAGCAGGCCGATATTCCCGACGGGCTTCAGGTGACGGGCAAGGCGTTCCACATCGCGGCGGCCAAGGGCCTGACCACGGCATCCCGGTTCGCCAGCCATCTGGTCGTTGGATCCCGCGGCCTGAGCGGCTTGGACGCCCGTTTCCTCGGTTCCGTGTCGAGGCAGATCCTGAACTTCGCGGAGTGCACGGTCACCATCGTGCACTGAGCGCCATCGCGCGCTGGCCCGGATGCGCAACCCCGGATATAGACGAATCGCCTGTGACACCGCTTCGCGTGGTGTCACAGGCGATTATCGTTCCATCGTCATTCCGCCATTCGGTCGCCGTGACGTTGCCCGTGTTGCAGGCGATTCGGGTCAGCGCGTTTCAGGCAGCTGGGATTTGAGGATGATCGTGCCCTTGGGCACGTCGAACGGCAGGCCGGCGGCACCGAGCTTCTCGATCAGCTCCACTTCGCCGCGCTCGTCCCGCGGCGCCTGCGCGATGACATCGATATGCAGGTCGTCGAACGCGGGCTTGGATTGAATCCACATGTGGCTCGGCTCGGGCGGCTCGATTTCGGAATGTTCGCCGCATCCGTGGTCGAGCGAGACGACCTTGCCGTCGTCCGGGCTCCACTTGTTCGCGCAGACGCCGAACATTTCGCTCAGATCGCCCTGCAACGCGACGAAGAACCCGCAGGTGGAGCACAGATTGCCCGACGCGGTCTTGGTGGACAACGACTTGGGGCCGCGAGGGCCCTCATACCAGCGCTGCGCGGTCTGGGCGCGGCCCAGCGGGGACAGCACATGGCGGCGGGACAGATCGAATGCGCTCACCGCGTCATCGACATCCTCCGCAGCTGTGGTGGGCTGAGCGTCCTGGGACTCCACAGGTTCGCTGTCGGGCGCCTCAGAATCCGATGCTCCGGTATCCGATGCCTCATCCGCGGCATCGACCTTGCCCGGGGCCCCGGCCGCTTCCACGTCCCGTGCATCCGAAACGCGCGTGTCACCGGTCTCGGCTTCGGCGGTCGCCCGGAAACCTTCCTCCAACCGCGGGTCATCCGGGTCGGTGCCGATGGAGTCGGTCACCGACAGGTCGGCCGGCAGCAGACGGTCCTTCCATGGAATCCATTCCGGAGGGCGCAGCGCCTGTTCCATGGGAATAAGCGTTGACTCGTTCACCGTCCACGTGTCGCGTTCGACATCGTGGAACATCGTCACGGACCACTGCCATCCCTCGTAGCCGCGCATCAGCGAGACGAACCGGTAATCGGTGATGCCGTCACCGGCGTCGATGGCCTCGACGAACTCTCCGACGCCGTTCTCGTCCTCGGCAGCCTCGACGGCCATGGCACGGGCAGCGTCTTTCGGGTCGATGGAGGCGATGGGCGAATCCGCGATACCGGGTTCGTCCACAACCGTCTCAGGCATGGTCGTTTCAGGCATGTACTATCCCCTGTCCCCTCATTCCTGCACGTCGAAGCTGTCAGCCACGCCACGCAGCAGTGTGGCGAGCTTCCGGCTGTCGGCGGCGGAGGGATACCGATGGCGACGCAGCTCGTTGCCCGCGGAATCCAGCAACTTGATAAGGTCCTCCACGATGGCGGCCATATCATCCGGCTTCGGGCGGGTCGCCTTGACCAGGGACGGCACGGATGCGGCCAGCGTCACGCCCATGGCCTGTGGCCCCTTGCGGCCGTCGATCACGGAGAACTCCACGCGGGCGCCTTTGCGCAGGGTGGTCACGCCATCCGGCAGAGCCGCTGCGGGCAGGAACACGTCCTCGCCCTCGTCGTTCGTAATGAATCCGAATCCCTTTTTCGCGTCGAACCAACGTACGCGCCCACTGGGCATGGCACACCTCGTTACTCGTCGGACCGGCAGATTCTCGATCTGCTCATGAATACATCAAAGTATCAGTTTACCTCAATGCATGAACGCACGGCACGCGGCAGCGCACCGGACGCGAATCACTCGCTCTTGTGCTGCCGCGCCTGCTGTTTCTCCTGCTTGGCTTTGTTGCGTTCGGCCTTGCGTTCCGCCTTGGCGTCCTGAGGGGGTTCGTCCACGGCGATCTTCGGCTCCAGCGGCGCTATGGGCAGCACCACCGTGAGCGTGAGGCCGCCGCCCTGGGAGTCGGTCGCGCAGATGAAGCCCTTGTGCGCCTTGACCACCGACTGCGCGATGGCCATGCCAAGCCCGGTGCCGCCTTTGAGACGCGCCCGGGACGGGTCCGCGGTGTAGAACCGCTCGAAGATCTTGGAACGGGAGTTCTCGGGCACGCCCGGACCATGGTCGCTGAAGCGGATCACCGCGTAGTTCATGCCCATCTGCATGGAGCGGCTTACGTCCACGGCTTCGATGAAGTAGCGCATCGAGGCGTCATTCGCGGACATGTGGGCCAACGATTCGGGGCTGATCGACGCGGGCATGACGCCGACGGATATCTCCACCGGGGAGTCGGCGGGCGTGTAGCGGTGGATGTTGCCGACGATGTTGGTGACCACCTGCCGCAGCCTCGACCCGTCGCCTTTCAGCGTGACATCGGGCAGCGGGCCTTCGACGAACTCCAGATCGGCCGGCTCATCCCCGTTGCGCGGCTGGAATGTCAGCGTGCCGCGGCGAATCTCACGGCCCGGATCGAGCGCGTGCAGGTCTTCGGTCGCGTCCGTGACCAGCGTGGTCAGCGGCACCTGCTGGGTGATGTCGATGCCACGCCCCTCGTCGAGGCGCGCCAACGACAGCAGGTCCTCCACCAGTACCGTCATGCGGGTGTTCGAATCCTCGATATGCGAGATCGACTCATCGGCGCGTCCCAGCGCACCCGGCAGGTCACGCTGCATCTTGTATAGCTCCGCATACCCGTGGATCGCCGCGAGCGGCGTGCGAAGCTCATGGCTGGCATCGGAGACGAATCGTTTCATCTTCGCCGTGGTCTCCTCCTGCTCGTGGAAGCTCTGCTCTATTCGGGTGAGCATGGCGTTGAGCGAGACCGACAGCGAACCGACCTCCGTGTTCTCCGGCGCCGGGGGCACGCGTTGTGTGAGGTCGCCGGCGGCGATCTTCGCGGCGGTCTTCTCGATGCGCTTCAACGGAGACAGTGTTCTCTGGGTCATCAGCGTGGCCAGCAGGGCGCCGAGTATGACGATGGCTACGCCGACGATGATGCAGTAACGGGTCAATGTCTTTACGGTGTCAAGCTGGTCGCTCAGCGACAGACCGATGTAGCATACGCCGCCGGGCTTGCCGTCCTCATCGGTCCACGGCAGCGCCACGACGCGCCACGGCGATTCGGCGGTGGACAGCGTGGAATGGTCCACGCTCCGCCCACTCAACGTCACGACGGCGTTGGTGGTGAACGACTGCTGGAGCTGCACGCCTCCGCGGCTGCCGTTCATAGGCAGCAACGGCATCGAACTGACGCCGTCCTTGAGAGTGGGGACGATGGCGTTGCGCAAGATGGTGTCGTCGCTGTTGCGGATCTGCACGAAGTAGCTGTACAGCAGGCTGCTGCTGGATTTCTCGGCGTTATTCTGCTGGCGCATGGTATTGATGTTGTTGAGGACCAGTTGCGCCTGACGGAACAGCTGCGTGTCCGTCTTCTCCAGCATGTAGTTGCCGACCAGCTGGCGCAACGTCAGTGATATACCGGCCGTACCCACGATCAGCAGGATGACCGTGCACGCCACGATCTTGGTGGCAAGCGGAACGGCGTCCAGGCGCCCGACGAACATCGATTTCAGTGTCGCCCACACACCCTTGGTATGGGTCGCACGCTTCTGGCTCGCAGGGGCGGCTGTCGGCGGAGGTATCTGCGCGGTTCCCGGGGTCCCGGCCGTGCCGGTCGGCACGGTTCCCGGTGCCGGGGCCGGGCCTGCGGCGGTTCCGTCACCCGTCGGCGGAGGTGTCTGTGCGGTCATCGCGCCCGCCTCACGCCGAGACTCTGGGCTCGCGAATCATGTAGCCGATGCCTCGCTTGGTCTCGATCAGCGGGGTGACCTTGTGCTGTTCACCGTTGTCGTCGGTCACCATGATGCCGTCGACCTTCTTGCGCAGGTACGAGATGTACGACTCGACGATCGCCGCGTCACCGCCCCAATCGTATTGCCAGACGTGATCGAGGATCTGCGCCTTCGACAGCACACGGCCCTCGTTGTCCATCAGGTAGCGCAGCAGCTTGTATTCGGTCGGGCTCAGATCGATCGCATGACCGGCGCGGGACACATCGTGCGAATCCTCGTTGATCTCAAGGTCGCCGACGCGGATGATCGGATCGTCCTCCACCTGCTCACGGGTGCGACGCAGAATCGCGCGGATGCGGGCCACGACCTCCTCCAAGCTGAAGGGCTTGGTCACGTAGTCGTCGCCTCCGACGGTCAATCCCATCACCTTGTCCTGCGTGTCGTCGCGGGCGGTGAGGAACAGCACGGGGGCGCCAATGCCCTCCTGCCGGATGCGGCGGGTCACGGTGAATCCGTCGATGTCAGGGAGCATGACGTCGAGGACGATCAGGTCGGGCTGGGTCTTCTCGATCACCTCGATGGCTTCGGAGCCCGATGCGGCGGTGGCCACATCGAATCCGGCGAAATGCAGGGATGCGACGAGCAGTTCACGGATGGACGGTTCGTCGTCGACAACAACAATGGATGCTTCAATCGGCTTGCTCATGGTTACCAGCTTGACTCGATGTTCTGGATGTTTCCTGAACACCATCTGTGTCTTGCGGGACAATGGACGCCAGCCACGCGTCGAAACGCTCCCGGGAGCCTTCGTCGGCGGCTTCGTCGGTGTTGCCCGGCTTGGGCGCGGTGGCGGCCGACGACGTTCCGAACCGCTTTCCGCGCCGGGATGCCTCCCTCCGTTCGCGGCGCGTCATGGGTACGGACGGAGCGGACTGCCCGTCGGATTCACTTGAAGCGGACTGCGGCCCGCCGCCGTCCTCCGCCGGGGAGTCCGACTCGGCTGCATCACCCTTGGAGCGCCGCTTCTTGGCGGACTTGCCCGTGTCTTTCTTCGTGGCTTTCTCTGTGGATTTTCCTGCGTCCTTCTCGGCATCCGGCTGCTTGCCCTTCGTATCGCGACGACGGCGAACCACCGTCACGACGCCGATGACGATCAGAACCACCAGCACGCCGCACATCACGGATATGCCCACCCATTTCCACACCGTGCCGCGCTGCGCTGTGGTCGTCTTGATCGTGGCGATGGAATCCATCATGGCGATCGCCGAGCCGGACCAGTCGGGGTTCCTGCCGCTGACCGGCCCGTAGGCGCTTTTCAGCAGCTGGTCCGACGTGGTCTTGTTGTACAGCCACGATTCCGAGTTGCCGGAGACGGCGACCACGAGCTTGCCGTCGTTGAGGGCCACGGCCAGCAGCACGGTGTTCGGTTTGGGGTTGGTGGCGTCCAACGCCTCCTGCGCCCATTGGTCGGGGTCCTCTACCCCCTCGAAATGCAGCATGTATGACAGCTTGACCGACACGCCGGTGCTGTCGTAGGTGCTGGATATGGCGTCCGTAACTTTCGTCAGATTGGAGCCGAGCACGTTGTAGGGATCGGTTATGTCCTGGGAGAACGTGGCCTGCCCCTGGTCCGAGGACGACGAATCGTCCCCGGCGGCGTATGCGACCGCACCGGGCGAAGTTATCCACATTGTTATGACCAGCACCGTCAAAACCGCGGAAAACAGCCGTTTCCACAGAGAAAATCCGTCGCGCGACACGCCGATAACCCCCAAAATGGCCGAGCCTTCGACCACATCATCCGTTTTTCCGTATCTCATCGTTCGCAATGTCATATCCTCCACATTACCGGCCGGACGCTTCAACGTCACCGGGCGAAAACAGAACAATACAGGAAAGGAACAACCATGCCCCAATATCAAGTGGATTCCGAACGGATCCAATCCTCCTCCGCCGCCGTTTCGGCGTCCATCGCCGCCATCCGGCAGGCGGTCAACGGAATGTATACGAACCTCAACGGTCTCCAGGACGCCTGGCGTGGCGGTGCCGCCACACAGTTCACTTCGGTGAGCGCGCAGTGGCGTGCGGCACAGCAGCAGATGGAGGCGTCGCTGGAATCCATCCAGCAGGCGCTCACCCAGGCATCCACCGTCTACGCCGACGCCGAAGCGCAGGCGTCCCGACTGTTCGCTTCCGGCTGAACAGTATCACGGCGGTGATCCGCTCCGGTACGCCCGCAGACATACGAAAAGGGCTCCGACCCTCAACAGGTCGAAGCCCTTCACATCGCGGCAAATCCGTGTTACGGCATCCGCTGCTGCAACGCGCTACCGCGCTGCGATGGCGGATTCCGAGAGCGGATCAGTAGCCCATGTCGGCGCCGGCGGCCGGAGCGGCGGCCTTCGGTTCCGGCTTGTTGGCGACAACCGCTTCGGTGGTCAGGAACAGGCCGGCGATGGACGCGGCGTTCTGCAGAGCGGAGCGGGTGACCTTGACCGGGTCGGCGACGCCGGCGGCCAGCAGATCCTCGTAGGTGTCGGTGGCGGCGTTGAAACCCTGACCCTCCGGCAGCTCGCGAACCTTGTTGAACACCACGTCACCGGACACGCCGGAGTTCTCGGCGATCTGCTTGATCGGGGCCTCGATGGCGCGGAACACGATGGCGGCACCAGTGGCCTCTTCGCCGGTCAGCGAAGTGACGGCTTCTGCGGACTCGGCCTTCTTGGCAGCCTGGACGAGCGCCACGCCACCGCCGGGCAGCAGGCCCTCTTCGATAGCGGCCTTGGCGTTGCGCACGGCGTCTTCGATGCGGTGCTTACGCTCCTTGGCCTCGACCTCGGTGGCCGCGCCGACTTTGATGACGGCGACGCCGCCGGCCAGCTTGGCGAGACGCTCCTGCAGCTTCTCACGGTCGTAATCGGAGTCGGTCTTCTCGATCTCGGCGCGAATCTGGGCCACGCGAGCCTCGACGTCGGCCTTGTCGCCGCCGCCGGAAACGATGGTGGTCTCGTCCTTGGAGACGATGACCTTCTTGGCGGTGCCGAGCACGGACATGTCGATGGAGTCGAGCTTGAGACCCAGCTCGTCGGACACGACCTGAGCACCGGTCAGGATGGCCATATCCTGCAGCATCGCCTTGCGACGGTCGCCGAAGCCGGGGGCCTTGACGGCGCAGGAGTTGAAGGTGCCGCGGATCTTGTTCAGGATGAGGGTCGGCAGCGCCTCGCCGTCGACGTCCTCGGCGATGATCAGCAGCGGCTTGCCGGACTTCATGACGAGCTCGGCGATGTGGACGACGTCCTGCTGGCTGGAAACCTTGCCGGAGGTCAGGAGGATGTACGGATCCTCAAGAACCGCGGTCTGGTCGTCCGCGTTGGTCACGAAGTACGGGGCGATGTAGCCCTTGTCGAAACGCATGCCCTCGGTGAACTCAAGGTCAAGGCCGAAGCGGTTGTTGTCCTCGACGGTCACGACGCCGTCCTGACCGACCTTGTCCAGAGCCTCGGCGATCTTCTCGCCAACCTCGGGGTCGGCTGCGGAGATCGTGGCGGTGGCGGCGATCTGGTCCTTGGTCTCCACGTCCTTGGCGGCGGCGACCAGTTCCTTGACGATGGTGTCGGTGGCCTTCTCGATGCCGCGACGCAGCGCGATCGGGTTGGAGCCGGCGACAACGTTCTTCAGGCCTTCGTGCACGAGGGACTGGGCCAGCACGGTGGCGGTGGTGGTTCCGTCGCCCGCGACGTCGTCGGTCTTCTTGGCGACTTCCTTGACCAGCTCGGCGCCGATGCGCTCGTACGGATCCTCAAGATCGATTTCCTTGGCGATGGAGACGCCATCGTTGGTGATGGTCGGTGCGCCATAGGACTTGTCGAGCACCACATTGCGGCCCTTCGGGCCCAGAGTGACCTTCACGGTGTTGGCGAGCTTGTCGAGACCCGCAAGCATGCCCTGACGAGCTTCCTCGTCGTATGCAATGATCTTTGCCATGGTTGTGTATCCTCCAAATGGCTTCACGGTACTGAATCTCACCTGGGGGCGAGGCGTGGCCGCCGACCGTCAGCTGCCGGCTGTCACTCTCACTCCCCGAGTGCTAATTGGGAGATTAGCACTCTCGGTGCCCGAGTGCCAACATATTCATGAGGATTGCGCTGTTGGCTTGAAATCATCGCGTGATCCGCGAAGGCCGGAGCATGCCGATACCGATCCGGTAAAGCCGAAAGAAAAGGAAAAAGCTCCGGCACCCATTGGGTACCGGAGCTTCGATGACGCGCAAAGCCTCGCACGATTCAGAGCTTGACCACTTTCGTGGCCTGCATTCCCTTCGGCCCACGTTCGGCCTCGTACTCGACCTTATCGCCCTCGTTCAGCGTCTTGAAACCATCGGCTTGAATAACCGAGTAGTGCACGAACACATCATCCCCACCAGCATCAGAGGTAATGAATCCGTAACCCTTGCCAGCGCTGAAGAACTTCACAGTTCCCTGTGCCATTGTTATATTCTTTCCCTTGTTCCTATGCCGCGAACAAACGGAAGAGAGCTCAAAACCGCACCGCATCCCCCACCTCGCGACTCCATATCATTGTACGGTACTAGGGGACATTCGCACAAAGCCTACGGGGACGCGGATTCTCGGCCGATGTACGGTCACTGCATCAGCACGACGACGACGGGTGCGGAGATGCCCGACATCTGCCGCACGTCGGAGATGCCCAAGGTCACGGCGATGTCCTTCGCGGTCGCCGCATCGGTCTCGTTCTGGTACCAGACCACGGTGCTCGCGGGCAACGTACCGGAGGGGTTGGCGGAGACGACGTTCTTGTATCCGGCCTGCTTGAGCGTGTACGCACGGCTGGCGGCGTGACCGGAGATCTTGGTTCCGTTGATCACGCGGACGGAAGTGGCCTTGTTCGCCTCGGCGGTGGCCGGCGGCGTCGAATGCGTGTCGGACGAGGCGGTGGAGTCCGTCCCCTGCCCGTTCGTGTCGGTGGCATCGGTCGAACCGTCGCTGCTGCTCGATGTCGTATCGCTCTGGGCGGAATCCGTGGAGGTATTGGAAGCCGTGTCGGAGGAACCGTCAGTCGAACTAGAAGTGGACTGCTCGCCCGTGCCGGACTTCGTCGTGTCGCCGGTCTTCGAGTCGCCGCTGTCGGACGCCTTGTCGTCGGCCGCCTGCGACGTGCCGTTGTTCCCGAAGAGCACGTCGGAGAACATTCCCGACAGCACACCCCATGTGCCGACGCCCGCCAGGGCCACCACAAGCAACACGATCAGGAAAGGCGTCATGCGCGCCCCGGCCGACCGCGCGCCCCGATGCACGCCCACCGGACCTGCCGGAGGATTGTCGAACACGTCTTTGGCATACGAATCGTATGTTTCCTTGTCCTTGGCCATAATCACCCTTCCGTATCGTTCATCAAGTCTACCGGCCATGTTGTCCCAAGTGCGCGACGGCCGTCAGTCATGCACCGGATATGCACAGCTTCGACACGCTCGCTACAGTAGAGGCCATGAGTCAACATCCAGTCAAACCATTGTCGCAGCTCGTGGAGCCCGGATGGGCCGCCGCGCTGCAGGACGTGGAGCCGCAGGTCCATCACATGGGCGATTTCCTCCGCTCCGAACTGCAGGCAGGATGTCAGTACCTGCCCGCAAGCCATAATATCCTCAGAGCCTTCACAATTCCATTCGACTCGATCAAGGTGCTGATCGTCGGGCAGGATCCCTACCCGACTCCGGGGCATCCGGTCGGCCTGAGCTTCTGTGTGGCGCCCGACGTCCGACCGCTGCCGAAGAGCCTGGTCAACATCTACCGCGAGCTCGTCGACGACATGCACGTGCCGATGCCCGCCAACGGTGACCTGACACCCTGGACCCAGCGCGGCGTGATGCTGCTGAACAGGTGCCTGACCGTCGGCGTGGGACGCCCCAACAGCCATCAGGGCAAGGGATGGGAGACCATCACCGAGGCCGCCATCCGCGCCCTTGACGTCCGGGTGGACGCGGACGGCAAGCCGAAGCCGCTGGTGGCGATCCTCTGGGGGCGCAACGCGCAGAGCCTCGCGCCGCTGCTCACCAACGCGACCATCATCGCCTCGCCGCATCCCAGCCCTCTGTCCGCATCCCGCGGGTTCTTCGGCTCCCACCCGTTCTCCCGCGCCAACCAAGCGCTGGTCTCCATGGGCGCGGAACCGGTCGACTGGTCACTGCCATCGGCGCAGGCGGATCGGCCCGATCCCCACTCCGCGGTTGCTTCGTCACGGTAAGGTGGGCAGCATGGCTTTATTCACCTCGAAACCTTCAATGCCGTCCCAGCTCGCGAACGCGATCCCCATGACGGGCGCCATGCCGGCCGCCCCCATGCGCACGCCCGTGCCGGCGCCTTCCGCCGCGCTGACGCAGGATGACCTGCGACGCGCACGGCAACTCACCGACCGCATCCGCGCCAGATTCGCCCAGACGCTGGTCGGACAGTCCGACTTGCGCGAAGCGCTGATCGCCACGATGGTCGCAGGCGGCCACATCCTCATCGAATCCGTGCCCGGCCTGGCCAAGACCACCGCGGCCCAGACGCTGGCCACCTCGGTCTCGGGAACGTTCCGCCGAGTGCAATGCACGCCCGACCTCATGCCGTCCGATCTGGTGGGCACCCAGGTGTTTGACTTCTCCACCCAGCGGTTCTCCACCCAGATCGGCCCGATCCACGCCAATTTCGTATTGCTCGACGAGATCAACCGATCCAACGCCAAAACGCAGTCGGCGATGCTTGAGGCCATGGCGGAAGGCGCCACGACGATCGGCGGCGAACGCATCGAGCTGCCCAAGCCGTTCATGGTAATCGCCACCGAGAACCCCATCGAGGAGGAGGGCACGTTCAACCTGCCGGAAGCCCAGATGGACCGATTCATGATGAAGGCCGTCATGACCTATCCCAAGGCCGACGAGGAGACGAGCATGCTGGCGATGCTCACGCGCCGCGGCACCGACATGTTCGATCCGAAATCGCTGCCGTCCGACACGATCACCATTCAGGATGTGGAGTTTCTGCGCAAATCGGCGCGGCGCGTCCATGTGTCGGAGGCGATCATGCGCTACGCCGTCGATCTGGTGGCGACCTCGCGCGGTGCCGGAAACAAGCCGCTGAAGGGCCTGAGCTCGACGGTCCGCCTCGGTGCGAGCCCCCGCGCGTCGATCGCCCTGATCCGCAGCGGGCAGGCCAACGCGCTGCTCGCCGGCCGGGATTACGTCATCCCCGAGGATGTGAAGATGATGGTCCACGAAGTGCTCAGGCACCGTGTGATCCTGACCTTCGAGGCGCTGGCTGACGGCGTGACCAGCGACCAGGTGATCGATCGGATCGTGGAAACGGTTCACGTCCCATGATCGATGGCTCACACCCCTCACACTCCTCACACTCCTCATCTTCCGACGACCGGATCCGCAGGAAGATCGAGGCGCTGGGCAATTCGCTGAGCCTTCCGACCGTTCGCAAGGCGCTGGGCGTCCTGGAGGGCGAGCACGCCTCGAACCGGCGTGGAGGCAATGACGACCCGATGGACATCCGCGTCTACGGGCCGGGGGACGAGGCGCGTCTCATCGATTGGAAAGCCAGCGCCCGTCTCGGCCGCCCGATGGTCGTGCAGCATGCGCGCCAGGCGACCAGCCAGGTGTGGCTGCTGTGCGATGTCGGCGAGGAGATGACCGGAGGATGCGCGTCAGGCGAGCCGGCCTACGCGGTCGCAGGCAACGCGCTGCGCATGTTCGCCGCGCTGTCGCTGCGGCGCAGCGATGACGTCTCCCTGGTGTTCGCCGACGCCCACAGCATCACGCGCATGCCGTTCAACGGCGGGTTCGCGCAGTTCGAGCGCACGCTGGACGACGCCTTGCGGCGGGATTGGTCATACGGCCGCAACATCGACGCTCTGCTGGATTACGCGCGCCGCATACGCGACCGTCAGGCGCTCATCGTGCTTGCCACCGACGAGCTGGCCCTGCGCAAGCGTCACATCAACGTCATCGGCGCCATAGCCGCCACCCACCCCGTGGTGCTGATCACCGTGGCGACGGCCAACCCCTTCGACCCATCCGAGGCCGCCCGCGAATGGTATGACGGAAAATCCGGGCGCCGCATCCCCGCCCTGCTGCGCAACGCGAAGGCCGCGGAAGAGGTGGCGCTGCATCGCAGATACGTGTGCGCCGCTCTGGAGCACGAACTCGCCAAACATGGTTCGCGAATGATCCGCGCCGCGTCGAGCGACATGATGTTCGATGCCTTCGTGCGGCTGGTGTCGCGTTCGCTCGGCCGTTCCATCCGCAATCAGCTGCGCGTGCCGCCATCGCTGAACCTGACGTCGGAGGTGCCTGCATGAACGTCATGAACGGTTTCGTGACCTCGTCGACGCTGGCCGCAGCCGTGGACGTGAACGACCTGCATCCCGTGACGGATGTGCCCGTCGCGTCTCTGCTGCCCATAGTGACGATGGCGTGCTTCATCGCGTTGCTGATCCTGATTGTGGCGATCGTCATCATGTCCCGTCCTCGACGTGCGAAACGCGTAGCCGCTCCCCGAGGGTCTCACAACGCCCTCGCCCCCGTCTCGCAGTGGAAAAGCCGCGTGCATGACATCGTGGAGCGCAACGGGGCCGGGAAGCTTTCGCGCGAGGACGCCTTCGTCGAGCTCGCCGCCGTGGCGAGGGACTTCGCGTCGCAGGCCAGCAGCGCGGAGCTCGGTTCGACGACGCTGCAGGAGATCGCGTCACGTTCCGCAGGCTCCCTGGCAGGTGATTCGGGAGTCCACGGTTTCACGCTGCTGCGCCAGACCATAGCCGCGCTGTATCCGCCGGAGTTCGCGAACGCCGAGTTCAACGCGCAGGCGAAGGACGCCACCGTGGAACAGGCCGCCGACTGGGTGCTGAACCTTGTGGAAAGGTGGCGCTGATGACCACGAACGACATGAGCATCCATTGGCTGTGGCCGTATGCCGCCGTGGCGGCCGTGCTCGTCGCGGCAGTGCTGGTGGCCGTCATCGCGATCTTCCGAGGCCGCAGGCGTCCCCCGCGGGACGGCATGCCGGTATACAGTCTTGACGACGACCTCAATACCGAGCATGCATCGCATCTGTTCCATCTGTGGCGATTGCTGGGGCGGATCGCCGTGGCGGCGCTGGTGGCGGCGCTGGCCATCTGCACGGTTCTTATCGCCAGACCGGCGCATGTGGACCGCGACGCGGAACGCTCCAGCAGTCGCGACATCGTGTTGTGCCTCGACGTGTCAGGTTCGGCGCTCCCCTATGACCGGGCGGTCATCGAAACATATCTGGAACTGGTGAGCCATTTCCGGGGAGAACGCATCGCCCTGAGCATCTTCAACTCGACATCGCGCACGGTGTTCCCCCTGACCGACGACTACGACCTGGTCTCCAGCCAGCTGACCAAGGCGGCGGACGCGCTCCGTGGCGTCGAATCGCAGGACGACATCGACAAGATGAGCGACAAGGACTACCAAAAGATCGCCGATTGGCTGGAAGGCACGCAGAACCGCAAGAACTCGACATCACTGATCGGGGACGGGCTGGTCAGCTGCGCCGCGATGATACCCGGCTTCGCCTATGGCGACACGTCCGGCGCCGCACGGCAGCGCCCCGCCTCGATCGTGCTCGCCACAGACAACGTGGCGTCCGGCACGCCGACGTATTCACTCGCCCAGGCGCTCGATATGGCCGAAGCTTCGCATATCAGCGTGGACGGCCTGTTCTCCGGGCCACGCCAGAGCGAGGGCGACGCCACAACCACCGAGATGAAGCAGCAGATCGAGTCCCGCGGCGGAACGTTCCTCACCCAGTCGGGCTCATCCGACATCAACGAGCTGGTGAGGCAGATTGACAGCCGGCGTACCAGCGAAAGCCGACGGTCAAGCCAGGCCGCGCTGATCGACGCGCCGGGATGGTGGACGCTGATGCTGGTCGTGCTGCTTGCGATATGGATGATACTGGCATGGAGGTTGAGACGATGAGACCGATGACATTCGCCCCGGCTCTGGGTTGGATCGCGGGCGGCGCGATCGCGGCGCTCATGCTGGCGTTCGCGGTCGCGGTGGTCGTCGTGCATGTGCGGCGCAGGCGCTCCAGCGATGAGACGCTGACCGCCTGCATACGCAGGGTGATAATGTTCCTGCTCGCCGCCGTGATGATGCTGACGCCCAGCATCGTGACGACCACCACCAGCCGGGCTATCAATGCCACCGATGTCATGGTGGCGGTCGACGTCACCGGATCGATGGCGGTCAAGGACGCGGAATACGGCTCCTCGGGTACAATCAGCCGTCTTGACGCGGCCAAGCGCATCGTGAAGGGCATCACGTCGACGTACGCCGATTCCAGTTTCGCCGCATTGCGCTTCGGCGCGAGCGGCACCCTGGATGTGCCGTTGACTCCGGACTCCATCGCCATTGACGGCTGGGCCGACACGCTGGCCGTCGAATCCACGTCCACATCGGCCGGATCGAGTCTCGACACGCCGCTCGACCAGCTGATGCTGTCGCTCAAATCAATCAGGGATCAACATCCCGATGACATCATCGTGCTGTATGTGATCACGGACGGCGAGCAGACCTCCGACACCGCACGCCGTAGCTATTCTGCGCTGAGGCGGTACCTTGACGACTCGTTCACCATCGGCGTGGGCTCTGATGCGGGTGGCAAGATACCGATGGCCAGCGACGGCACAGCAACGGGACAGCAATCCGACGGGCAGTGGGTGACCGACCCGACGACCGGCAAGCCAGGAATATCCAAGCTCGACGAGGCCACGCTGGAATCCATCGCCGATGAGATGGGCGGCTCATACCTGCACGTGGACGCCTCGCACACCATCGAACAGGCCGTGTCCGCCAAGGCATCAAGACAGTGGAGGCTCACCCAGACGGTCAAACGGCGGGAGCGTACGATTCCCGTGATATGGCCGTTCGCCGTGGCGCTGGGCCTGCTGCTCGCCTGGGAGATCGGCGCATGGATCGCCATGTCACGGAGGATGCTATGAAATCCCGGAAATCAACGAATCGTGCGATGAAAAGCAACACAGTGAAGAAGCGCGAGGCGAACGGCCGCGAGGCGAAAGACCGCGCAGTAGCGCGCACTCCGCTATGGTCGCGCATCCTGATCGGCATCGTCGCGATGGCCTGCCTGTGCGCGGGCATCGCGGCCGGCGCGAACCTCATCGCTGTCACCGCATTCGACGATGCCACCTCGCAACTGAACGGCAATCTGAAGGCCGCTTCCAAGGATGACGCCGACCTGTCGACGCTCAGCGCACTCCAGCAAAAAGCCGACGCCAGGTTCGCAGACGCGGCCGCATGGTCCGCGTTGCTACTGCCGCAAGTCAAGAACGTGATCGACACCAACGCGTCAGTCTCCGCCACGCTGACCGAACGCATCAACGCGCAGCTCCAGAAGCAGCAAAACACCGAAACCTCCAACGCGCAGACCGCGCCCGGATCGGACGGCAACGCCAAGCAGAGCGGCGGTCTGACGCAGGAGCAGCGCAAGCAAGTGGACGACCTACTGAAGTCGAATCAGCAGTCCAACTCGCAGAACGGCTCCAAAGGCGGTAAGGGCAAAAGCTCCTCCAACACAAACTCCACCACCAAGCCATGGTGATTGGCCCGGGCGCCGCCTGGTTCCAGCTGTCCGGTTCCGGCTGCCCGTGTACCACACCACACGATTTTCGACGGTTTTTAGGCTGGTGTGGCAACGCCGGTATCAGAGCGTTTTCCCGAATCATTGGAAAATGGCGGTTTCTGTGATTCGCTTTCTGCCATACCACGTAATGAGAAGGCTCACATTCCATTGTGTGGCACAACAAAAGCCACACAATGCATTTTTCCCATGTTTTTCCCCCTGGTGTGGCCATCCCGGCACAGCATCCTTAGCACGGCAATCGGCGGCGAAGTCAGGTCGATTCTCCCCTGATGGAAAGACGGGCCACGGCACAAGTGGCGCTGCGGATGAGAGGCACCCGGGACCGCCCCAGGCGGCTTCGCCTGCAAACAGCCCCTCTACTCGCTTCACGGCTCAGCCCGCCAGCGAGGGCACCATTGCGCATCACTCCATTCAGTGCTCCGCGACGGCGCCGGTCTCGTCGTCCACATTTGCTGTGGATGACACGCCGAGTGTGTGGATAAGTCGGGAGCCTTCGACCACATGTTCCGCTCCGCTTGCGCGCGGATGGCCGTGCATGCGTTCATGGAACCATGAACACCTGCACTATCTTCAACGGCGCGTTCCCGATATGGGGGAACGCGATGGCGTCGATCGCCGGCGCCGACTGCCCTTGCCGCACCGCTGTCGGGTCCAGCCGGGAGCGCATCGGCTCCCTGCAACGGCTGACCTCCAACGCGCTGGAACAGTCCAGAACCGCGATGGCCGCCGCCAAGAACCTGGATTGGACCGGCAATGCGGCGACACTGTGCGCACGAACATTGGACCGCGATACGAGGTTGGCGGCATCCATCGACGACCGCGTGCGGCAGACCGGGCAACTCGCCTGGAGCGGAGGCTCATCATGAACTGGATGGTCACTTCGTCGATACACGGAGGCACGCAATACGCCCCGGCAACCCGTGAACGATATACGGCCGCCGTGGCATCGCTGCGCAATCAGGCGAAGGAGATGAAGGGCGCGGGGTTCTTCTGGTCGGTGGTCCACGACCAGCTCCGAAAGGACCGTGCGGGCGCGGCGTTCTGCCCTGCGCTGGCCGGCAGCGGCGGCGATGGAGAACCTGGTCACGTCTCCATGCCATATGCGCGTCTGCTGGAGCAATGCGTCACCCACGCGCGGGAGTGCGCCACGCTCGCCGGGGACCTGGAACAGGTCGCCGATCTGATCGTCCGCGCCCACAGCCTGTATGACGAAGCGGAGACCAAGGCGGAGACGAAACTTCGCAAGGCCGCGCAGATCATGACGACCGTGCTGCCCAGCGTCGGATGGAACACGCTGGGGATGCTGTCGCTCTACGGATTCGTCTCGGGCTCCATCAAGGACGGCAAGCTCAACCCCGTGCGGGCGCTCGATGCCACATCGAAAATGGATGAGGAGCTGCTGGCATCGCTGGCGGGACGCATCACGAACAACCGCATCGCGCACATCCTCGGCGGTACCCAGGTCGCCGGCGCCGCGGAACGCATCGCAAAGTACACGTCGAAGTTCAAGAACGCCATGCAGGGCAACAAACTCACCGTGCGTGAGGTGCAATCCACGTCTCAGGTGGCCGGGGCCTCGCATTCCGTGGCCTCGTCCATGGAAAACCTCCGACGGCTCGCCGAGGAACGCCTAGGCAAGATCACCCTTAACAGCGGACTCAGTTATGCGACGATAGCGGTCCAGCGATACCGCCGTTCCGATGGGACGACAGGCTGGCTAATCCTGATACCGGGCACGGACGGGCAGGACGATTCGCCGTTCGGATGGGAGCAGAACCTCGAACTCATGAGCTCCAACGCCAACCGACGCAGGAACGCGGACAGCTTCCGCATGGTCGAGGAAGCCATGAGACAAGCCGGCATCGGCAAGGACGAGCCGGTGGCATTGGTGGGGCATTCCCAGGGCGGCATCGTGGCCGCGGCCCTGGCCTCCGACCTGAAGGACTCCTACGCCATCGATCACGTGGTGACCGCCGGCTCTCCTGTCGCCAATCATCCGATACCGCCCAAGACCTGGGTGACCAGCATAGAGATCGAGGACGAGCTCGTCGCCTCGCTCGATGGCGGCCGCAACCCTTCGACCGAACAATGGCTCACCGTAAGGGGCAAAGTCACGCAGACCACCGGCGTCACGCCGCCGACGGTGAACGCCGACGGGTCGTGCACGCCCGGCCAGAACACCGGTTCGGTCGAGTCGAACTACGCCGGAGCACTGGTGGCCGACGCGCCGAAGACCAAGGAGATATCCCATTGGCTCAAATATCATCAGGCCGCGTACCGCAACGCCACCGATCTCGGCTCGCCCGCCGTGGACGCGCACGAACGGCATTTCCAGCAGATCATCGACGGCGAACTCATCGACACCCGATACTACGAGGGGCGCATGTCGCATGACTGACGGGCGTGCACGCACCGGAAACACGGGGGAAACAGCAGTCAGCAGATGAAAACGAGAGGAGAACGACATGCCGGGACGAAGAAGGCATCAGGAACGGGGGCGAAACGAACACGCATCGGTTTCGCATCAGGTTTACGGCTGGAAGTAATCTGGGATGCTATGAAGCTTACTGACATCACCCCCGCAATTGCATTGACCCCGCTCGACGGACGCTACCACAAGCAGACCGCACCTCTCGTCGAATATCTGAGCGAGCCGGCGCTGAACCGCGAGCGCATGCGCGTCGAAGTCGAATGGATGATCCTGCTGGCCAACGGCTTCGACGGCAACGGCAACCAGCCGATCGTCGAAGGCGTGGAGCCGTTCACCGACGCCGAGATCGCCTTCCTGCGGGCCATCCCCGAGGACTTCGGCGCCGAAGGCATCAAGCAGCATGCCGCGCACGAGGCCGTCACCCACCATGACGTGAAGGCCGTGGAATACTACATCGACGACCAGCTCGACAAAGCGCCGGCCGAGCTCACCCACATCAACGACGCGCTCAAGACCCTTGTGCACTTCGCCTGCACCTCCGAGGACATCAACAACCTGTCCACCGCCCGTTGCGTGAAGAACGCGATGGAGCAGGTATGGACGCCGGCGTTCAAGGAGATCATCGACCACCTCGCCGCCAAGGCCGAGGAATACAAGGACAAGGCCCTGCTCTCCCTCACCCACGGCCAGCCGGCCACACCGACCACGCTCGGCAAGGAGCTCGCCGTCTACGTCTACCGTCTGAACCGTCAGCTGAGGCACATCGAGAACCAGGAGTACCTGGGCAAGATCAACGGCGCGACCGGCACCTTCGGCGCGCATCTGGCCGCCTGCCCGGACGTCGACTGGATCGCCGTCTCCCGCGAGTTCGTCACCAACCGCATGGGCCTGACCTGGAACCCGCTGACCACGCAGATCGAAAGCCACGACTGGCAGGCCGAGCTCTACTCGACCGTCTCCCACGCGAACCGCATCATGCACAACCTGTGCGTGGACGTGTGGATGTACATCTCGCGCGGCGTGTTCGCCCAGGTGCCCGTCAAGGGCGCCACCGGCTCCTCCACGATGCCGCACAAGGTCAACCCGATCCGCTTCGAGAACGCCGAGGCCAACTTCGAACTGTCCTGCTCGCTGCTCGACACGCTCTCCGCCACGCTGGTGGAGTCCCGTTGGCAGCGCGACCTGACCGATTCGACCACCCAGCGCAACATCGGTTCGGCGCTCGGCTACTCGCAGCTCGCCCTGTACAACCTGATGGGAGGACTCAAGTCCATCCACCCGAACGACATCGTCATCGAACGCGAACTCGACTCCAACTGGGAGGTGCTCGGCGAGCCGATCCAGACCGCGATGCGCGCCTGCGAGCTCAAGGGCCTGCCCGGCATGGACAAGCCGTACGAGAAGGTCAAGGAACTCATGCGCGGCCATGAGATCAGCAAGGAGGCGGTCGAGCGCTTCATCGACCAGCAGTCCTTCGACCCCGCCACGGCCGCGCGGCTCAAGGCGCTGACCCCCGCCACCTACACGGGCGTCGCCGGCGCGCTGGTCGACTTCGACCGCTGAGCCGTCCGATAATTCCCATTTCCATCGACGATCAATCAGCACAGGAACGGTGATGAACGATCAGACGATAACCGCAACGTCCGGCGATGACGATTCCAAGGCGTCGCTGGACGCGCGTCCGATGAGCGACGACGTATCCGGCACCACGGCCCACCCGGTCATCGAGGACGTCGCACCGCGCCGCATCCACGATTTCGGCGATCTGGTCCACGCCGTCTCCGCCGTGCTGCTCGCGGCGGTGGCCATACTGTCCTCCATCTACCTGAGCGGTTTCGTCACGGGAGTCGAGTCCGATGCCCACAGCGCCGGACGTGCACTGAACTGGATGGTCGATCTTCCGACCTCGATGCTGCAGCAGCTGACCATCGTGACCATCGCCGTTATGGCCATCGTCCAGCTGCTGGTGGGACGGGAGTGGCTGCAATCGGCGTTGGCCCTACTCGCCATGTTCGGTGGCCTAGCGACCGTCTGGGGCATATCGATGGCCGTGTCGACCTTCGGGAACTTCACACTTATCACCGCGCTGTGTTCGCCGAGCTCGATCATCGGAACGGGACTGCTGCCGGACTTCTACGCGGGTTCCGCGGCATTGTTGACCGTCGCGGGGCCTCGGCGTACACGATCGACGGTCAAATGGGGATGGAACATCCTCTACATCTCGTCGGCCATCCTGATCCTGCTGTCGATCAACTCCGTGACCGGAGTTATCGTGTCCCTGTCCGTAGGCCGGCTGGTCGGCATGCTGATCCGATTCGCAGCCGGCACCAAGAACCAGGGCGCATGGGGCGAGGATCTCGTGCAGGCGCTCAACGGCATCGGACTGCATATCACCTCGCTGAAGCGCCGCATGGACGTCGACCTGTCCCATGGCTCCCTCGCCTCGACCCTCGACGACGATCTGGTCGAAGGATCTCGACTGTACGATGCCGTGGATGATTGGGGACGGGCCTTCGTCGTCTCCGCTCTGGACAGCCAGGCGCGCACGGCGGGCTACGTCAAACAGCTGTGGCAGTGGGTCCGGTTCACCGGCGTCGCCATGCGGCGCGACCGCTCGCCGAGAGAGGCGACCCAGCACCATATGGCGATGATTCTGGGATTGCGCAATGCGGGCCTGCCCACCCCCAAGATCTACGGCGTGGCCGACACCGGCGAGACTTCGATCCTGGTGCTGCACGGCGACGACATCATGCACGAGTGCAACCTCAACACGTTGTCCGACAAGGACGCCATCGCATTGCTGCGTTTCCTGTCGGTGGCGAACAAGCGCGGGTACACGCATCGCCGCATCACGCCGGACACCCTCGCGCGACTGGAATCCGGCACGCCGATCATAGCCGGATGGCAGAACGGGGACGACGCCAGCGCGGCCCCGAACATCGCACTGGATCAGGTGCAACTGCTGTTGCTGCTCGCCGTGCTCATCGGCCCCGAACGCGCGGTCACCGCAGGCCGTGACGTGCTCGGCGACGACACGATGATCTCGCTGACCCCATTCATCCAGAAGGCGGCCGTTCCCGCCGGCACGCGGGCCCTGCCGGGCTGGAACAAGCACATCGTGGACGACATGCGCGCCGAGATGCGCGCGCTGGCCCCGCAGGAGACCGCCGAGGCCATGGAGCCGGTGTCCCTGTCCCGGTTCAGCCCGCGCTCCTTCATCGGCATGGTGCTGCTGATCGTCGCCGTCGTGGTGATCTTCACCCAACTGAAGCCCGACGAGGTCATCTCCGCGGTGAAGAACGCCAACCCGGTGATGGCGATCGTCTGCCTGGTCTTCGAACTCATCGCCCTGCTCGGCTCCGCGCTGGAGCTCGGGGCCTTCATCGAACGCGACAAGCGCAACCCGCTCGGCATCTTCATGTCACAGGTCGCGCAAGGATTCGCGATGGTGTCCATGCCCGCCGGCGTCGGACCCGCATTCGTGAACCTGCAGTTCCTGCGCAAAAGCGGCTACCGCAATACGACCGCCACCGCGATCATGAGCGCCGTCATGGCCGTGTATTATGGCGGCACAGTGCTCATGCTGTTCGTCATCGGCATATTCACAGGCAGCGACGCGCTTAGCAGCATGATTCCGACGAACACCCTGATCGTCATCGTCGGCATCGTGCTGATGGCGCTTGCCGTGGCGATGATGATCCCACCCATCCGGCATTACGCGACGGACAGGCTGCTGCCCCTGGTCAAGGCCTACGCACGGCAGCTGATCGACGTGCTCACCAATCCCAAGGAGCTGTCGTTCAGCGTGCTGGGCATGCTGATCCTCAACGTGGCCACCGGACTGGAATTCTGGGCGGCGCTGCTGGCGTTCGGACAGATGACCAATCCGCTGGAGACGCTGTTCATCTTCCTGGTCGCCAATGCCATCGGCTCCGCGGTGCCGACCCCCGGCGGCCTCGGTGGCGTCGAAGCGGCGCTGACGTTCTCGTTCGGCGCGGCAGGCGTGCCCGCGGGCATCGCGCTCTCCGCGACGTTGCTGTACCGTGCGCTGTTCTACTGGCTGCGAATCCCCCTCGGTGCGCTGTCCATGCGCTGGCTCGACAAACACAATCTCATATAACCGCCCAACAACCGGAAAAAGTGTGGAAAACCCTTAAAAAATGCGGCGTTTGCCTACATCATGCGCTATCATCATTGATGAACACCGGGGATTCGGCAATCGAAGCCCCCAGATCAAAGAAGGATGCTTTATGGCATACAACAAGTCTGATCTCGTTTCGAAGATCGCCCAGAAGTCCAATCTGACCAAGGCTCAGGCTGAGGCCGCCGTTAACGCTTTCCAGGACGTGTTCGTCGAGGCCATGCAGTCCGGCGAAGGCCTGAAGCTCACCGGCCTGTTCTCCGCTGAGCGCGTCAAGCGCGCTGCCCGCACCGGCCGCAACCCGCGCACCGGCGAAATCATCGAGATCCCGGCGACCTACGGCGTGCGCATCTCCGCCGGCTCCCTGCTGAAGAAGGCCGTGACCGAGTAAGTCCGGTTCGTGCCATTGTCACCGATTTCGATATCATGGTGAACAAATACAGCCCCTGACCAATGAAGAGTCAGGGGCTTTTTCGTATCTGGACTTGGGCTGGGGCGCCTCCGGTCGGCACCCCCGGTCGACTTCGCCGACGGCCCAGCCGCCAGCGGGGCGTTATAGCAGGTTCATCAGGTGTTGGACGTCGGCATTCGCCTGGTATTCGAAGGGGTCCAGCAGCACGACTTCGCTGCGTTCAGGAGCCATGACGGACAATCGCGTCCAGTCGCAGGAGAACCGGCATTGCGTGGACAGCGCCTTGGCGACGAAGGCCCCGCGCAACGCGGCACGGGTATCGGCCGGCGGTTCCGAGACGGCATGCTCCACCTGCTGGGGCGTGGCCAGCTGCCGCATCACGCCTCGACGCAGCATTGACGGATACAGCGAACCGTTGACGATGTCATGGTAATCCATGTCCAGCCGTTCGCGCATGGCATCCGTCACTTCGCCCTTGCGGCGTTTCAGCGCCTGGAACAGGCGGTATTTCGCCGCCCAGTCGACGCGGTCCGACAACGCTTCCACATCGCTGGCCTCCAACTGGTCAAGAACCAGCGACCATGCGGAAAGAATCTGATCCACGTCCGTGCGCGGCAGTGCGTCGTCAACGGCATCATGATGACGTTCCATGAAATCACGGACGACGGCCTGGTACCTGCGCTGCATCTGCACGGCAGACACCGGCTCGGAGCCGTCAGCAAGACGAAGCCGGGCGGTCACGCATGTCAGATCGGCGCTGACCGCACGGTTCGCGGCACCGGGATCGGCCAACGCGCACGACGCGAAACCGGAATCCTCACCGAGCCGGGCGGCCTCCTCGATGACGCAGATAATCAGATGCGTCACGGCGAGTTTCATCCATGTCGCCCATTGCGAACGATTGGAGTCGCCGATGATGACATGCAGCCGGCGGAATTCATCCGGATCTGAGTGCGGTTCGTCACGCGTGTTGACCATGGGGCGCGACCGCGTCGTCGCCGATGACACCGCCTCATCCAGATAGTCCGCCCGCTGCGTGATCTCGAATCCCTGATCGGTGACCCGCCCGGCTCCGGTGTACAGCTGCCTCGTTATCAGGAACGGCAGCAGCTCGTGCTCGACGGTTTCCAGAGGCACATATCGGCGTACGAGATAGTTCTCGTGACACCCGAACGAGTGGCCCGCCGAGTCCGCGTTGTTCTTGAACACGTGCACGTTCACGCCGTCCCCGTACCTGGCACGAAGCCGGGCCTGCGCGCCGAGGGCCAATCCGGCCATGACCCGCTCCCCCGCCAGATCCTGCAGCAAGGCGTCCATCGGATCGCGGGCCTCGGCGGTCGCATACTCCGGGTGGGAGCCGACGTCGAGATACAGCCGCGAACCATTGGTCAGGTACGTGTTCGTGGAACGCGCGCGGGACACGACAGGCTGGAACATCATCATCGCGACCTGCGCCGCGTCGACCGGATGGTCCGAACCCGTCACCGATACGCCGTACTCCGTCTCCACGCCGAAAATGCGGGCGAATCCCTGGAACTGCGAAGACCTCCGCGCTTCCTGCCAACTCCCATGATTGCCGCTGTCACGCAGCTGCGGCATCATTCGCCGCCTTTTTGCACGAAGCTGTTCACGTACTCCTCGGCGTTGGATTCCAGCGTGGATTCGATGTCGTCCAGCACCGCGTCGAGAGCGTCCGCGGCCGCGTCGGTCTCGGCCTGTGCCGCCATCGACACGTCATTCAGCTGTTCGTCGGTGTCCTGCTTCTGCGAGGACGACCGCGTGTGAGCGAATTCCTGAGGCATATCCGTCCCTCCCTTTCCTTCCGGTTTTCTTCTTCCGCCGATGCCGGCACAGGCCGGACATCCGGCATGCCGTCACCGAATCGCAGACATCTGCCACGCACGCACGTATTCGTCACCGCCGGCAGACGCCTGCATATGTCTGTATGCGCCCGATCACTGCAGATACGGCTGCAGCTCGTCGCCGATCAGGCCGTTCGACGCCACGACATCGTTCTCGCGACGCCAATGGATCAGCTCGCCGTTCCACTGTCTCAGACGCCCCTGCGCCTCCCATACCACGACGGCGCCGGCCGAGACGGCCGGAACATCCCACTTGTGCAGGTGAGGCTCGAAATAGGCGTCGTACGTGCCGTCGGCCACCTTGCACAAATCCATCGAAGCCGGACCCACTCGCTTGATATCGGCCGGTTTACCCGCGATGGAGGCTACCGCGGACAGGGCCCGCTTGGACTCCTCCGGCACATACGACATACCGTAGCTGACCACGGAGCCATCCAGCGTCGCAGTGATCGACGGCATGACCTTCTCGCGCTTGTCGCCGCCCACGGGGTTGCGGCGTATCCTGATGGCGCCCTGGCCCTTCGCCGCCATGTACGTGATGCCCATGGCGGGCGCATGGACCACACCCATGATCGGGCGCGCATGGCAGTGCTCGTCGAACTCGAACAGTGAGATGGTCACGGTCCATTCGGCCATGTTGCGGATGAAATTGATGGCTCCGTCGATATTGCCGACGCACCAGTACCTCTCCCCCGGCTGGTTGTCCTCCGGACGCTCCTCCCAGAAGCCCTGGAACGGTTCGATTTCGGACAGTCGCGCGCGGGTATAGCGAATCAGCCGGGTGTTGACCTCGCTAGTGAATTTCGTCTCGCCGGGCGACACCATCGTCGTGGATAGGTCGTGGGGGTTCACCTGCTCCTGAAGGGCGTGCCTGCCGGCATGCCGCGCCACTTGGGCGACGGCCTGTGTCATTTCTCGCAAATCCATGTCTGCATCAACCTCGTCTGTCGGTCGTTGTCTCTGGTCGTGGCGTTCGCGCCTTTGATCGTCATCGCTCGCCATCATGGCTGCCCCATGATGCGCATCGGCCAGTGGTGCGCCCACGGTAATGCCATTTCATGCCTGTATCGATATTACCTTCCGGCGGTGATGTTCCGATCGATTTGCGTTATCAGCTCATCGGCGTTTCGCGTGCCGTCCACGAACGCGGCCATGTGCGCCTTGTCGAAGGCGCACGGATCGGACATGTCGAGCGAGCACAGGTCGGACGGCCGGACGATCGGACGGCTCGCATTGCCGTACGACTCCTCCCCCGTCTGCGGCGCATCATGCCTGCGGACGGTCAGATGGGACCATGAGACAGCGACCACCTGGCTCGCATACCGGTTCACGACCGCGGCACGCAGCCATGCGCGCGTGGTCTGCGGCGCATTGCCAGCGGCATCGGCGACCTGCCGGTCGTCGACCGTGCGCTCGGTGCGCGACCTGACCTTCTCGAATATCGAGCGGACCGGGTCCAAGGCGGCCCACCCCAAGTCGATCGCCCGCAGTTTCGGATCGTTCCACGACAAACCGTGCCTGCGGCGCAGACGCTCCAGCAGCTGCCATTTCATCAGCCATTCCACCCGCGACGCCTCGGGTTGCATATTCAGTCTCGTATCGTCGTCGGCATGCCGGATGGCGGCCACGTCGGCGAGTGCCTGCCCCCACAGCGCCATGATGCCGGTGGTGGGCTTGTCCGGCCACAGCGGCTCGCCGCGCGTGTCGGTGCCGTACACCAGCGCCCCCATCTCGTACACGGCGGCCCGCAGCCTCACCTGCATGATCCACGCGTTGGTGACGCCCCCGTCGCGCAGCGGCAGCTCGGCCTGCAGCGTCAGGTCGTGCGACACCGTGTGCATGGCCGACACGGGGTCGACGAGCGCCATGGAGTCCAGCAGCGCTGCCAGATCATAGCCGGTCTCGCCCGCGTGCTCGGCCAGCCACAGCAGCATGCTGGTGGCGCCCAGCTTGAGCGTCTGCGGCACGTCCATGCGGTTGGCGTCGCCGACGATCACGTGCAGGCGACGATAATCGGATGGGCTGTGGGATTCGTCGCGCGTGTTGACGATAGGGCGTTCGAAGGTGGTCTGCAGTCCGAGGATCGCGTGGATGTAGTCGGCACGCTGGCTGAGCTGGTATCCGGCGGTCTCGCTGCGCTCCCCTATGCCGACGCGGCCGGATCCGGCGTAGATCTGCCGTGAGACGAAATGGGCGGTCATCAGCGCCGCCACCGTGTCGAACGGCACCGATCTGAGCATCATGTAGTTCTCATGGGTGCCCCAGCTGGCGCCCTTGCCGTCGACGTTGTTGCGGTGCAGGACGATGTCGTGCCCCGTTCCCGCGCTCGCCGACGCGGCCGCCCGCCGCATCAGCAGGTCGCCGGCATGGTCGTACCGCACCGCCTCGAACGGGTCGGTGGTCTCCGGCGCCGAGTATTCGGGGTGCGCGTGGTCTACGTACATGCGGCCGCCGTTGGGGGCGATGACGTTGACGATGTTGAGCTGCGGCTCGTCGGTAAGCATGTCGGGGCGGGCCGCGGCCCTCTCCAGACGGGTGCCCCGCGCGTCGTTGACAGGGTCCTCCTGACGATAGTCCCAGCGTATGCGCGAACGTTCGGGATCGGCGGCAGCGCCGATTACGTCGAACGACAGCTGCACCGGATTGGCATGTGAGGCAGCGGGCGCCGAGACCGCGTATTCGGTCTCCGTGCCCATCACCCGTCGCACGGTCATTGCATGTTCTCCTTTTCCTTGCGCGGAACCGGACGGATACGGACCACGCGCCCGTTGTCCATGCCGTTGATTCTCGACCATTGCACCGGATCGACATCCATTACCGACCCTCGTGTCTCCACGAACTCGTCCTCCACGGCCTCTCCCAGCAACTCGACGTTCAACGCCACGTCGTCGCCGCCGAGAATGGACGCCTTCACCGCCTTCGTCTTGGCGCGGTCGACGATGTTCTTGAGCATGGCACCGGACGCGACGTCGGAGAGGAAGATGGCCGACCATTGCCCCTGGTCGTTGCACGCGTCGCACAGGTGCCGTCGCGACGAGCGCGTGTAGATGTCGCGCACCAGAACGCGCGACAGGCCGTCGGCGTCCAGTCCGGGCTGCAGGGGCAGGTCGTCGGTCAGATAGTGGCGAATGATGGATGCCGCCTGATCCGCCCCGGGGCGGTCCACGCGGATCTTCACGTCCAGTCGTCCCGGGCGGAGCACGGCGGGGTCGATCATGTCCACGCGGTTCGAGGCGCCGATCACCATAACGTTGTCGAGGCTCTCCACGCCGTCGAGTTCGGAGAGGAACTGCGGCACGATCGTGGTCTCCACGTCGCTGGAGACACCGGTGCCGCGGGTGCGCAGCAGCGAATCCATCTCGTCGATGAACACGATGACCGGCCGGCCGTCCGCGGCACGTTCGCGCGCGCGGGTGAAGATCTGACGCACCAGACGCTCGGATTCACCGACGAACTTGTTGAGCAGTTCCGGCCCCTTGACCGAGAGGAACACGCCGCTGCCCCTGCCGAAACCATCCGAAAGCGCATGGGCGACGGCCTTGGCGATCATGGTCTTGCCGTTGCCGGGAGGGCCGTACAGCAGCACGCCCTTGGGCGCCTTGAGATTGTACCGTTCGTACAGGCTGCGGTGAAGGAACGGCAGCTGCACGGCGTCCCGGATGCGTTCGATCTGGCTGTCAAGCCCGCCGATGTCGGCGAAGGTGACATCGGGAACCTCCTCCAGCACCAGGTCGGCATCGTTCTCGTCGGGCAGCAGTTCCAGGGCGAGCCGGCCCGACGGGTCGACGATGACGCGCTGCCCGTTGGCGAACGTCTCGTGCGCCAACGCTCCCGAGCGCCGGATCACGCTGGGGTTGCCGCCGCCATCCGCGACGATCAGACGCCCGTCATCAAACACCTGGCGGATCGTGCGGACAGAGCCGAGCATGTCAGTGCCGCGCTGCTCGACCAATACCATGTTCTCGTTGAGCAGC
Organism: Bifidobacterium bifidum ATCC 29521 = JCM 1255 = DSM 20456; assembly: GCF_001025135.1. Classification (NCBI taxonomy): domain Bacteria; kingdom Bacillati; phylum Actinomycetota; class Actinomycetes; order Bifidobacteriales; family Bifidobacteriaceae; genus Bifidobacterium; species Bifidobacterium bifidum. Next base: position 792,604 of record NZ_AP012323.1, on the reverse strand, counting down.
ACGCAGGCGCCGGCCGTCAGCCGGGACGCGTTGACGTTGGCGGCCACAGGCACGACCAGCCGCCTGCCGCCCGTCAGGATCTCGGCCGACGCATGCTGGACGCCGAGCTCGTCGGTCATCGACGAGTCGACCTTGACCATCGTCGCGAAGGTCTTCGGGGGCTGGGCCATCTGTGACAGCTGCGCCTTCGCCTTGGTGAGTTCCTTGCCCGCACGCGACAGCGCCTGCGCGAGCGCATGGTTCTTGGCCATCAGCTGGTCATTGGCGGCCGCCAGCTCATGTGCGACGTTCTCCCGTATCTTCCTCGCGTCCTGTCGTGCCGTGGCGCTTTCGGCACCCGTGCCCGCCGATGAGACCGGCCCTGAATCAGGTAGGCCTGACGGATGGTCCTGCGAGTTCCATATGCCATCCGGAGTGCCGTCGTGCATGATATCGTTCACTGTTCGCCCCTTTTTCGAGCACGCTTCCCTATCAGATTACGCGCCCGGCGAATCGCCGGGGCCGCGACGGCCACAATGACCTTGGCAATGGCGCCGACAGCGGAGCCGGAGTCGCCCGCTCCGTGCACCGCAGCGGGCGCGAAGGCCGATATGCGCAGGGATTCATGCATACCGGATATTGTCCCAACGATTTCCGACAATCGACGGTATGCTTGACGAAACTTTGCAACCTTCTGACGAATCGTATGACGTGTCCGACGTGGAGGCGTTCGCGGCCGCGCACCAATCGCCCTCGGACACCATGGGTGACGGCACCGCGGCCGCGCCGACGCTGTCGAAGCCTGGTCTGCTTGTCATGGATGTGGATTCCACGCTGATCGACGAGGAAGTCATCGACGAGCTCGGCGAGGCGGCCGGCAGCGGCGACGAGATAGCGAAGGTCACCGAACGTGCCATGCGCGGGGAAATCGAATTCTGTGATGCGCTGCGTGAGCGTGTCGCATTGCTCAAGGGACTGCCCGTGAGCGTGTTCGACACCGTGCACGACAAGCTGCACTTCACCAATGGCGCGTTGGCGCTGATCGACGAGCTTCACCGTCATGGTTGGAAGGTCGGCGTCGTGTCCGGGGGATTCCATGAGGTCGTTGACCGTCTCGCCGCCGAAGGGCATATCGACCATTGGCTGGCGAACCGTCTGGAAGTGGTGGATGGCGCGCTGACCGGCAAGGTGCTGGGCAATATCGTGTGCAAGACGGTGAAACTGCATGCATTGCAGGCGTGGGCCGCCCGAGACGGGGTTCCCATGAGCCAGACCGTGGCGGTCGGCGACGGCGCGAACGACATCCCGATGATTCAGGCGGCCGGGCTCGGCATCGCCTTCTGCGCCAAGCCGAAGACTCAGCTCGCCGCCCACGAGTCCATCAACGAGCGCGACCTGACCAAGGTGCTGGACTTCCTGCGCTGACGTCGCACGACGATAGCGCCAAGACCATCCTCAGTCGCTTCGCGACAGCTCCCTCCAGCGAGAGCGTGATAATTGCCCCGCTGGCGGGCCGAGCCGTAAAGCAAAGGGCAGGGCCATTTGCAGGCGAGGGCGAGCGACAGCGAGACTGGGGGTGGTTTCACTTACCTCCAGTCCGCAACGCGCACCTCGTTACCGGCAGCGCGCGGCTTCGGAGAGTCGGGCTCCTCGCGCCCAGTCGGCGGCGCGCATCGCCTTCTTGCCCTGCGCCTTGACCTCCAGCAATTCCAGAGGTGTGGAGCCTGTGCCGATCCAGACATTCTTCTTTCCAGCTGCGAGCGCCCCAGACACCAACGACCCGGGTACGTTCGGATTGGTCATATCGGCCGGGTGCGCCCGCAGCACGTGCAGCGTGGACAGCCCGTCGTCGAGCCCGAGCCCGCCTGCATCCAGTTCGGTCCATGCCCCGGGATTCGGCGTGCACGCGCGAATCTGACGGTCGACCGCTTCCACCGGCGCACTGAAATCGATATGCGCGTCGTTGACGCGGATCTTCTCCGCCACCGGGTAATCGCCTTCCGCTTGTTCCACGGGATCGGCGGTACCGTCCTCGACGGTGCGCAGCGCGTCGCGCAGCACCAGCGCTCCGGATTCTCCCAGACGGGTCAGCAGGTCGCCGGCGGTCTCATGCTCGCCGATCGGCGTTTCGGATTGCACCAGCAGCGGGCCGGCATCCATCGCTCGCGTGATGCGGAACACGCTGGTGCCGGTCATATCGTCGCCCGACCAGATGGCTCGTTGCACGGGGGCCGCGCCACGCCAATGCGGCAGCAGCGAGAAATGCAGGTTGTACCAGCCGCAGGGCAGCGCGTCCAGCACGGACTGCTTCAGGATTCGTCCGTATGCGATGACCGCGGCGGCCTGCGCGCCGGTGACCTTCAGCTCGTCAAGGAACGTCGGCTCGGCCGGGTCGGATTCCAGTACCGGCAATCCCAGTTCCAGCGCGGCAGTCTTGACCGGGCTGGGCGTGAGCTTGCGTCCGCGTCCGGTGGGCGCGTCCGGGCGGGTGAGCACTGCGACCACTTCGAAGTGCTCGCTGTCCGCGGCGAGGGCGCGCAGGGACGGCACCGCGACGTCAGGCGTGCCGGCAAAGAGGATTTTCAACATGTGTTCCGTTTCCTTCCACGGTATTGGGACTTCAGGCCATCTGCCCTGTCATCATCGTCGAACGCCGGACGACGTGCGGACGGGCGGAGGTCACTGAACCGCCGGGATATCGATGCCCTGCTCGATCAGCAGCTCGCGCAGCTTGCGGGCGTCCGAGAAGCGAATGCCGCGGATGCCGGCCTCGTTCGCGCCCGCGATGTTCATCGCCTTGTCGTCGATGAATACGCTGCTTTCGGCGCTGATGCCGAACTCCTCCAAGGCCTTCTCGTAGATGTCCTTGTGCGGCTTGCGCATGTGCACGTACCCCGACACCAGACGGCCGTCGAGCCGCTGCAGGATCTCGCAGTGCTTCAGCGCGATCGGGAACAGTTCCTTCTCCCAGTTCGACAGGCCCCATACTCCAATGCCGGCGGCCTTCAGATCGTTGACGAGCACGCGGGCACCCGGCACGACGCCGGTCAGGGAATCCTCGAAATTGTCGAGATAGTAGCGCAGGATATCCGCCCACTTGTCGCCGTAATGCTCGCGCATCCACGCCACGCCCTCGTCGGGGCTTGCGCCGCCGTCCATGCGGTCGTTCGCGTCGTAGAAGCCGGAGATGTCATTGTCGAGGAACTGGTCGATGGTCTCCTGCGAATACCTGGGCAGCAGCACGACGGACGGATCCCAGTAGATCAGCACGTTGCCGAAATCGAAAATCACGTTGCTGATCGGCTTGCCGTCGGCGGCCGCGGCGGGTCCCTGCGCCACCAGCACGTCATGTTCCATATCCGGTTCGCCCGGCCAACCCTTCATGATGCCTCCATCCATATGAACGATTCCAATGAACGATTCCGCGGCGCGCGGCCGCGCACATCCATGGTTCCATGCCATCGAGACGACGCGGCGAATCATCCGCCGCACCGATGCATTCCGGCATGCAACTATAAGCGCCGCGTCTGAAAGCTTTCGTCCGAATCGTTTCGGCAGCCCCGAATCTACGCGGCAGATGTCATATACGCCGACATCAATCAGCGCCATAATCGCCGTGAGCAAGACAACGGTCGCCGTGCCAGCACCCGTCTGAGCTAGAGCATTCTCGGAAAGAGGAATCCTTCCGCGACTTGCCGGCCGTTTTGGTCTCCGCCAGTGAATCAGGCCCGGCCTGCATGGTGGCACCGGATGCAGTGACGGCCTGGTCAAAACATTGCCACGAAATGCGAAAAACAAGCGTTCTCGACATTTCGTGCCACGCGACCGACACGAAAAATCCGCTCCGAATAACAGAATCGCCATTTTCCAATGATTCCCAGTTTCGGTCTCATGGCTCGAAACGGCATGTAACCGGTTAAATCCGATTTTGTGGCACAAGAAGTGGGCCGAATGCCGAAAACAGCGATTTTTGACGTTTCGTGGCAAAGAATCCCCGTCTCATCTCACCAACCGAAACAAAAGGTTCCGAATGCTGATTCAATCGGCAGTCAGACATGTCACGCCGCCGCTTTCCTCGAAACGACACCTCGACGCGGCGGATAATCTCTCGGATCAGATCAAATCCTTGGGATCGATTTGGAACCGCAGTTCGCCGGGAGTGCGCGACGCCATGTGACGCGCCACCGCGGACCGCAGGCGGACGGCCAATTGGGCACGCATGCCGACCGGCACACGGACCAGGGCCTTGACCCGGTCCTGCATGCTCTCCAGCTCGCGTTCGCTCACCGTCACCGGAGCCGCTATCGGCACCGGCCCCAGCATGCCGGGTATCGGCTCCCCCGCAACATCCAGCGAGGCCCAATCGCCGCGCAGCACGCCGATATCGTCCAAGGCGGCCATCACCGCATCCCGACGCCCCCATACGCATGCGACCGCGCACACCGGAGGCATGCCGGCCTGCCCACGCTCCAGCAATTCGTTCCGGGCGAGCGACGCCGAATCCCACATCATCAGCGCATGGGCCACTGCAGGATCGCATTCACCAATCAGCAGACCCTGTCCACCACGAGTGCGGGGCGCACACAACGCCATGATCCGCATCCACGCCGTCAGCGCGTCCACGCGGGCGTCCACACCCGGCGCATACAGACTGTTCCACGCGTCCAGGATCGTCACGGCACGATATTCGCCGGCATCCTGCTCCGATTGACGGGATGCAGGCAGCACGCGAGGCTCCGCTCCCGGCGTGGCGATGACGATGCGCGGCGCATCATCCACGTACTCGACGACGCCTCGCGGCTGGCTCGGCGACGATATGACGACGGACACACCGCGGAACAGGCCGCCCAGCTCGCGGGCGGTGCCGGTTGCGCCAACCCGTATCACGCGCATGCGCTCGCAGCCGCAATGCGGGCAATGCCAGTCGACCGCCGCCGCAGCGCACCACCGGCAGCGCGGCACCCCATCACCCATGCGCCCCAGCGGGCCGGTGCATTTCGCGCAACGAGCCTGCGCATGGCATTTCACGCAGCTCAACGCCTCCTGCATGCCGTCCGAGGGGATGGACAGCAGCACTGGCCCTGTCTGCAAGGCCTTCGACAACACCGTCACCGCAGTATGCGGCACGCGGGCGCCTATGCTCGGGTCGGCGAGACGCGCCAGCTCCTCGCGGTTCAGCCACCGCACCCACGGCATCTGATCCCTGCGAGCGGCTGGCAACGGCGTGACGGATGCGCTCGGGCCGCTCACGGCAGTCACGGCCGTGTGGTCCTCGCATTCCCATTGGCTCAACGGGCTACGGGCGTACGACAGCGCCACAAACACTCCCCCGTGCGACTCGGCGCGCAGACGCATGACGCCGCGTGCCTGCGCGTACGGCATCATCCCGTCGGCCTGCTGGTACGCGGCATCATCCACCATCATGAACAGGGCCGGCCCCTCGACCGGAGCATACATGGCGGCACGCAGTCCGATGACGCACCCGACCTGACCGGTCGCCGCCGCCAGATAGGCACGGTACCGTTCCGCCGGCGGCAGTCCTGCGGCCAGCACGACGAAGTCACCGGAGTATCCGCCGTGCTCGGCGCCGCCCGGCGCGAAACGGGACAGTCCCAGTCCCTCCAGGGCAACGGCGAGATCCTCGCACTGTCTTATCCCGGGCAGGACCACCACGGCGGCACGGTTCTGCCTCATCGCGGCAGCGATCATCCACGCGGCGTCACGAGCCCACGCACGCGCTCCCGGACGCGCATCCATCACCAGGGCGGCGAACGAGCTGCCCTCCAGGGATGAGCGCAGCATGGCGGCGCCGTCATATGAAGCCTGTATCGTGTCGAAGCACCGTTGCATCAGTTCGTCCGAGACGTGCGAGAATCTGGGCCTTCCCACCCATAGCGAACGCGCGGCCAGTTGCTGTTCGCCGTCGATGCGCGCCACGCGCGGGGGAACCGCCAGGCGAAGTATGTTGGCCCGCGTGCCGCCATAGGCGTCGGCGATGCGCGTGATATCGTCACGCATGGATTCGGATACCAGCACGTGCGGGCTGATCACCCGTTCAAGAAATCTCAGCGCGGAGCGGGGCGTGGCGCTGGCTGCCGCGCGCTTCCAGATCACGCCGTTGAGGAGCCTGCCCCCGAACCGGACCCGCACCATGACGCCGGGCCGTGCGGCCTGCGACCACCGCTCCTCCACGAGATAGTCGAATGTCTGGCCCAGATGGGTCGCCTGCGCGTCCAGCACCACCTGCGCGATCGGGTCTTCCGCGGCCACAATCTTCTCGGCGGGCGCGCGCTTGCGGCGTTTGCGCGGCGCCATGCCGTCAAACGCCAACTGCTGCGCGTCATTCGTACTCATGGTTCATTTGTATCACGCCACCGGTGAAGTCCGCCGCAGGCGGCAACCTTCTCGGGGTGTCCGGCGGCTTTTTTGTGTATGCATGTTGTGTGTATAGACAAGACCACCCCCGGTTTCGCTTCGCGGCAGCCCCCGCTGGCGGGGACGTTACGAAGTGAAACCGAGGGTGATCGTTGTGATCTGCCAGTCAGCGGATGGCGGCCTTGAGCTCTTCGACCTTGTCGGTGCGCTCCCACGGGAACTCGACGTCGACGCGGCCGAAGTGGCCGTATGCGGCGGTCTTCGCGTAAATCGGGCGCTTGAGGTCAAGCTCGTCGATGATCGCGGCGGGACGCAGGTCGAACACCTTGCGCACGGCCTGCTGGATCTGCTCGCGGGTCACGCCGATTTCGGTGCCGAACGTCTCGACGTTGACCGACACCGGTTCGGCCACGCCAATCGCGTAGGCGACCTGCAGCTCGACACGGTGCGCCAGCCCCGCGGCGACGATGTTCTTCGCCACCCAGCGGGTCGCGTACGCGGCGGAACGGTCGACCTTGGACGGGTCCTTGCCGCTGAACGCGCCGCCGCCATGGTGGGCGGCGCCGCCGTACGTGTCGACGATGATCTTGCGGCCGGTCAGGCCGGCGTCGGCGGCCGGACCTCCGAGGACGAACGAGCCGGTCGGGTTGACGAGCTGACGGTAATCGTCATGCTTGACACCGTCGCCGAGCACCTCGTCCAGCATCGGGTCGATGACATGCTCCTTGAGCTGGGCGGCCAGCCATTCCTGACTCGCCTCCGGGTCGTGCTGCGTGGAGATCAGCACGGTGTCGACGCGCAACGGCTTGTCGTTCTCGTCGTATTCGATGGTCACCTGGGTCTTGCCGTCCGGGCGCAGGTGCGGCACTTCGCCGGACTTGCGCACTTCGGTCAGGCGGAAGGCCAGACGGTGGGCCAGATAGATCGGCAGCGGCATCAGCACGTCGGTCTCGTCGGTGGCGTAACCGAACATCACGCCCTGGTCGCCGGCGCCCTGGGCCTCGTACCGCTCCTCGCGGCTGGCCTCGGTCTCCTTCTCGCCGGTGAGGCGCGCCACACCCTGATTGATCTCGGCGCTCTGGCCGGTGATGGCGACGATCACGCCGCAGGAGTCGGCGTCGAGGCCGACCTCGGAAGACGTGTAGCCGATGCGGCGCAGCGTCTCGCGCACGGTGGACTGGACGTCGACATACCCCTTTGACGTCACCTCACCGAACACGAGGAACACACCGGTCGCGGCGGAGGTCTCGACGGCGACGTGCGACTGCGGATCCTGCCGAAGCAGTTCGTCGAGGATTTCGTCGGAAATCTGGTCGCATACCTTGTCGGGGTGGCCTTCGGTCACAGATTCGGCCGAGATGAGCTTGCGCTCCTGATTGGTCATATCATCCCTCTTTCGGACTTATCGCCCTACCCGCCTTTTGCGGATAAGGCACAATGATACGTTGGTTCATTCTGTTGTTGCAGGACCTGAACAGGCTACGAAAAGGGCCCGTGCCAGACCTTCGGTCGGCGCGAGCCCCAAGTCGTTCGCTCCTGACGCTCAGTTGTACACGTCACCGCCGTCAAGGGCAAGAGTGTCGCCCCAGAAAAAGCAAATACCGCGTACAGCGAACCGGACGGATTCAGACGAATCAGTTGCCTTCGCTCAGATCATCCTCGCCCAGAGTCTCCTCCAGCAGGCCCTCGTCGATCTCGCGGAAAGCGATCGACAGCGGCTTCTCCTGGTTCTGGTATTCGACCAGCGGGCCGACGTTCTGCAGCAGGCCCTCGTTGAGCTGGGTGAAGTAAGAGTTGATCTGACGGGCGCGCTTGGCGGCGAAGATGGCCAGCGCGTACTTGGAATCGGCGTGCTTCATCAGATCGTCGATCGGCGGGTTCGCGAAACCCTCGGGCACGGGCGCGGTGCCGAACTCCTCGTTGCCCTTGACCTCGGTATCCTTGGTTTCTTCTGCCATTTTTGCAAGTCTCCGAATCACATGATGGAAATCTATCTCAACCGCAGCAATTATAGCCTCACGCAGCGACCGGAGCGGGTCCGGTGGATTCTGCCAGTTCGTTGCCGACTTGCAGACAACATAGAAGGCTACATAGGCTTAATCCACTGTGAGTTTTGTAACACTTATGAAAATTCCATATTCCGACTCTTGACATGTCGCGTGTCCCTTGCAAGAGCTTGAATAGAACCATGACTGAAATGCGATCTGCAAAAATCATGAACGGGCGCGTCTTCGCAGGTGCCCGAGCCCTCTACCGTGCAGCTGGCGTCAAAGGTGACGACATGGGCAAGAAGCCCATCATCGCCATCGCCAACTCGTTCGACGAGTTCCTGCCCGGCCACGTCCACCTCAACAAGGTCGGCCGTATCGTCTCCGAGGCCATCAAGGAGGCCGGCGGCATCCCGCGCGAGTTCAACACCATGGCCGTCGACGACGGCATCGCCATGGGCCACACCGGCATGCTGTACTCCCTGCCCAGCCGCGACATCATCGCCGACACCGTCGAATACCAGTGCAACGCGCACTGCGCCGACGCACTGATCTGCATCCCGAACTGCGACAAGGTCGTCCCCGGCATGCTCATGGCCGCGCTGCGCCTCAACATCCCCACCGTGTTCGTCTCCGGCGGCCCGATGGAGGCCGGCACCACGATCCTCGCCGACGGCACCGTCAAGAGCACCGACCTCATCGACGTGATGTACGCCACCGCCGACGATTCCGTCTCCGACGAGGAGCTGCTCAACTACGAGAAGACCGTCTGCCCGACCTGCGGCTCCTGCGCCGGCATGTTCACCGCCAACTCGATGAACTGCCTGACCGAGGCCATCGGCTTGGCGCTGCCCGGCAACGGCACGATCCTCGCCTCCCACTCCTACCGCAAGGACCTGTTCAAGCGCGCCGCGCAGCAGGTCGTCAAGATCGCCCACCAGTACTATGACGACTCCGACGACTCCGTACTGCCGCGCTCCATCGCCACCAAGGAGGCGTTCGAGAACGCCATGACCATGGACGTCGCTATGGGCGGTTCCACCAACACCGTGCTGCACATCCTCGCCATGGCGCAGTCCGCCGACGTGGACTTCACGCTTGACGACATCGAGCGCATCTCGCACACCGTGCCGTGTATCTGCAAGGCGTCGCCGTCCGGCAAGTGGGAGATCTCCGACATTCACCGCGCTGGCGGCATCACCGGCATCCTCGGCGAGCTCGACCGCGCCGGCAAGCTGCACACCAACGTGCACTCCATCGACTACCCGACGCTGGAAGCCAAGCTGGCGGACTGGGACATCATGCGTCCCACCTGCACCGAAGAAGCCCAGCAGATGTACAAGGCGGCTCCCGGCCACATCATCTCTCCCGAACCGTGGACGCACACCACGCTGTTCGACTCACTGGACCGCGACCGCGCCAACGGCGCCATCCACGACATCGACCATCCGGAGATCCACGAGGGCGGTCTCGCCGTGCTGCGCGGCAACCTCGCTCCCGACGGCTGCGTCGTCAAGACCGCGGGCGTGCCGCAGGAGATCTGGAAGTTCCGCGGACCGGCACTGGTGGTCGATTCGCAGGAGCAGGCCATCGAGGTGATCCTCGACGACACGCTGAAGCCCGGCATGGCGCTGGTGATTCGTTACGAGGGTCCGAAGGGCGGCCCGGGCATGCAGGAGATGCTGTACCCGACGTCCTTCGTCAAGGGCAAGGGCATCGGCAAGCAGGTCGCCATGCTCACCGACGGTCGCTACTCCGGCGGCTCCTCGGGTCTGGCCATCGGGCACATGGCTCCCGAGGCGGCGAACAAGGGCCCGGTGGCGCTCATCAAGAACGGCGACATCATCGACATCGACATCGAGGCCCGTTCCGTGAACGTCGAGCTGACCGACGAGCAGCTGGCCGAGCGCCGCCGCGAACTGGAGGCCGGCGATGGCTACGTGGCGCACCGCGACCGCAAGGTGAGCCAGGCCCTCAAGGCGTACGCCGCCTTCGCGCGCTCCGCCGACAAGGGCGCCACGCGAGACCCCGAGCTCATCAACAAGCTCTCCGGCCTCGCGTGACGGGATCGTCCGTCACTACTCGAGAACCGTTTCGCCGGCGTAAGCGAAACGGTTCTTCTTTATCCCGTTCCGAGGACTTCTCCCACATCCTGCCGGCCGTCTCTCTTCCATCTGTTCTATGCCCCCTCAACTGTGTTCCCGACTTTCTCTCTTCAAGTTTCCCTCTTTCCTCGATACACCGGTGTTCCCATAACACGACACGCCCGGATTGCGCAGCACAATCGTTGTGTCCGGAGTCCAGAACGGGTTTATACCGTTACCTCGCAGCGACTATTCATCGGTCGTGCTGCGCACTCCGGGCGTGTCGTATCACGACGACTGCCATCCCTGTCTCGGACCATATACCAATCGGTCGCTCCTACGTCAAAACGGTTCCAGCAGCTCCGGATTGCCGCTCAACGTCCACAGATCCATGCGCGGATGCAGAAAATCGACGGCACCGGCATGCTCCAAAGCGGCGGCCACCTGACTGAAGTATCGATGCAGTTCGGCCTGGTCAAGCACCGTACTCTGCCAGGCCGGAAGCACCACCCAATTCTTGGCCGCCAATGCGTTCATGCGCCTCGTGTCCGCTACATACTGTTCCAGATGCTGCTGCCCATGAAATTCCATCGCCACGCGATACTTCTCGTATGCCATGTCAAGCCATGCCAATCCAGACCCCAAATCGACCGGATGGTTCGCCTCCGGATTCGGCAATCCCCATTTCATCGCATCCAGACGCAGCTCCCGTTCCCACCGGGAATCGGTGTTCGGGCGAGACAAACGCAACGCCCGGCGTGCGGCCTTGCCGCCATAGACCTTCCGCTCATCAAGGAAATCCATCAGTTCCTGTTTGGTCGCGCGCCTCAGCCGCTCGTCACGGCATGTCAGCCGATCCGCCAATATGATTGTTTCCTCGAACCAGTTGAACCGCACGAATTGGGCGAACGTCGCGGCGGGTGACGTGCAGTACAGATCAAAGATGCGGATTACGATACGGTCGTCCAGCAATGACCACGCGTGACATGCGACATTGGCGGGATGACCGCGTCGCGCGTCACGATTCCGAACGACGATATGTTCCTTGCCCAAATCAAGGACGGCGGTCTCGGGCGGTGCAATGCCCATCAGTCCCAGCGCCGACGACAACGCGAATACCGGCTCATGCTCCAGCGTATCCCTGACCGCCCGGCAACGCTTCAGGTAATAGCGCTGGATGAGCCACGCCTGATGCCGCATGTATTGGTTCGGTGGCGGTTCGTTTCGCATCTCAAACATGGACGAACGGTAACAGGTTTTCCGGCCCGGTCTTCAGGTTTTCGGGCAATGTGGTCGAAGGCTCGATCGTGACACGCCCGGACTGCGCCGCACAATAGTCATGCCACGTTGTCGAACCATTGCAATACAGCCGTTCTATGGAGATGCTACCGAGGATTGTGCAATGCAGTCCGGGCGTGTCGCGCCTGTGGATAACTCCCGGAAAGAGGAAAGGAAGAGGGAAAAGGTAAAGGAAGAGAAGGAGGGGAAGAAAGAAAAAAAGAAGTCCCTTGACCATGGGGTCAAGGGACTTCGGGCCGCTTACTTCATGAGGTTGCGCAGGACGTACTGAAGGATGCCGCCGTTGCGATAGTAGTCCGCCTCTCCGGGCGTATCGATGCGGACCACCGCGTCGAACTCGGTGGTGGAGCCGTCGGTGTGCGTGGCGGTGACGTGCACGGTCTTCGGGGTGACGCCGCTGTTGAGCTCGTCCACGCCGGCGATGTCGTAGGTCTCGGTGCCGTCAAGACCCAGGGACTCATAGGACTCCCCCGCCGGGAACTGCAATGGCAGCACGCCCATGCCGATGAGGTTGGAACGGTGGATGCGCTCGAAGCTCTCGGTGATGACGGCCTTGACGCCGAGCATCACCGTACCCTTGGCGGCCCAGTCACGCGACGAGCCAGTGCCGTACTCCTTGCCGGCCAGCACGACGAGCGGAATATCGGCGGCCTTGTAGTTGAGCGAGGCGTCAAAGATCGTCGAAGGCTTTCCAGTCGTGAAATCGTAAGTGAACCCGCCCGGCGTGACCTCCTCGCCGACGGAGGCGAGCAGCTGGTTGCGCAGGCGGATGTTGCCGAAGGTACCACGCACCATAATCTCGTGGTTGCCTCGACGCGAGCCATAGGAGTTGAAGTTCTTCGGCTCCACGCCGCGCTCGGTCAGGTACTTGCCAGCCGGGCTGGACGCCTTGAACGCGCCCGCCGGGGAGATGTGGTCGGTGGTGACCGAGTCGCCGAGCAACGCCAGCACGCGGGCGCCGTGGATGTCGGCGACTGGCTCCGGCGTGGCCTTCATGCCGTCGAAGAAGGTCTGCTTGCGCACGTACGTCGAATGCTCGTCCCATGCGAACAGCTCGCCTTCGGGCACGTCGAGGCCCTTCCAGCGGTGGTCGCCGTCGAACACGGAGGCGTAGTCCTTGAGGAACATCTCGCGGCTGACGGTACCGTCAACCACGGCCGCGACCTCCTCGTTGGTCGGCCAGATGTCCTTCAGATACACGTCATTGCCGTCTGCGTCGGTACCGAGCGGCTGGGTCTCGAAGTCGAAGTCCATCGTGCCGGCGAGCGCGTAGGCGATGACCAGCGGCGGGGAGGCCAGGTAGTTCATCTTGACGTCCGGGCTGATGCGGCCTTCGAAGTTGCGGTTTCCGGACAGCACGGCGGTGACGGTCAGGTCGTTGGCGTTGATGGCTTCGGAGATCTCGGGCAGCAGCGGTCCGGAGTTGCCGATGCAGGTGGCGCAGCCGAAGCCGACCAGCTGGTAGCCGAGCGCGTCGAGATCGTCCTGGAGGCCCGCGGCCTTGAGGTAGTCGGCCACGACCTGCGAGCCGGGGGCGAGCGAGGTCTTGACCCACGGCTTGGGGCTCAATCCCTTGGCGTGCGCGTTGCGGGCGATCAGGCCGGCGGCGATCATCACGGACGGGTTGGAGGTGTTGGTGCACGAGGTGATCGAGGCGATGGCCACGTCGCCGTTTTCGATGTCGAAATCGCCACGGAAGTCGGTGGACACGGCCACCGGGTCCTTGACGGTCTTGTCGGTCTCGTAGGCGGGTGCGGTCTTCTCGAACATGTCCTTCGCCTCGGACAGCAGGATGCGGTCCTGCGGGCGCTTCGGGCCGGCGATGGACGGCACGACCGTGCCGAGGTCGAGCTCCTCGTATTCGGAGTACTGCGGCTCGACATAGTCCGGGTCGGAGGCGTCGCCCCACAGCTTGTTGGCCTTGGCGTACGCCTCGACAAGCGCGACCTGCTCCTCGGAACGTCCGGTCAGGCGCAGGTAGTCGAGCGTGACGCCGTCAATCGGGAAGATGCCGCAGGTGGAGCCGAACTCAGGTCCCATGTTGCCGATGGTGGCGCGGTTGGCCAGTGGCACCGAGGCGATGCCCTCGCCGTAGAACTCGACGAACTTGCCGACCACGCCGTGCTTGCGCAGCATGTCGGTGATGGTCAGGACCACGTCGGTGGCGGTGACGCCCTCGGGGATCGAACCGGTGAGCTTGAAGCCGACGACGCGCGGCACGAGCATGGAGATCGGCTGGCCGAGCATGGCCGCCTCGGCCTCGATGCCGCCCACGCCCCAGCCGAGCACGCCCAGGCCGTTCTCGGTGGTGGTGTGCGAGTCGGTGCCGACGCAGGAGTCGAGGTAGGCGAGCTCGCGGCCATCATCCAAGCCGGAGGTCTTCGTCATGACGACCTTCGCCAGGTATTCGATGTTGACCTGGTGAATGATGCCGGTTCCCGGCGGCACCACGCGGAAGTTGCGGAACGCCTGCTGGCCCCAGCGCAGGAACTGGTAGCGTTCGCCGTTGCGCTGGTATTCGATGTCCATGTTCTGCTGGACCGCGTCAGCCACGCCGTACTTGTCGATCTGCACGGAATGGTCGATGACCATGTCGGACTGGACTTGCGGGTTGATGACCTCAGGGTCGCCGCCGAGATCCTTGACCGCGTCGCGCATGGTGGCGAGGTCCACGATGCAGGGCACGCCGGTGAAGTCCTGCATGATCACACGCGAGGGCGTGAACTGGATTTCATGGCTGGGCTGGGCCTGCGGGGCCCAGTTCAGCAGCGCCTTGACGTGTTCGTCCGTGATGTTCGCGCCGTCGATGTTGCGTACCAGATTCTCGACGAGGACCTTGAGCGAGTACGGCAGATGGTCGACGCCGGGCAGGTCGGCAATGCGGTAGTAGTCATAGTCCTTGCCGGCCACGTTCAGTGTCGCCAACTGGTCGTCTCGCACAGACATGCTTCCTCCGAGATCAAATGAAATGCTATTCCACAAGAGATTATCCGCTACCAACGATACCGATACGTTACTTTAGCTCTGGCGTGTCGGCTTGATATGTGGGAAAATTCGCGTCACCGAGGCGAGGATGACGTGACAGACCGCGAACAGGACCGTGGAAATCAGCAGCGCCGCCACCGTGGCGATCAATACCCGCCCGGTCGGCAGATGCAGGTCGAAGAACCTCGCCACGAACGGAATGAACATGCCGATGACGCCGGCCGCGGCGAATACGGCAACCAGCACGCCGCGCCACGAATTGAGCGGCTGCGCCACGCGGGCGAGCATGAACACGCCCAGCACGAACACGATGATCGCGCAGGTGGTGCGCAACGCGGACAAATCGGCGGCGTTGTTCACATCCCAGCCCATCACATCGGGCAACAGCCACGACGACAGCAGCACGGACAATGCGATCGCGACGCCTCCCGGCAGCGCGAAATACACGACACGCCGCAGGAAGCCGGGGATGTAACGCCGCGTGTTCGGCGCGAGCGCGAGGATGAACGCCGGCATGCCGATAGTCAGCGCGCCGACGTACGTGATATGCCGGGGCAGGTACGGGAACGGGATCGCAGTGAGTACCACGCCCAGCGAAATCAGCGCCGAGTAGACGGTCTTGACGAGGAACAGGCTGGCGACGCGCTCCATGTTCGCCATGACCTGACGGCCGCGGGCCACAACGTCGGGCAGGTGCGAGAACTTCGAATCGACGAGCACGACCTGTGCCACGGCTTTGGTGGCGGGCGCGGCGTTGCCCATCGCGATGCCGAGATCGGCCTCCTTGATGGCGAGCGAATCGTTGACGCCGTCTCCGGTCATGGCGACCACGTGATCACTGGTGTGCAGCGCCTGGACGATCGCCTTCTTCTGGTCGGGCAGCACGCGGCCGATCACATCGACGTTCTCCAGCACGCGGGCGAGCTCGTTGATGTCCTGCGGCAGCGTGCGCGCGTCGATGGCGTGCGGCTCGCGGTCTCCTGTAAGTCGCACTTTGGCCGCGATCGCGCCGACGGTGACCGGGTTGTCGCCGGAGATGATGCGGCAGCGCACGCCCTGATCGCGGAACCATGCCAGTGTGGGCTGCGCGTCGTCGCGCACGCACTCCGAACACAATACGAGCGCGACCGGCTCGGCGTCCGGCAGCAGTTCGGGCGACTGCGTGAACCATGACGAATCTGTTGCGGCATCGCCCTCGCTCTTCCGTATGAGCGTCGCCCGCGCGATGAGCAGCACGCGGTTGCCGGAATTCGCGTAATCATTGACCGCTTCGAGCACATCGCCGTGCTCTCCGGAAAGCGCGGAGAGCATCACTTCCGGTGCGCCCATATACTAGACGGTCGGCGGCTCGCGGTCGGCGGCCGATTCCGTTTCCGCGGCTGCGGCCGGGGTGACGATGGCGCTCCATTTGCGGGCCGACGAGAACGGCACGCGCGCTCGCACCGGGCCGGCATGGTAACCGCGTTCCCCCAGCCCGTCGAGCACGGCCTGACCCGTGCCGTTCGGCTGCTCCTCGTTCGACAGGTCATACAGCGCCTGAGTCGCCGCGCTCTCCACGCGATCGTCGCCGTCCATGCGTTCCAGCATGACCAGACGGTCGAACATGATGCCGCCATCGGTGATCGTGCCGGTCTTGTCGAGATTGAGGCAGTCCACGCGAGCCAGCGTCTCCACCGATTCGAGTTCCTGCACGAGCGTGTTCTTGCGGGCGAGCCGCATCGCCGCGACCGCGAAGTTGAGCGAGGTGAGCAATACCAGGCCTTCGGGAATCATGCCGACAACGCCCGCTACAGCTGACACGATGGCCTGCCGCCACTCCCCCGAAGCTATCGCGGCGTTCCATCCGCCCACGGTCCTCATCTGCGACCAGACCAGCAGCACGCACAGCGGCACCACCAGGAACGTCATGAACTTCAGGATCGTGTTGATGCCCTTGTTCAGGTCGGACACCGTCTTCTTGTATACCTTGGCCTGTGCGGTCAACGTCGCCGCGTAACTGTGCTCGCCCACCGCGTTCACCCGCGCGAGCGCCACGCCGGACACCGCCGTCGACCCGGAGTACACCTGGTCGCCGTCCTCCTTGCGCACGGTGCGCGATTCGCCGGTCAGCATCGATTCGTCGAGTTCGAGCCCGTATGATGACAGGACCTGCGCGTCAGCCGGCACCTGCTCCCCGGAACGTATCCACAGCAGGTCGCCGAGTACGATGTCGCGCGAAGGAACCTCCGTGTTCTCGCCGTCTCGGCGCACCGCATAATCCGATGTGACGAGAATCGACAGCCGATCCAACGTACGCTTGGCCTTGAGCTCGGTGACGATGCCGATACCGGTGTTGATGAGGATGACGAAGCCGAACACCGCGTCCTTCCATGACCCGGTGATCAGCACCAGTACCATCGCGGCGAAGATGATGCCGTTGAACAGCGTGAAGACGTTGGCCCGCACGATGTCGAGTATCGAACGCGACGTGGTGCTCTTCACCGCGTTCGTCTGACCGCTCTCCTCGCAGGCGCGCACTTGCGAGGCGGTCAGGCCGTTTTCCTCGACTTCAGGCAGATTCAGGGTTGCATTCATACGTACTAGCCTACCCGTGGCAGCATAACGGGGGCACCATTCCCAGGCGGTATTTTCACACACGTCCCCCATCGAGCGCAGCAGGATGAGGTGTGGCTCTCGGCTGATCACCGCAGCCACCTACGCCTCCACACCTCCCGCCGGCGGGAGGTGGCGCGCAGCGCCGGAGGGTGGTCAGACGGAATAGCCGGCAGGCGATGAAACGCCAAGCCGCCCCCAGTCGCTCCGCGACAGCCCCGCCAGCGGGGCGAAAATACGGACTACCGCTCCCGCGGAAGAGCTCCGGATATCGGAAGGTCAGGACAGGTTGTCGGTGACGTTCATCGTGCGGGGGTGGGGTTTGTCGTCGACGATGGTGACGACGGCGTCGTCGAGGGCGGTCACGCCGTCTCCCTTGCCGGTAAGCGTGAACGTGACGGCGAATAACGTATCGTCGTCGGGCGGGGCGACCGGATCCAGGAGGATGACGGGAACGCCCGCCTTGCGCGCGGACTGCAACGCGGCATCCCAGTCTTCGGCGTTCTTCTCGTTGACGGCAATGCCGTCGATCATGATGACGGAGGCCTTGCGCGTGACCATGAACCGCACTCCGCGCTGCGCGGCGGCATCCGGATCGTCGACCATGCTGGTGGATACGTAGGGTGCCTTCAACCCGGCCTTGTTGAAGGCGTTCAGCACATCAGAGTCCAGGCCGGTGTCCACGGAGCCGATGACGCCGACGACGATATCCTGCCGTTGGACGCCCTCATGGGCGATCTCCGGTTCGCTCTCCTGCGTATCGCCGACCGCCTTGCCCTGCGGCACGCAGGAGGTGAGCGACATCACCGCGGCCGCGGCGCACGCGATGCCAATCCCACGGCGCCACATGCGCCGCAGGAACCCGCAATCATGATCGCCGCGTACCCGACCCATCGCCTCACCGTCCGATGCGTGTGAACCAGGCCACCGTCTCAACATGGTGGGTCATCGGGTAGATGTCGTACGCCCGAATGTCCGACAGGCGGTACCCGAGCGAGATCAGCGTCGCCGTGTCGCGGGCGAGGCTGGTCGGGTCACAGGCGACATAGATGACGTCCTTCGCGCCTGCCTGCGCGATCTGACGGCACACCTTGGCGTGCGCACCGGCGCGGGGAGGATCGAGCACGACCAGATCGGGTCGTGACAGATGGGCCGGCACGTGCGCGAGCGTGGCGGACACATCGCCGCAACGGGCGTCCACATCAGGCAGGTTCAACGCGCGGAGGTTGCGTTGCGCGTTCTTCACCGCGGTCTTGCCGCCCTCCACGCTGAGCATGCGCGTGCGTTCGGCGATCATCGTGGCCAGCGGCAGCGTGAACAGTCCGGCACCGGAATACAAGTCCCATATGCAGGCGGAGGTCATTCCGTCAAGCGCCTTGTTCGCTAGGTCGATCACATGGCCGGCGAGCATGACCGGTGCCTGACGGTGCACCTGCCAGAAGCCGTTCGCGTCGACCATGTATTGGAAGTCACGGCCGTTCACGGTGACGGTCTCCATCAGATGCCGGTTTCCGGCGCGCAGTTCGCCGTCCACGAGCACGGCGTAATTGCCCTCGATGGGCTGCTTCCTCGGTTCGGGCACAGACAGGCGAATTTGGGATCCGGGTTCGAACCCGCCATCCCACACGTGTTCGCGATCGGCGACGGCAAGCAGGTTGTCTGTCGCGAGCGGCATCGTGTCCAGCGGCACGCGCTTGTGCGAGCCGCGCCGACGCATCGACGGCATGCCGTCGTCATCGGCGATCATCTCGATGCGGGTGCGCCAGTGCAGGCCGCCGTTCTCAGTGTCGCCTTCGGCCCGTTCCACCGGCACGGTGACGTCCACGTGCCCGAGACGGCTCATCTGATCGCTGATGGTGGCGGCCTTCCAGCGAAGCTGCCCTTCCAGGCTCACGTGCACCAGATCGGCGCCACCGACGCCACCACCCATGGCAAGCGGCCCGGCCAGCGGCCATGCGGGATCCACACGATCGGGGCTCGGTTCGATGACCTCGACGACCTCGCCGGTCCAGTAGCGGTCGTCGCGGTCGTGCGGTTCATCCAATGCGACCTGCACCAGCTCGCCCGGCAGGGCGAACCTCACGAATACCACACGGCCATCGATATGCCCGACGCATCGTCCCTGGTCGGCATAACGTTCGATACGCACTTGCGCGTTCATTGTTTCCTTTCGCGATTTGACCGGATCAGGCCTGTCCGGCTGCGTTGTCACCTTCATCACCGCTGTTGTGGCCGTCACTGTCACCGTCTTTGCCGCCGCCGGCCGCCGCTTTGGCCGCGGCGATGTGCCGGTGCAGCGGGGTGGCGATGATCAGATACGACACCCATATCGCCAGCGCCCAGAACGGTATGCCCATCAGCAGGCGCGCCGTGCCCAGCAGCGCCACGGAATCGGCGAGGTACAGCGGCACCTGCACGATGAGACGCAGCGCGAACACGCCGATCCACAGCACGGTGACGATCGTGTAGGCGCGCCTGAGCGGCTTGTCGTCCAGCCAGCCGTGCAGCCACGCGCGGAAATGCTCGGTGGGGATGGTACGGATGAACTCGACCATGAGCCCCAGACCGGGCACGCGGATGAGCAGGGTGAAGGACAGCAGCACGATGTACACGGCGTTGGTGAGGAAGCCGAACATGTAATAGTTGCGCGCTTCATGACTCTGCCACGCCCATATCAGGCAGATACCGACGGCGATCAGGCCGCTGAGAGCGCCCATGACCGACTGCCGTTGCACGAGCCTGATGACGACCTGCAGCACCGCCAGCGCCGCGGAGACACCGATCGTGAGATTGAGGTTGCTGGTGACGACGAACAACACGACGAACAACACGCCCGGCAGCATCGATTCGATGACGCCGCGCGGCCCGCCGATGGCGTCGATGACGGAGAAGTCCTCCCCCTCGCCCGCGGCGGCGAGGGACGCCATACCCGTACGTTTCTTCTGGTTCTGATCGGTCATGCTCGTTCCTTGGCTCCCGGCGTCGAGCGCCGGGATTCGTCAGCGGACTTCGGAGAACATCGGTCCACGCGACAGCGTGGTCTTGACCTCGGTCTGCTGATCGGAGTCGAACGGCCCTTCGGGCTTGTCCGGGATGTCGTCGAGATGCTCCTTGTCGTCGGCCTGGTCCTTGGTCTTGGCCGCCGCCTGACGCTGGGCGGGGGTCACCGGCGGGTGCATCGGGATGAGATCACGCGGGGCGAGCGGCTCGTCGCCGCGCTCCACGACGATGTCGGCGAAATACTTGTTGAGCGCTTCGGTGTCGGAGTTGCCGTCATCGTTCGCGGCCTTGCCGGAGAAGATGCCGCGCAGCATCCAACGCGGGCCATCCACGCCGACGATGCGCGTGTTCACAGTCTTGCCGCCCTTGACGGTGACCGGCAGGTGGAGTTCGGTGCCGAACACGCCCGCGTGTTCGGATGCCTTCTCGTTGGCCTCGAGCAAATCGGCGCGCACGTCGTCCCACAGACCCATGGTCTTGGGCGCCGCGAACGCCTCGATCTCCAGGCTGGACGCGCCGTAGCTGATGGTCGCGCCGAGGATCTCCTGGGTGCTGCGGTTCGCCTTGATGCGCAGCTGCAAGCCCGCGAGATACGGCAGGTAGTAAGAGCCCATGTCGAGGTACTCGTCGTAATCCGGCACGTTCTCGTCATCGACGTCCCACGGTCCGTAGGATTCGCCGCGGCCTTCGTACGTGTCCGCCACGTCGGTCGGGGCGGCGGTCTCCTCGGTGTCGACGGCGGCCTCGTCCTCGCGATTCTCGGCCTTCGCTTCGGCTTCCTCGCGTTCACGCTTCTTCTTGCCGAATCCAAACAGTCCCATGGGTTCCTCATTTCGTTGTACAGGTTGCAACCGTGACTAGCGTAGCACTAGGGCTTGTGATTGGCTTGGAAGACACCTCCGGATTGTCGCCGGTCCGAACGGCCGCCGCATGGCCCAGAGCGCGTCATGGATTGCATGATCACACGTCATACGTGACGGTCAGCGGCGCATGGTCGGACCAGCGGGCGTCATAGCTGGGCGCCTTGTCGATGACGAAGCCTCGTGCCGTCTCGGCGAGTTCCGGAGTGGCGAACTGATAGTCGATGCGCCAGCCAACGTTGTTGTCGAACGCCCTGCCGCGCTGGCTCCACCACGTGTACGGCCCCTGGATGTCGCCGGCGAGCGAGCGTATGACGTCCACGAACTCGTACTCCCCCAGCCAGCGGTCGATGTAGGCGCGTTCGGCGGGCAGGAACCCGGCATGCTTGATGTTGGCCTTGGCGTTCTTGATGTCGAGCGGCGTGTGCGCGATGTTGAAGTCGCCGCACAGCACGGCCTGCCTGCCGCCGCGCGAGGCCTCGTCCCGCAGCTCGCCCATGCGCGTGAGCATGGTGTCGAGGAAGCGGTATTTCTGCGCCATTTTCACCGGATCGTCGCTGTTGCCCGCGTGCACGTACACGCATGCGACGGTGATTCCATAGCCCTGTGGCGTCGTCACGTCGGCCTCGATCCATCGGCCGGAATCCACATCCTCGTCCAGCCCGGACAAACCGTATCGCCGGGCTGTCACGGGCAGGTCGGTCAGCAGCCCGATGCCGGCGCGTCCCTTGACGCGGCAGACCTCGTTCATCGCCGTCAGCTCGCTCTGGTCGGCGATCTTGCCGGCGGTGGCGTATTCGAACCCGAACTCGCCGAATATCGGATTGAGCTCGTCCTGCGGGGCGCGGACCTCCTGCATGCACCAGATGTCCGGGGCGTGCTCGCCCGCCCATGTCTCGATGCCCTTGCGCTTGGCGGCGCGGATGCCGTTCACGTTGGATGTGGTGATGGTGATCATGAGGCCATCCTATATCCGTCCCGTTGACAGTGCGAGCCGCAGTTTCGACCGGAATCTTCCGCTCCCCGCTCACACACGGCCTACGTAGGCGGAGTAGACTGCTTCGTGGCAGTTTTTCATTCCGACAATAGGAAAGGATCATGGACATGGCTTCCAACCAGCCCGACAACCTGGCACTGACTGCGGAACAGCTCAGGGAATACTCCGCGGCGTTCAACGCGGACCGCGCGAACCTCGTGGCGGCGAACGCGGCGGTATCGAACGGCATTCTCCAGGCCGCGACCTCGTATCGCGGCGTGCGCGAGCTCCCCCGCACGTTCTCGGTCGAACTCAAGCAGGGGTCGATCACCTCGCAGGAGCATTCCGGCCGCTGCTGGATGTTCGCATCGCTGAACACGCTGCGCTACGAGCTGATGCACAAGTGGAACCTCGACGATTTCGAGTTCTCCGAAAGCTATCTGTTCTTCTACGACAAGCTGGAGAAGTCGAACTTCTACCTTGAGAACGTGCTCAAGACGCTCGACAAGACCACGGACAGCCGCATCTTCGAGGCGGTCAACGAAGGCCCGGCTGACGATGGCGGCTGGTGGCAGATGTTCGTCGCGCTGGTCAAGAAGTACGGTCTGGTGCCGAAGGAGGCCTACCCGGAGTCGTCGAACTCCCGCGATTCCTCGGCGTTCGAGCAGTACCTGAACACGAAGCTGCGCGAATTCGCCGCCGAATTGCGCGACGCCCATCAGGCCGGCAAGTCGGTTGAGGAGCTGCGCTCGCTCAAGACCGGGCAGATGTCGGTCGTGTACCGTATCTGCGCTATCGCAATGGGCGAGCCACCGGCGAGCTTCGATCTGCTGCTGCGCGTCAAGGACGAGGGCAAGGATGACGCCAAGGCGTCCGAGTCCGGCACGAAGTCCGGCATCGACTCGCGCAGGCAGATCGTCGAACACGGCATCACGCCGCAGGAGTTCTACGCGAAGTACGTGGGCGAGGATTTGGATGATTTCGTGAGCCTGACGAACTCCCCGCTCGCCTCTACCCCGTATTACCGCCGCTATCAGCTGGCGTTCGTGGGCAACGTGGCGGAGGCCGCTCCGATGGACTTCATCAACGTGCCGCTCGACGTGTTCCGCAAGGCCGCCGTCGACCAGCTGACCGCAGGCCACCCAATCTGGTTCGCCTGCGACTGCGCGCAGTTCTCACTGCGCAAGGCCGGCATCTTCGATCGTGGCACCGTGCGCGTGGATGAGCTGTTCGGCACCGAGTTCGCATCGGACAAGGCGCACGGTCTGGAATACAACGATTCGCGCAGCAACCACGCCATGACGCTCACCGGCGTCAACCTCGACAAGGCCGGTGAGCCGGACCGTTGGAAGGTGGAGAACAGCTGGGGCAAGGACAACGGCAAGGACGGCTACTATGTCGCCTCCGGCGCGTGGTTCGACCGCTATGTTCAGGAGCTCATCATCCGCAAGGAATACCTGGACGAGCGCACGCTCGCCGCGGTGGATTCCGAACCGGTGACCCTGCAGCCCTGGCAGCCGATCTCCAAGGTCTGCCGCTGAGCGGGGCATACCCGCTCTGCCAGCGTGACCACCCCCAGTCAGCCTTCGGCTGGCAACCCCCCGCTATCGGGGGCTGCCGGCATGGCCGGCTGGGGGTGGTCCAACATCGTCCACACATACGAGAAGTCCCCCGTGACTTTGCAGCCACGGGGGACTTCTATATCGCTATCTCAATGAGATCGATGAATCAGACGACTCACTTCTCCCAGCCGAGGTTCTCGGGGTGAACGGTCACCATGACACGCGCGCCGGAGGAGTAGCCTGCAGGACCGTAGTTCGCAAGACCCTTCTTGACGGCGACAGTGATCTGGCCGTTCTCGTACGGGATCTGAGCGTACAGCTTCTGGGCTTCCTTCTCAGCCTTGTTGAACTGAGCAATGGCCTTAGTGCTGTCCTTGATGCCCGGGATGGACTCGAGCTCCTTGTCGATCTCGTCGGTGCCGGTGAAGGAGAAGTTGGACTCGGACTTGGAGCCGTAGAGCTGGTAAGCGGAGGACGCGTAGCCGAACGGGTCGCTAGCGGACCAGCCGAGGCCGATCATGTCCCAGTTACCAGAGCTGACGGTGTCGGAGAAGGTGTTCGAAGCCTTGATGTCGATGCTCACCTTGATGCCGACGGTCTTGGCCATCTTCTGGATGGCGGTTGCCTTGGCCTTGGTAGAGGCGGAGTCGGAGAACGTCGTGTACGTAATGGCCGCGACCTTGCCGCCCTTCTCGTAGTAGCCGTCGCTGTTCTTCTTGTAGCCGGCGTCCTCAAGGGTCTTGGTGGCGTTGGCGGTGGAGAACTTCGACTCAGCGGGCATGTTGTCCTCGTAGCCGTCCTGGAACTGAGGCAGAATCAGGGAGCCCGGGGTCTTCTCGGTCCATTCGATACCCTGGAAGTCGATCTTCTGCAGCTGGCTGCGGTCGACACCCTGGACGAAGGCCTTGCGGACCTCCAGCGGGATGTTCTTGGTGTTGATGGTCAGCGTGTACACACCGGAGTCGTAGGAACGACGCAGGTAAGCGTCCTTCACGGTCTTCGCGCTCGTCATGGACTCGGCGTCGGAAGCGCCGACGGCGTCAATCTCACCGTTCTTGAAGGCGTTCATGGCAGCGGACGGCTCCATCTGCTTGAGCACGACCTTGTCCAGCAGCGGCTTGTCGCCCCACCACTTCGGGTTCGGGGTGAAGGTCACTTCGGAGTCGGAGCTCTTGGAGACGACGAACGGGCCGGCGCCCCACTTGTCGGAGTGAGAGTCGTTCGACCAACCCTTGGAGAAGGTGTCGCCGTCCTTGGTGTCGTCGCCGGTGAGGGCTTCAGACGGGTACAGCAGGTTGAACAGGGACTGGTAGGGGTAGAAGTCCTTCTCGAACGTCACGACGGCCTGCTTGTCGGTGTCGCCCTTGGTGACGCTCTTGATCTGGTCGTAACCAGTGGTGAGGGCCGGGGTGAACTTGTCGCTCTTGCCGCTCTGGACCTTCCAGGTGGACTCGAAGTCCTTCCAGGTGATCGGGGTGCCGTCGTTCCAGGAGGCCTTGTCGTTGATCGTGAAGACAACGGTCTCAGGGCTGTCGGAGGTCTGCTCGACCTTGGTCACGTAGTTGGTGTTCGGCTTGATGTTCTCCAGGGAACCATCCGCCGGGTACTCCCAGATGCACGGCATGTAGAAGCGCCACAGGCCGCTCATGTACACGGTGTTGCCGTTGACGTCAATGGCGTTCCAGTTCGGGCCGATCTCGGTGATCGGCAGGGTGAGGGTGCCACCCTGCTTCAGCTCGCCGCGGTCCTTCGGGTTGTTGTAGGCCTTGCCCGGATCCGGCATCGGGAACAAACCGGTGTAGTTGGTGGGAACACCTTCCTGCGGTTCGGAAGTGGACTTGGCGCCGTTGTTGCCGGCGCTGCCGTTGTTGCTGTTGCCGCAAGCACCAAGCGCCAGAAGCGTGGCTGCAGCGGCGGCGAAGGCGGTGACCTTACGCGCGGTAGATGCAAAACTCATACTTTGCATTCCTCTCCTGAACAGCACGAGTTGCGCGTGCCGTTCTCTCCTTCAAAATATCTCGCAACTAGAACCGTGATGATACACCACGTTTTGTTAACATTGGCGTCACTTTTCACTTTTCGGCGAAACCAATGCAATCGGGCCGGTCATATGACCGGCCCGAAAGACTTTAGAACGGCGCGGATTCGTCGTTCACATCCAGCGGGAAGTGACAGGCGAATTCGGTCGCTATCTGGTCATCCGACGTCAAAACCGGGCGTTTCGTCTCGCACATCTTCTGCTGCTCGGGAGTGAGCCGCAGCTTGACGGGGCAGCGGGACGCAAAACGGCATCCCGGGTGCTTCTCGGACGGAGACGGCAGGTCTCCCTTGAGGATGATGCGCTGGCGGGTGCGCTCGACCACGGGGTCGGGCACGGGGATGGCCGACAGCAGCGCCTGCGTGTACGGGTGACGCGGATGGGTGAACACGTCCTCGGTCTCGCCGAGCTCGACCACCTGGCCGAGGTACATGACGGCCACGCGGTCGGAGATGTGGCGGATGACCGCCAGATCGTGCGCGACGAACAGGTATGAGATCTTCAGCTTGGCCTGCAGGTCCTCAAGCAGGTTGATGATGCCCGCCTGAATCGACACGTCGAGGGACGCGATCGGCTCGTCGAGCAGCAGCACCTTCGGATCGGTGGCGAGGGCGCGGGCGATGGAGATGCGCTGACGCTGCCCACCGGAGAACTGCGCCGGGAAGCGATCCACGTAGTCGGGGTTCAGGCCGACCAGCTCCATCAGCTCGCCGATGCGGCGGTTGATCTTCTCCTTGCTCCACTTGTGCACCTTGAGCGGCTCCGCGAGCACGTCGTAGATGGGCATGCGCGGGTCGAGCGAGCTCATCGGATCCTGGAAGATGATCTGCAGGTCCTTGCGCAACGCCTTGCGCTCCGCCTTCTTCTTGAGTTCGGCGAGGTCATGGCCGAGTACGACGATGCGTCCGTCCTCGGGCTTCATGAGGTTCATGATCTCCATCAGCGTGGTGGACTTGCCGGAGCCGGACTCGCCGACCAGCGCCAGGGTCTCCCCCTGACGAATCTTGAACGTCACGTCGTCGACGGCCGCGACCTGGCCGATGGTACGGCGGAACATGCCACCACCGGTCAGCGGGAAGTGCTTGACCAGGTGGTCGACCTCCAGCGTCACCGGGCGCTGGTCGCGCGGGACGTCGGCCCAGTCGGCGGGAAGCAGGTCGGGCACGGGGAACACGTCCGTGTACTTCATGTTCTTGTCGATGATCTCCTGCAGTCGACGGCAGGAGGCGAGATGACCGGAGTTCGCGTCCACGACTTCCAGGTTCGGCTCAGACAGCGAGCACTCCGGGGTGGCGAGCGGGCATCGTGGCGAGAACGGGCATCCCTTCGGGATGTCGACCAGCGACGGCGGGTTGCCCTGAATCGGCACGAGACGCTGGGAGGCGGCGATGTGCGGCTTCGGCACGGCGCCGAGCAGACCCATCGTGTACGGCATGGAGGGGTGCTGGAAGATGTCGTCGATGCTGGCGCGCTCGACGGGACGACCGGCATACATGACGAGGATGTCGTCGGCCGCGCCGGCCACCACGCCCAGATCGTGGGTGATGAGCACGACGGCGGCGCCGGTCTCCTTCTGCGCCTTGGCGAGCACGTCGAGGATCTGCGCCTGAATCGTCACGTCGAGGGCCGTGGTCGGCTCGTCGGCGATGATGACGTCGGGGTTGTTCGCGATGGCGATGGCGATCATCACGCGCTGACGCATACCACCGGAGAACTGGTGCGGGAAGCTGCTGAGACGCTCCTCGGGCTGCGGGATGCCGACCAGTTCGAGCAGCTCGACGCAACGGTCGTGAATCTGCTGCTTGGACATGTCGGGATGATGGGTGATGAGGCCTTCGGCGATCTGGTCGCCGATGGTGAACATCGGGGTCAGGGCGGACAGCGGATCCTGGAACACCATGGCGATACGCTCGCCGCGGATCTCGCTCATCTCCTCGTCGGTCTTGCCGATGAGCTCCTCGCCGTTCATGATGATGGAGCCGGTGACCTTGGCGTTGTCGTCGAGCAGGCCGATCAGGCTCAACGCGGTCACGGACTTGCCGGAGCCGGACTCGCCCACGATGCCGAGCGTACGCCCGCGCCACAGGTCGAAGTTGACGCCTCGCACCGCACGGCACACGCCGGCCTCTGTGGCGAAGGACACGTGCAGGTCGCGCACCTGCATGATCGGATCGCCCTTCGGCGCGCCCTTGGGGCCGTTGCCTTCAAGCAGCTCGTACTGGAGGATGTCGTCGCGCACGATCTCCTTGTGCTCGCTTGAGACGCTGCCCTTTGACTTGTTGTTTTTCATCATTGTCTTTCTGAACATCAGGCACCCACCGTTCCGCTCGCACGTGAATTGGGATCAAGCGCATCGCGCAGACCGTCACCGATCAGCTGCATGCTGAACGTCAACAGGACCAGGGCGATGGAGGGGAAGACCAGCAGCCAGGGAGCGGTCTGCATGGACACGGCGCCGGACTGCAGGACGGAACCCAGCGACACGTCGGGCGCCTTGACGCCCAGACCAAGGTACGACAGTGCGGTCTCGGAGTTGACAGCGCCCACGACGCCCAGCACCGTGTTGATGATGATCATCGAGGCGAGGTTCGGCATGAGGTGACGCACGATGATCTTGAACGATCCGACGCCCATGAACCGGGCCGCCTTGACGTAGTCGCGCTCGCGCAGCGACAACGTCAGCGTTCGTATGATTCGCGCATAGCCGACCCAGCCGAACGCGGTCAGGCCGATGATCAGCCAGATCCATCCGGTGGTGGCGTTCGCGGTGCGCACGATCATTGCGATCAGCAGGAACGACGGCACGACGAGCAGCATATCGAGCAGCCACATGCCGACGCGCTCGACCCAGCCGCCGAAGAAGGAGATGGCCGTTCCCAGCAGCGAGGCGATCGCCATCGTCGCCACCGAGGTGATGATGCCGATCATCAGCGACTTGCCGAGACCACGCACCACCATGGCGTACAGGTCGGAGCCGCCGGAGTCGGTTCCCAGCCAGTGGCTGGCGCTCGGACCTGCCGACAGGGCGAGGAAGTCAGGGTCGTCATACGCCCACTTGCCGATGTTGGCGCCGAACAGCGCGAAGAACACCAGCACCAGAAGGATGATCAGTCCGACCACGGCGGAGCGCTGACGGAAGAAACGACGCGCGATCAGGCCGGCGTAACCGATGTGCTTGATATCGCCCTTCGACGTGCTCTCGTCGGACTCTTTCTGTGTCGTTTCGTTGTTTTTGACGGTTGTATCAGTCATTGTTTCTCACATCCCCTGCACTCAGCTCATCTTGATGCGCGGATCAAGCCACGCGGACACGATGTCGGTCAGCAGCGCACCGGCGAGGGTGCACACGCCGCCGAACGCCGCGATGGCGACCGAGGCATTGATGTCGTTGTCGAGAATGGCCTGGATGAAGTACCGGCCCAAGCCGTTGATGGCGAAGATAGATTCGGTGATGACCGCGCCGGTGAACACCGAGGCGATGGAGAATGCGACGTTGACGGCGGTCGGAATCAGGGATGCGCGCAACGCGTGGCGACGGATGGCCTGGCGGCGGGTCAGACCCTTCGCACGGGCGGTGCGCACGTAATCGGCGTGCATCTCGTCAAGCAGGTAGGTGCGCTGCGTCAGATGGTAGGAGACCATGCCCAGAATCGTCAGCACGATGGTCGGCAGGATGATGTGCTGCCCGAAATCAGCCAATCTCAGGAACCAGTTATTTCCTGTATAACTGGACAGACCCGTCACATAGAACAGGCGGAAGCCGCTGGCGCCGTTGATGAAGATGGCGAGCATCACGACAAGCAGAGCGAACACGGCGGTCGGGATGACAAGGAAGAACGTGGCAGTGGTGCCGAACAGGCGGTCCTGCCACTTGTACTGGCGCTGCGCGGTGTAGATGCCGAGCGCCACGCCAAGCACGATGGAAAGGACTGTGGCGATCGTCACCAGCTCGGTGGAGGCAACGATACGCGGCGCAAGCGCACCGTTGACCGACCCCAGATCAGGGGACAGTCCCCAGTCCCATCTGGTGACGACACCGGTCAGCCAACGCCAATACCGAGTGAAGATATTGGTGTGATCATTGATATTGGCCAGATCCAAGCTGCGGTTGATGGACGCTGCCGGAGGGCGGGGAGTCCTCGACTCGTAATTCGAGCGCGGACGCATGAAACCAGAAGCCAGAAAATACGTACATGAAATCGCCACGAACAGCATGACGACGTAGTTGGCGAGGCGCTTGGCGATGAACTTCAGCATTGAGCCGGGGCCATCCTTCCTCCTTGTTCCGAACGACAAAAGCGTTCACTCGACTGTCGCCTTTGGATGGCGGCGTTCTTGTTGGTGACCGATTATAGTCACCCCATGTAAACGCAAAACGTGATAAGGATACGCTTCCGTCAAGATTTCGACGTTAATTGCCACATTTTGTTCATATTTGTATCACATTTCAAGATTTTAAATGATGTGAACGTGCACAATTCGCCTGTTGCACCCCGGAATCATGCGGATTGCAGGGCAATCGAGGCGAAATCACGGGTTGATCGCAAGATGACCGCAGGGTAAGCGCAGGGTAAGCGCAGGATGACCGCGGAGTTATCGCGGAGTTGTCGACGTAGGCAATCGCGGGACGATCAAGCTCGGAACGTGACGATGTCAGGCCCGAGGAAACGCCTGGCGGTACCGCTCCTTCAGCTGCTCGATCGACACATGCGTGTACCGCTGCGTAGTGCGCAACGACGAATGGCCGAGCATCTCCTGAACCTCGCGCAGGTCCGCTCCCCCGTCCAGCATGTGCGTCGCCGCGCTGTGCCGCAGCGAATGCGGGCTGATATCGGGCACCCCGCTCTCGCGGGCGGCACGATGCACGACATCGCGCACGATACGCTGGTCGATGCGGCGGCCGCGCATGCCGAGGAACAACGCGGCCGTATCGAGAGTGCCCGCACCGGCTCTGCGCAATATCAATGGTCGGCCATGCTCCTTCCAGCCGGCCAGCGCCTTCTCGGCAGGGTCGCCGAAGGGCACCACGCGCTGCTTGCTGCCCTTTCCCGTAACCCGTATCGTGCGGTGGGACCAGTCGACATCGCCGATGTCGAGCCCGACGAGTTCCGCCACGCGGATACCGGTCGCGTACAGCAATTCCAGCATGGCCGCATCACGTAGCGCCACGACTTCGTCACGCTGACTCATCCCTTCGCCCCGATGGGCCGAATCAAGGCGGGGCATCTCATCATGCCGTGTCTCGTAACGCTGCGATGAGGCGGCATGCAGCGACGCATCGTCATCCACACGGTCCATCAGGCGCTCCGCCTGGGCCTCAGTCAGCACCGAAGGCAACGTGTCCGGCAGTTTCGGCGTCATCAGCACGGCCGCCGGATCGGCCTCGATCCTGCCATGCTCATGCGCCCAAGCGAAAAACGAACGGACCGACACGACCTTGCGGGCCATGCTGGAGCGGGCGTGGTCGCGGGTCTCGAACGCCATCCATCCACGCAGGTCGTCGGTCGTGACCTGACGCAGATCTGCGATGCCGCGCGACGCCAGTGCATGCAGGCACTCCCTGACATCGGTGCCGTACGCCTTCACCGTATTGCCCGACAATCCCCTGTTGGCCCGCAGATACGCAAGGAACGCGGACAGATCACCATCGCCATCCATGCACACTCCTTTCTTTGCCGATTCTATCCCGCAAAACCGCGTTTCACCCACTAGAATGGAACAAACCGACGGCAAAGGAGTCCCCATGGCAATTCCCAATGAAATCCCTGCCAACGCGCGAGTGGTCGTCCGAGTGTCCGAAGGGGTCGATCCGACCGACCATCGCATGAAATACCGCGATTACGTCGGACACGTCACCTCATGGGACGGTCACACGTTGGATATGATCCGCGACGCGGCGGCCAACGGGTCACGCCCCGAACATCGCGTGACCATCGACGCCGACACCATCATCACCCTCAAACCCGTCCCCGAACGCCACTTCACCCGCCCCTGAGCTGTGGTGCCGTCAAGCCCCTAGTCAGCCCGTGGCCGACTAGGGGTGGTCTATCGTCAAGTAGCCCGCAGCATCACATCGCGCTGCGACGCTGCACGCAGGCGGTATAGTCGTCGCCGAAACGCAGGATATGCTCGCCGCGGCGGGCGGAATCGAGCAGTGCCGCCTGCCATCCCTCCGCGGGTATCGTCAGGTCGAAGACCGGCCCGTCCCCGTCCGCACCGCTTCTGACCGCGGACTTGTAGTCGCGGAACGGCTGTCCATCCGCGAAAAACGCGGCGATGGCACCTGCATCTGCGCCATGCAATTCGTCCGCGACCTCGGTAAGCCGCGCCGCCATCATGCGCAGCAGTCGTTCCACATTGTCGGCGTCCTCTTCGACCATCGCACGGGTGCGGTCCGGATCGGTCAGCGCGACGCGCGTCATGTCCCTCCAGCTTCCCGCGGCGAGCGCAGCTGCGATGTTGCGGTCCGGGTCGTCGGTCAGCTGGTTGATGAGCGCCGTGGCGACGACGTGCGGCATGTGTGAGATCAGCGCGGCAGCGCGGTCATGGGTATCGTCGTCGAGCACGATGACGCGGTTGCCCGCATCGTCGGTGATCATCCGCGCGACGGCGAGAAAACGACGGTAATCGGTGTCGCCATCCACGGTCATGGCCCACAGCGCGTTGTCGTAGAGCGCCGGGGCAGCGGCGGCCCATCCCGAGAGCTCGTTGCCGGCCATCGGGTGCGCGCCGACATAGCGGCCCGCCAGACCCGCGTCCCGCACCTGATCGCGGACCATCATCTTGACACTGCCCACATCGGTGAGCGTGATGTCCTGATACGGTTCGAGCAGCGGCCGCAACTCGCCGAGAATCGCCGGCATCGCCTTCAGCGGGTTGCACAGCACGATGACCTCCGGCTGCGCTTCGACCAGTTCGGCGAGCGTGCGCATGCAGCGTATGCCATCGGCTTCGGCCTGGGCGTATGGATGCGGGCGATGGTTCCACGCGACGACCGACACCCCGCGGATGGCGAGCCTTCGGGCCAGCGACCCGCCGATCAGGCCGAGTCCGATGACTCCGACCGTGAGCCGTACGGCGGCCGCAGTATCATGACTTCCTACCACAGCAATTCCCTTCGCGCAGTGTCGCCTTCCGTCCATGTGCCGGGCGCGGCCGGCTCGCGGCGCACTCCCCCGTTGGGCAGCGACCACGCGTAGATCGGCGGGTTCGGCCGTTCGCGGCGCGGATACACCGCCAGCGTCTTCACCCAATCGCCATGGTCGACGACCTGTGTCAGCACGTCGCGCAGGTGTTCCTGCCAAGGCGCTGCATCGATGGTCGCGATGAAACTGTACGTGCCGTCGCGTCCCTTAATCGGGCGAGATATGAAACTCGTCATGTTCAGACCGGCGTCGCGCAGCACGTCCAGCAGATTCGCGAGCACGCCGGGGCCTGTGCTCAGCGGTATGAACGCGATGATCGATTCGTATTCCGAAACGGGGTCGGTCGTCTCCCCCGGAGCCGGCATCGATTCCACTGTCTCATCCCCGGCCGTCCGTGATGCCCGCTCGCGCAGCACGGTGATGGCCTCGTCCCGCGGGGCGAGTGCCAGGAACTCGGTGCGCGCGCCGGCATAGTCGCCCACGGCGGGGGCGACGCGCGTCAGATTGTACAAATCGCCGCAGATGCTCGGTCCGAGCGCCACCTGGCCGGGCTCAAGGTCTCGGCAGGCGGCACCATTCGACGATGACGGCAGCTGCTGCAGCTGATGGTCGGCCGTGAAACGGCGGCATTGCGCCAACCCGTGCGGATGGGCGGTGACGGTACGGCAATCGGCGAGTGATGTGCCGGGCAAGGTGAAGGCGTCGAATGACACGTTCACGCCGACTCGGGCGAATCCGACCACATTGTCAGCGTCGATGAGCGCGTCGAGGTTCGGCACGACGTACCCTTCCACGTTGTTTTCCCACGCGATGATGCCCCAGTCACCCCGACGCTGCACCGCGTCAAGAATCGTCGGGACGTCCGGCTCGGGTGTC
Source organism: Bifidobacterium bifidum ATCC 29521 = JCM 1255 = DSM 20456 (assembly GCF_001025135.1). Lineage (NCBI taxonomy): Bacteria > Bacillati > Actinomycetota > Actinomycetes > Bifidobacteriales > Bifidobacteriaceae > Bifidobacterium > Bifidobacterium bifidum. Next base: position 758,845 of record NZ_AP012323.1, on the reverse strand, counting down.
AGCGTCACGGATGCGCCGGATGGGCGGATCATCTTGGCGGCCTCGATCGCCGCCTGATGGGTGAACGTCCCGGTCGGCCCCAGGAAATGCAACGTATACTCGGCCATCATCGGCTCTCCGCCAGCGTGTCGGGAGTCTGCCGGGACACGGACAGCTGCGATGGCTGCTGCGAATTCTTGTCGTCGGTCTTTCCATCGGTCTTGGGCGTGATGGCGAACCATCGCGCGGGCAGGAACATCAGCATCAGCTGGACGACGATGCAGCCGATCAGCCACAGGTATCCCACACGCTGGGAAAAATACGGCACCGATGATCCGCTGAATCCGACCGGCGTCAACGCGTCGCCGGTGGATTGCACAGCGATCAGCCATATCGTGCCGGACGAGGCGATCAGGTGCAGGGCGAGACCGACGACGTCAAGCCGCGAGCGTGCACACCACGCCGATATGCCAAGAATCAGGAAGGCGAGCACCAGTCCATACGGAATGTTGGCCGAAGCGCCCATGCGATGCGCGAACGTGCCGACGATGCCGCACAGGATGCCGGCAACGACGGTGACGAGTCCGCGCAGCACGGGGCTGAGCCGATGAGACCAAGGCAGAATTGAACGATCATCCGATTGAGTCATGGTCACCAGTATAAGGAGATGCGCTGTATCGGCGCGGTGAAATCTCGCTCCGCTGGCGCAATGAGCCGTATGGCAAACAGCGGAAGCCGTGTCCGCAGGCCATCCAATTACAGGCCAGAAGGCCCGGCGAACTCATATCTTGCCCCCGCTGGCGGGACATAACACCATGCCGCTGCCGCAGAACATGCCACACCAGCGTCAAAACAGGCAAAAATCGCATTGTGTGGCCAACATATTGCCACACAATGGAATGTTAGCCCTAACATTCGCTGGTATGGCAACAGGCAAAATCATAGAAACCGCCATTTTTCAACGATGAACAAACATTCGTCCCAATCGCAGGAATTTCCGTCGTACCACACCAGCCCTAAAAACGCCGAAATCGGCCTGGTGTGGCACACAGACCCGTCAGAACAGCCCCTCGAAAAACAAAAACGGAGAGCCCAATGGACTCTCCGTAATCAGAAGCAAGCAGACGGGCGCGCAATCAGCGCCCGCGACGGTCGTCAGAACGGCAACGCCGTCAGGCGTTGTTGGACTGCTGAACCGCCAAACGGACAGTCCAGCGGACTGTCCGTAGGTGAAGGGAGCGGGCGCGCAATCAGCGCCCGCGACGGTCGTCAGAACGGCAACGCCGTCAGGCGTTGTTGTTCTGACGACGCTGCTTGGCACGCCACTTGTACCAGTCCTCACGGCTGAGGATGATCTTGCGCACGCGAATCGCCTCAGGGGTGACCTCGACGCACTCGTCCTCATTCGCGAAGTCGAGCGACTCCTCAAGGCTCATCTTGATCGGCGGAGTCAGCGTTTCCAGCACGTCGGCGGTGGAGGAACGCATGTTGGTCATGTGCTTGGCCAGCGTGATGTTCACGTCCAACTCGTCCGGCTTGTTGTTGATGCCGACGACCTGGCCCTCATACACGTTGGACTGCGGTTCGACGAAGAAGTTGCCGCGGGCCTGCAGCCGCTGCATGGCGTACGGGGTGGCAACGCCGGCGCGGTCGGAAACCATCGAGCCGTTCTGGCGGGTGACGATGGCGCCGGCCCACGGCGCGTAGCCGGCGGACAGCGAGGAGGCGATGCCGGTGCCGCGCGTGGCGGACAGCAGCGCGGTGCGGAAGCCGATCAGGCCACGGGACGGCACGGTGAACTGCAGACGCACCCAGCCGGAACCGTGGTTGCTCATCGAGTCCATGCGGCCCTTGCGGTCGGCCATGAGCTGCGTGACGGTACCCATGTATTCCTCGGGAACGTCGATGGTGGTGTTCTCCATCGGCTCGTTGATCTTGCCGTCGATGGTCTTGGTGACCACCTGCGGGCGGCCGACGGTCAGCTCGAAGCCTTCGCGGCGCATCTGCTCGGCGAGGATGGCCAGCGCGAGCTCGCCACGGCCCTGGACTTCCCAGGCGTCGGGGCGGTCGGTGGGCAGCACCTTGATCGACACGTTACCGATGAGCTCGCGGTCGAGACGATCCTTGAGCATGCGGGCGGTAAGCTTGTGGTCCTTGCCTTCGCGGCCGGCCAGCGGAGAGTCGTTGGTGCCGAAGGTCATCGAGATGGCCGGGTCGTCGACGTGGATGAGCGGCAGCGGCTTCGGGTCGTTCGGGTCGACGATGGTCTCGCCGATCATGATGTCGTTGACACCCGCGACGGCGACGATGTCACCGGGGCCGGCGGATTCGACGGGAGTGCGCTCCAGGCCCTGCGTGCGCAGCAGTTCGACGACGCGGAAGTTCTCGATGGAACCGTCCACGCGGGACAGGCCGTAGGTCTTGCCCTTCTCCAGCGTGCCGTTGTAGATACGGACCAGGCCGAGTCGTCCGAGGAAGTCGGAGGAGTCGATGTTGGCGACGTGCGCCTGCAGCGGCGCGCCCTCCTCGTATTCGGGGGCGGGGATGTACTTGATGATGTCCTCGAACAGAGGCTCAAGGTTGTCGTTGTCCGGCAGGCCGCCGTTCTCGGGCTGGTTGACGGACGCGTAGCCGGCCTTCGCCGCGCAGTAGACGACCGGCAGGTCAAGCAGGTGGTCAAGGTCGAGGTCGACGCCTTCCTCGATGACGTCCTGGGCGAGGCCCAGCAGCAGGTCGGTGGATTCGGAGACGACCTCTTCGATACGGGCGTCCGGACGATCCACCTTGTTGACGCACAGAATCACCGGCAGCTTGGCCTCAAGGGCCTTGCGCAGCACGAAACGGGTCTGCGGCAGCGGGCCTTCGGAAGCGTCGACGAGCAGCACGACGCCGTCGACCATCGAGATGCCGCGCTCGACCTCGCCACCGAAATCGGCGTGGCCGGGGGTGTCGATGATGTTGAGCGTGATGCCGTCCGGGTAACCGTACTTGGCCGCCAGCGGACCGGTGTATTCCACGGCCGTGTTCTTGGCCAGGATGGTGATGCCCTTCTCGCGCTCCAGATCGTTGGAGTCCATCACACGATCCGGCACCTCCTCGCGCTCGTTGAACACGTGGGACTGCTGGAGCATCGCGTTTACCAGCGTGGTCTTGCCGTGATCGACGTGTGCCACGATAGCCACATTACGAATATCACCGCGAACCGCCATAGAAACCTCTCTTAATTGATTCTTCGCGTAACCGTTCGGTACTTGTTTTGGTTCATATCTGTACTTACACGCAAACCGGCACAAGCCTAGCGATACGCCTTGACACACAACCGAACCGTCCTCCGACGAGTAACAGCACACGTTGCCCCCGCAGGGATCGTTGACTGGAGACCATGTGCACTAATACGTCAGCTCGGTGTAGGAGTCTTCCAAGGCCATGGAGATGCGCTCGATTTCCTCCCGTGTGAGGGGACGGCGGAATGTCATACGCAGGGCGGATTTGGCGATCTGCGGTTCCAGCCCCATGGCAAGCAGCGTGCCGGGAATCTCGTGACGGCCAATGGCGCAGGCGGATCCGGACGAGGCGGCTATGCCTCGGGCGTCCAGATCGACAAGCAGAGCTTCGCCGGTGACTCCGGGGAAAATGAATGACGCATGTCCCGGCAGACGACTGACCGGGTCGCCGGTGAGTTCGGCGCGAGGCACCACCCGCCGCACGGCGTCAATCAGCATGTCGCGGGAATCTGTCAGCTCCCGGTACTGCGCCGCCATGCGCGCGTTCGACTCGTTGAGCCCTATGGCGAGCGCCACCGCACCGGCCACGTTCTGCGTGCCGGAGCGCAGCCCGCGCTCCTGACCGCCGCCGGAAAGCACCGGCTCGATCGGGGTTCGACCGCGGACCAGCAGCGCCCCCAGTCCCTTGGGCGTACCGAACTTGTGTCCGGACACGCTCAGCGCGTCCACATCCCAATCGCGCATGCGGATGGGAATCTGCCCGGCCGCCTGCACGGCGTCCACATGAATGGGAACCCCGTGCGCGTGGGCGATGCGGACCAGCTCCTCCACGGGTTCGACGGTGCCGACCTCGTTGTTGGCCAGTATGGCGGAAACCAGCGTGGTGCGTTCACCGGCCTCGCCGTCGAGCTCCTGTTCGAGCGCGTCAAGGTCGAGGTGAGCCTGACCGTCCACGGGAATGTGCACGACTTCGAAGCCGAACCATTCGTGCAGCCATTGCGCCGATTGCGCGACGGCCGGGTGCTCGATGGATGAGATGATGATGCGCGGACGGCGGATCGCCGGATGTTCACCGGCCTGCGCGGGGTTCACGCCGGACGGCTCGTCATCGATTCCGGCAAGACCGTAGACCGGCTGCAGGCCGAGTGCGCGCATACGTGCCATGGCGATGCCCTTGATGGCCAGATTGTCCGACTCGGTGCCGCCGGAAGTGAAGATCACGTCGTCCGGGCGAGCGCCGAGACCGGCGGCGAACGAGGCGCGGGCGGCATCAAGCGCCCTCGCCGCCGTCTTGCCGGGTTGATGCATGCTTGCCGGGTTCGCGTATGCGTCGGTCATGAACGGCATCATCGCCTCGATGACGTTCCTGGTCACCGGCTCGGTGGCAGCGGCGTCCAGATACAGCTCGTCGGGTTCGCCGGATGCATTGGGAGTGTCAGTCATGGCTAGTTCCAGTCCAATCCGAGGTCGATGCTGCGTACGCTGTGCGTCAGCGCGCCCACTGAGATCACGTCCACACCGGTGGCGGCCACGGCCGGCACGCGCTCCATGCTCATGTTGCCGCTGGCTTCCACGATGGCCTTGCCGTTGATGATATCTACGCCGCGGCGGGTGTCATCGAGCGAGAAGTTGTCGAGCATGATGGTGTCCGCACCGCCGGCGAGCACGGCGGGAATCTGCTCAAGCCGGTCGACTTCCACTTCGATATGCGTGGTGTGGCCCACCTGTTCGCGCACGTGGCGGATCGCGCCGGTCAGGTCGATGCCGCGTGCGGCGAGCGCCGCCAGATGATTGTCCTTCATCATCACCGCGTCGGACAGCCCGTAACGGTGGTTGTGGCCTCCGCCGCAGACCACGGCGTATTTCTCGAACGGGCGCAGGCCGGGGGTGGTTTTGCGCGTGTCGACGATGCGAGTGCGCTCGTAGCGATGCGGCCGGGTGACGGTCCCGTCATGTCCGTCATCGTAGATGGCGTTGACCGCGTCCACGAAGGAGGCGGTCATGGTGGCGATGCCGCTCATGCGCTGGGTGAAGTTGAGGGCGATGCGTTCGGCGGCGAGCAGGTCACGTACCGGACCTTCCACGGTGGCGAGGATCTGGCCGCGCTGGAATCGCTCCCCGTCCGCGATCAGGGGCGAGACGCCGATACCGGGATTTTGCGCCGTGAAGGCGGCCGTGAACACGGCGATGCCGCTCATCACGCCCCTCTCGCGTGCGGTGAGGTGCGCCGAGCCGGTTTCGTCCGCGGGGATTGTGGTCTCGCAGGTGATGTCGCCGTAGGGCGCGTCTTCGGCGAGCGCCGCCTCGACGGCGGTGCGGATGATGTGTTGCGTAAGCATGATCGGGTCTTTCTTGATATGGACTGCTGTCGTTCTTGCGGGATTAATCGCAATGCATCGGGTCAGGGTACCGAGACCACTCCGGCGGCGTGCAACGACAGTCCGGCGCCAACCGACAAGTGAGCAAACAGCGCTAGGCGTTGATGTAGGCGATGGATTGCGCCCACTCGTCGCATGACTCGGGATAGTCGGTGCGGGCGTGGGCGCCGCGCGACTCGGTGCGGCGCAGCGCGGCGTTGGCCTCGACGTAGCCGACGGTGAGCAGGTTGCGGTTTTCCAGGCGGGTGATCGGGTCAGGCTCACAGGCCGTGGCAGCGGGTTCCGTCGCGTCGGCATCGGCCAGCGCCAGGCCGGTGCCGAGCTGGTCGATGGCCTGGCGCAGGCCGTCGCCGTCGCGCAACACGCCCACGCCGGCCCACATCGTGTTCTGGATGCGGGTGCGATCCCAGATGGCAGGCCGGCCATTGGCCCCGGCACGCTCATCGGGTGCCGGCATGCTCAGCTCGACCGGTGTGTCGCTGACGATGCGGCTGGTGGCCGAGTTGGAGAACCAGACCGGATTCCACACGGAACCGGCCGGATCGTTCACGGCGGCGAGCCCGGCGCGACGACCGTACACCAGTCCTTCAAGCAGCGAGTTCGACGCGAGCCGGTTGGATCCCATCACGCCGGTGCGGGCGCATTCGCCGGCCGCATACAGGCCGGGGATGCTCGCGCGGCCTTCCAGATCGGTGCGGATGCCGCCCATGTAGTAGTGCGCGGCGGGCGCGACCGGAATCGGCTCCTTGCTCCAGTCGAAGCCGAGAGAACGCGTATAGGCGTCGATGGTCGGGAACCGGTGACGCAGGAACTCGGCCAGATCCGGGTTCTCGCGGCGCATCGGCGAGACGTCGAGCATCACGGGCTTGCCGCCCTGCGCCTGCATGACGCGGAAGTTCTCGCGGGCCACCACGTCGCGCGGCGCGAGTTCGGCGCGCTCGTCGACACGGGTCATGTACCGTTCGCCGTGCTCGTCGAGCAGCACCGCGCCCTCGCCGCGTACCGCCTCGGAAACGAGGAAGTGCTCGCCCACGGCCATCGCGGTGGGGTGGAACTGGTAGAACTCCACGTCGGCGACCTGTGCGCCGGCACGCCATGCGGCCGCCAGACCATCCGCGGTGGCGACGGCCGGATTGGTGGTGTACGGGTAGAGACGTCCGGCGCCACCGGTGGCGAGGATGACTCGTGAAGCGGCCATGTCGGCGCTGCGGAATGTCTCGCCGCCCCTGACGAGCAGCCGCACGCCGGCGATGGCGCCGTCGCGCACAATCAAATCCTCAAGGAACGCATGCTCGATGATGTGGATGAGCGGATTGGCCCGCACCATGGCGGACACATCCAGTTCGACCACCTTGCCGGTGGCGTCTCCCCCGGCGTGCACGACACGGGCCCGCGAATGCGCGGCTTCGAGGCCACGCAGCATGTGGCCTTGCGCGTCACGATCGAAATGCACGCCCGCGGCGGCGAACTGCCGCACACGGTCGGCGCCCTCGCGGGTCAGTATCTCCACGGCACGGGGCTCGCACAGACCATGCCCCGCGGCCATCGTGTCGGCCGCGTGCAGTTTCGGGTCGTCGTCGGCGAAGACCGCCGCGGCGATGCCGCCCTGCGCATGGTAGGTGTTGGATTCCACCAGGTCGGCCTTGGTGACCAGCGTCACGTCCTGGCCGGCATCGGCCACCGCCAGCGCCGCGGAAAGGCCCGCGACGCCCGCGCCGACTACGACGATTTCAGCGTTGCTCATTGTGCTGCTTCCTCAATATTGTTGATGTGCTCCCGTTGACGGGAGCTTGCGATCACGGGTGCACCTGGAGCATGCGCTCCAGAGCCACCTTTGCCTCGCGTGCGGTGTCGTCGTCCACGGTGATGCGGTTGACGATGTTGCCCTGTTCGATGTTCTCCAGCGCCCAGGCGAGGTACGCCGGGTGGATGCGGTACATCGTGGAGCACGGGCAGACCACCGGATCCAGGCAGAACACGGTCTTGTCGGGGTACTGCGCGGCCAGGCGGTTCACGAGGTTGATCTCGGTGCCCACGGCGATGGCCGATCCGGCCGGCGCGTTGGCGATCTCCTTGACGATGTACGCGGTGGAGCCGGTGCCGTCGGCCGCGTCCACGACCTGCATCGAGCACTCCGGGTGCACGATCACCTTGACGCCCGGGAACGCGGCGCGCGCCTTCTCGATCTGTTCGACGGTGAAGCGCTGGTGCACCGAGCAGAAGCCCTTCCACAGGATCATCTTGGCCTTGGCGTAGTCGGACGGGTCGGTCGCGCCGCCCTGCGCCTTGTACGGGTCCCACAGCGGCATCTCGCTCAGCGGAATGCCCATCGCGCGGGCGGTGTTGCGGCCCAGATGCTGGTCGGGGAAGAACAGTACGCGCTTACCGCGCGCGAACGCCCATTCAAGCACGGCGTGCGCGTTGGACGAGGTGCACACGATGCCGCCGTTGCGTCCGCAGAACGCCTTCAAAGCCGCGGACGAGTTCATGTAGGTGACCGGGATGATCTGCTGCCTGCCGTCCGCGTCGGGCTTGGTGCCGCAGATCTCGCCGAGCTGGCTCCAGGCCTCCTCGACCTGGTCGATGTTGGCCATGTCGGCCATCGAGCAGCCGGCGGAGAGGTTCGGCAGCGTCACAGTCTGCTCCGGCGTGGAGAGGATGTCGGCGGTCTCGGCCATGAAATGCACGCCGCAGAACACGATGTGGTCGGCGTCCGGGCACTGCGTGGCGTTCTTGGCCAGCTGGAACGAGTCGCCCACGTAATCGGCGTGGCAGATGATCTCGTCACGCTGGTAGAAATGCCCCAGAATCAGTAGCTTGCTGCCGAGACGGGACTTGGCCGAGCGAATGCGCTCCTGCAGCTCCTCGTCGGAGGCGTTGCGGTACTCCTCCGGCAGCACCTGCTGGCGAGGTGCGTTGTGCGGCAGCTTGTCGAGCATGGACGCGCCCGGCCCGTAGCTGGGCTTGGTGGTGTCGAAATGCCACGGATCCTGGGTCAGGCCGGCGTCGCAGGTGCTCTGCGCACCGAGGCGGGCGATGATCTCATCCACTGACAGGGCGGACAATGTTGCGCTCATGGTGTGTTCCTTTCTCTAAGGCGTGCGGGCACGCCAACGTATCTGACAACCGGGTGGCCGGCCAAAATCAATATGCGGTTATACGGCACGGACGCGGGTCTTGCCGCCCGCCTCCCGTCATGCGCGTGCCGATGGCATCAACGCGGACAGCGCGTCCTCGATGCGCTGGCCCTCCAGCTCCTCGATGGTCGGCGCGTCGCGTGGCGGCCCGACGGGCGGGGCCGTCGACACGCGGGAACGGTCGGGGTTGTACCGGTACACGGCCGCCGGGCGGTGGCGGCCATCGCGCAGTTTCTCGCCGGTATCCTCCAGCTCGCCGGACAGCAGCATGCGACGCCGGAAATTCGCCACGTCGATGGCCTCGCCGGTTATGGCCTCATACACGTGATGCAGCTGGCGCAGCGTGAACGTGTCACCGACCAGCTTGGTGGCGATATCCGGGTATTCGATCTTGTTGCGCAGGCGCCACAACGCATAGTCGATGATCTGCCGATGGTCGAAGGCCAGTTCGGGAAGCTCGTCCTCGGGGAACCACCGGACGTTGTCCGCCTCGGTGAAATCATGGGCTTCGGCCTTGCCGACCAGCGCCCAGTAGACGATGGAGACCATCGGCAGGCCACCGTGCGATCGCGCGGGATCGCCGAACGTATACAGCTGTTCAAGGTAGCGAGGATGCAGGTCCGTGGTGGTCTCCAACGCGTGATAGGCGGACTGCTCCAGCGAACGGTCGGCGCGCAAATCGCCGCCCGGCAGCGCCCACCGCCCCAGAAACGGCTGGCGCACGCGGCGCACCAGCGGCAGCCACAGACGCGAGGGCATCGCGTCACGGCAATCCGCCGCGGTCTCCTCCGGCCCCAGGGCCAGGATCACCACGGAGACCCCGACGGCCGGCGGTTGCATCCGCCGCTCCGACACGTTTCCGCCGACCATGCATGCCCACTTTCCGACTGGTGTGCTCTCCAGTTCAAGACCAGAGCATATCACTTATAGTCAACATGACTTTAAGTGGTGTGTCATGCGAGGCCGCGGAGGCGGCATAACCTACATACGCTGAAACACCGACCACCCCAGTCGGCTTACGGCCGACAGCCCTCCGGCAACTCCTATTCGCCGTCGGGGACGTTGGTGGTCTCGCGTTCGGGCAGGAATGGGGCGAGCGGGGGCAGCTGGTCGAGCGACTCCAATCCGAGATGTTCCAGGAACAGGCCGGAGGTTACCAGCAGCGCGGCCCGGGAATCCTCGTCCACGCCATCCTCGCGGACCAGTCCGCGCACTGTCAGCGAACGAATCACGCCGTCGGAGTTCACGCCGCGGATCGCCGCGACCTGGGCGCGCGTCACAGGCTGCTTGTACGCCACGATGGCCAGCGCCTCCAACGCTGCCTGCGACAGGCGCGCGGTCTGCCCGTCAGTCACGAACGCCGACACCACCTGCTCGTATTGCGCCCGGCTCGCGAACTGCCAGCCACGCGCGGTATGCCGCAGCTCGAAGCCGCGCCCCTCCTCGTCATACTGCGAGCGCAGACGCTCCAGCGCGGCACGAGCCTCCTGCTCGCCCACGCCCAGAACCCGCGCCAGGTCGGCGGCGTGCTGCGGCTGGTCGGCGACCATCAGAATCGCCTCCATGCAGGCCCTCAGACCACCCGGAAAGTCCTCCGCCGTGAATTGCGCATCCATCACGTCACCTTTCTCGCTCACAAAACGTCGAGATATAAAAAACCAAACCGCTATTTTCCAATACGACGCTGCCTGTATCTTCACGTTTTGCGAGCCTCATGCGAAGTCCCCCTCCGCGATGTCGACCACACCGGTGTCCTGGGCGTCTTCGACCCAGCGCAGATGCAGCGTCTCGAATGGCCCGGCCTGCCGAAACTGCAGCACGCCTTGCTTGAAGAACACCAGAACCGCCAGAAAACGCGCGACCACCTCTACACGGCGGTGTGCGTCACGCGTCAATTCCACGAACGTCATCGAACCGCCGGCCGGCAACGCCTGCAACCGGTCGCGCACGACCGCCGCCTGCGCGCGCAGGTCGACAAGCGGCACATGCAGCTGATGCAGCGACACCTCGCTGGCCGGCGCGTTGGCGAACACCTGTGCGGCGATGCGCGCCAAGTCCTCTGCGCCCAGCGACCATGCAAGCTCCGGCAGCATCGCCGCGACACGTTCATCGACATATGCCGGATGCGGGAACCTGCCGGCATTGGCAGCGAGCCGGGCGCGAAAATCGCCGGCCGCCTGTTTGAACGCACGATACTGCAACAGCCTGGCGAACAGCAGGTCACGCTCACGCAGCGCTTCGAGACTCTGCTCGTCGCGCTCCCCATCCGTCTGGTCATGCGGCAGCAGCGCCGCGCTCTTCGCCTCGACGAGCACCGAGGCGACATCGAGGAACGCGCTCGCCTCCTCCATGTCGCGCGCGAGATCCAGCGTGCGCACATAGGCAAGGAACTCCTCGGTGATCTCCGACAACGACACCTCGGTGAGCTCCAGCCGCCGGTTCGCGATCATGGACAGCAGCGCGTCGAAAGGCCCCGAATAGACCTCCAGTTCGACGGAGAATCCCGGGGAGACGGCGGCATCGCCTCCGATCTCGCCGCCGTCGGCAGGTTCCGTCAACTCGCTCATCGCATCGCACTTGCGCCGCTCACCATGGCCGCGCCATCACGCGACGATGCCGCGGGCGATCAGCTCGCGCGACACCTCGCGGTATTCCTTCGCGGTCTTGTGGCCGGGAGCGTAGATCGTGATCGGGGCGGCGGCCACGGTGGCGTCCGGCAGCTTGATGGACCGCGAGATGACCGAATGGAACACCTTGTCCTGGAACGCCTCGTAGATGCGCTGCAGCACCTCCTCGCAGTGCAGGGTGCGCGTGAACATGGTGACCAGCACGCCGTAGACCTGCAGGTCGGGGTTGATGCGCGACTGCACCTTCTCGATGGATTGCATGAGCAGCGCCACACCGCGCAGCGCGAAGAACTCCGCGGCGACCGGGATGATCACGCCGTCCGCGGCGGTCAAGGCGTTCACGGTGAGCAGGCCCAGCGACGGCTGGCAGTCGACGATGATCACGTCGTATTCGTTGCGGAGCTTTCGCAGCACGCTGGCGAGGATCTGCTCGCGACCGACTTCGGTGACCAGCTGCACCTCGGCGGCGGACAGGTCGATGTTCGCCGGCATGATGTCCAGATTCTCGAAATCCGTGTGCTGTACGATCTCGTGCGGATCGATCGACGGGTCGAACAGCGCAGTATACACGGTGTTCTCGACAGCGTTCGCGTTGATGCCGAGGCCGACTGTCGCGGCTCCTTGCGGGTCGAAGTCGACGATCAGGCAACGGCGCCCGTACTGGCTGAGCGCGCCGGCGATGTTGATGGAACTGGTGGTCTTGCCCACCCCGCCTTTCTGGTTGCATATGGCGATGATGCGCGCGGGACCGTGCTGCGACAGCGGTTTCGGCGCGGGGAACGTCTCGTATTCTCGTCCAAGCAGATCAGTAGGCATACCGTTCACCTTATCATCACCAGTGTGCGCGGGGCCGCCGGACGTGCCGACCATCACCGTTTCCGCCGAAGACCCGTCGTCTCCCCGTGGCGCGGCGGCGTAGGTGCCGCGGATCGGCAGCGTTCCCTGCCTGTTTCCCGCGTCGTCGCCGTCGAAGCGGGAATATGCCGCCTGCTGCATGTCGAGCTGCCTCCTTCGCATGTCGCATCCATGCTATCGCGCCCGGGCAACCGCTCCGCGTTCACCGCGCGCGCGGATGCGAGGTGAGGTACGCCTCAATCAAGGTCTCCGGGCTGACGTGCGTGTATATCTGCGTGGTGGTGACCGAGGCATGGCCGAGCAGTTCCTGCACGGTGCGCACGTCGGCGCCGCCCTGGATCAGGTGCGTGGCGAAAGAGTGCCGGAGCGTGTGCGGGTGAAGCGGACGATCGATGCCGGCCCGCTCCCCCGCCAGTTTGATGACCTCCCATACCGACTGGCGAGACAGCCGGCGTCCCCGTTTGTTGAGGAATACCGCGCGGCGGTCCGGCGTGCCCTTGGCGCGGCCCTCCAGCGTGCCGCGCCCCTCGGCGAGGTATCGGCGCAGCGCGCGACATGCGTATTCGCCGAGCGGGACGAGTCGCTGCTTGGATCCTTTGCCCGTCAGCCGCGCCACATGCGCGTCGTCGATGTCGATGTCGTCCAGATTCATTCCGACCGCTTCGGAGACGCGGCATCCGGTGGCGTACATGAATTCGATCAGCGCCCTGTCACGCAGCAGCACGGCGTCCGGCAACGCTCCGATGCCAGCTCTCCCCCGCGCCGCGTCGGTGCCGTGCGGGTCGGGAATCGCGTCGAGCAGGCGGGAGACCTCGTCGATCGTCAGCACATCCGGCAGCATCTGCGCGCTCTTGGGTGCCTTGACCGTGGCGGACACGTCGTCGCTCACGGCGTGCTGCGCGAGGGCGAACCGGTGGAACTCGTGGATGCTGGCAAGCCTCCTCGCCTTGCTGCGCGCGCTGTCGCCGTCCGAATCCAGCTGCGCCACGTACTCCTCGATGTCGGCTTTGCCGATGGCATCGGGATCGGTGATGCCGCGCGTGTGCGCGAGCCACGAGAGATAGCGGCGAAGATCGGATTCGTATGCCCGCACGGTCGCCCTGGCCAGTCCGCGTTCGACGGAGATATGCGCGATGAACTGGTCAAGAAGCCGGGTGGATCCGTTGTACATGGTGCCCCATCATATGCGAGAACCCTGTATGCGTGCGGAAGGCTTGCATACCTGCACGTTCCCGCATGATATGCGAGAACCCCGCACAGGGCGGGGTTCTCATGCGGTTGCCGATGCGCGCGAAGGCGCATCCGCCGAGGTTCGCGGCTCAGGCCTCGACCGGAGCGTTGACGTCCTCGGGCAGAGCGGCCTTGGCCTGCTCGACGATGGCCTTGAAGGTCTCGGGATCGGAGACGGCCAGCTCGGCGAGGGCGCGGCGGTCCAGCTCGATGCCGGCCAGGTGCAGACCCTGGATGAAGCGGTTGTAGGTGATGCCTTCGGCGCGGACGGCGGCGTTGATGCGCTGGATCCACAGCTTGCGGAAGTCACCCTTGCGAGCCTTGCGGTCGCGGAAGTTGTAGGTAAAGGAGTGCAGCAGCTGCTCCTTGGCCTTGCGGTACAGACGGGAGCGCTGGCCACGGTAGCCGGAGGCCCTTTCGAGAACGACGCGACGCTTCTTGTGGGCGTTCACTGCGCGCTTGACACGTGCCATAGTTATTCCTCAGCTTTCTTTTGACGTATCTATTCGGCTGGCGCGGTTCAGCGGCCCAGCAGCTTCTTCATGTTCTTGGACTGGGCCGTGGCCAGCACGCCGTCGGCCTTCAGCGCACGACGCTTGCGAGCGGACTTGTGCTCAAGATTGTGGCGCATGGCGCTGCCTGCATGCATCAGCTTGCCCGAGCCGGTGACACGGACGCGCTTGGACGCGGCGGAATTGGTTTTCATCTTCGGCATTGCTGCCCTCCTTGTTGGTTACTTCGTTTCGGAAGTCTTGTCTTGGTCGTCGATCGCGGCTGCGGACGCCGCCGCTGCCTGGCTCTGCGCCTCCTGCTTGGCGGCGAGGCGGGCGGCCTGACGGGCCTGGCGCTCGGCGCGCGACTGGTCGCCGCGGCGGCGCTGCTCGGACTGGGTGTGCACCTTCTTGCCCTTGGGCGCAAGCGTCATGATGATGTTGCGGCCTTCCTGCTTCGGCCGGGACTCGACGGTGCCGTACTCCTCGACGTCTGCGGCCAGACGCTGCAGCAGTTCGACGCCGCCGATGGGGCGGGACTGCTCGCGGCCGCGCAGCATGATGGTCACCTTGACCTTGTCGCCGCCGTTGAGGAACCTGACCACATGGCCCTTCTTGACCTCGAAATCGTGATCATCGATCTTCAGGCGGAAGCGGATCTCCTTGATTTCGGCGGTGCTCTGGTTACGGCGGGCCTCACGGGCCTTGATCTTCTCGTTGTACTTGAACTTGCCGTAATCGATCAGCTTGGCGACGGGAGGCTTGGCGTTGGGCGCCACCTCGACGAGATCGAGGTTCGCTTCCTTCGCCAGGTTGAGCGCGACCGAGGTCGCGATGACTCCCACCTGCTCGCCGTTCGGGCCGATCAGGCGTACCTGCGAGACGCGAATCTCGTCATTGATACGTGGTTCGTCGCTAATGATGACTCCAATCCTCATGTTCTCCGAAGCGGACCTTCGCCGGATACCGGGCATGACGGACGAATCCATGGCTCACCGAACCGTGCGCACTGCAGCGCCGGCCATCATACATATTCGCATGATCGCATGCCTCATGAGGCATGCTCACGACCGCGCATTCCACGCGACCGGATAGGCTATTGCCTTGGACCCGAGGCCATGACAGGCTTCCAGGTGGGGTTGCCCCGCTTTCTTGATTTCTCAAGCCTTGTAGATACTACCACACCCCCAGACCGGGCGTGTCGCCACAAGTTCCGGTCCAGGCGCAGGCAAGCCATCGACCGGCGCCTTGTCGTCGGTCAGGATCGTGGCGCCCGGCTTGCCGTCCGGGTCGGCGATGGTCTCGAACCGGCCCGCCACCTCGCCCATCGCCGATGCCAGAAGCGGTCCGGAGAAGATCGGGAACGTCACGAACGTGCCCACCGCGGGGATCGTCACGAAGGTCGGCAGGAAGGTGCCGAGAATCGAGCCGACCGTATTGCAGGCGGACAGTCGTCCGACGACGGAGGCGTTGTTCCCCAGCGAGTCGGCCGCGAACTTGTTGAGGCCCGGCGTGACCGTGCCGAGCAGGAATAGCGGCGGCACGAAGATCGGCATGCAGCTAACGCGGCGATGACCGGGAAGTTCGTCGACACGGTGACGATCAGCAGGCGCGACGCGCAGTGCCGTGCACACGATACAGTGGCAGCATGGCATATGAACGTTGCGTGATTTTCGGCGCTGGCGAGTATTACGAGGGGCCCGCGCCCGCTATCGAGAAGGGGATGCTGGCGATCGCCGCGGACGGCGGGCTCGACCATATGCGGGCGATGGGGCTGTCGCCGGATTTCGTCATCGGCGATTTCGATTCGCTGTCCGGCGACGTGCCGGACGGCGACCGCAGCGTCCGCCTGCCGCCGCAGAAGGACGATCCGGATCTGCTGAGCGCGCTGAAGGTCGGATGGAGCCGCGGCGCACGCGAGTTCCATATATATGGAGCGCTGGGCGGTCGCATCGACCACACGATCGCCAACATGCAGCTGATGGCGCTACTGGCCTCGCATGGCGGCATCGGATATCTGTACGGCGACGGCAGCATCGTTACCGCGATCGCGGACGGGGCGCTGGAGTTCCCGGCCAATCATGTCGCCCCGCGCCGCATGATCTCGGTGTTCTCGCACAGCGACGTCTGCCATGGCGTCACCATCGCCGGGCTGAAATACGTGCTGGAGGGCGCCGCGCTCGCCAACACCGTCGTGCAGGGGGTGAGCAACGAGTTCGTGGACGGTTCCGCGGCGACGGTCTCGGTGGAGTCGGGCACGCTGATCATCACGTTCCCGATCGAGGCGCCGCTGCCTGTGGTGAGACTGCGGCATCCGTTCGGCGGGGATCTGGGCGCGCTCGACACGACGGTGTCCTCGGCGCTGGCGGTGCGGTGAGGCCGCGGTGCGGAATGCCTCGCATCGAATCGCCGCAGGCTGTACAGACATATTTGTTAGCGTTAACGAAATATGGCCGTTTTATGCTCAAAGCAAGCGCGACACCGTTGCTCTAGTACAGACGGCGCATTACAGTAGACACTGTTGGTAAACAAAGGCCATAGCGCATCCATGCGCAAACGGTCTACCCTACAAAGGGAGAACACATGACAGTTAAGATTGGTATCAACGGCTTTGGTCGTATCGGTCGTCTCGCCTTCCGCCGCATCTTCGAGCTGCAGGCTCGCGGTGGCCAGGCCGGTGACATCGAGGTCGCTGCAATCAACGATCTGACCACGCCGTCCATGCTCGCCTACCTGCTGAAGTACGACAGCACCCACGGCACCTTCCGTCACGACGACGGCACCCCGGTCGACGTGACCTCCACCGACGACGCCATCGTGGTCGACGGCAAGGAATACAAGGTCTACGCCGAGAAGGATGCCAACAACATCCCGTGGGTCAAGAACGACGGTGTCGAGTTCGTGCTTGAGTGCACCGGCTTCTACACCTCCGCCGAGAAGTCCCAGGCCCACCTGAACGCCGGCGCCAAGAAGGTCCTGATCTCCGCCCCGGCCAAGGACGAGACCACCCCGACCGTCGTGTTCGGCGTTAACCACGAGATCCTGAAGGCTTCCGACAACATCGTGTCCGCCGGTTCCTGCACCACCAACTCGATGGCCGCCATGGTCAAGCTGCTGAACGACAAGTTCGGCATCAAGCTCGGCTTCATGACCACCATCCACGCCTACACCGGCACCCAGATGATCCTCGACGGCCCGCGCTTCCCGAAGGCTCGCAACAACCGCGCCGCCGCGATCAACACCATCCCTCACTCCACCGGTGCCGCCAAGGCCATCGGCAAGGTCGTGCCCGAGGTCAACGGCAAGCTGCAGGGCCATGCCCAGCGCATCCAGGTCCCGGACGGCTCCATCACCGAGCTGACCACCGTCCTGAACAAGGAAGTCACCGCTGACGAGATCAACGCCGCGTTCAAGGAAGCCTTCTCCAACACCGAGTACTACGGCTACAACGAGGACGGCATCGTCTCCTCCGACATCATCGGCGACACCCACGGTGGCGTGTTCGACCCGACGCAGACCGACGTGAACACCGTTGACGGCACCACGATGGCCCGCACCGTGTCCTTCTACGACAACGAGTACGGCTTCACCTGCAACATGATCCGTACCCTGCTGTACTTCGCCGAGATCTCCGAGTGAATCCCCGCGGTCTAGGCCGCTAGATTCCACAAGGGTTTATGGTTTGGGCTCCCACAGTGCTTCGCTGTGGGAGCCCAAACCATAAACCCTTTGTTTTTACCGGCTCGGCACTTGCCGGCGGGCTGAGCCGGACTCCGTCACCACGTACCGATGGGCCCAGCGACCGCGTTCAATACCTTGAGCAGATCATGCGGATTGACGCCGACCGAAAACCCGCGCTTGCCGCCGGACAGCAGGATCTCGTCGAATTGCAGAGCGCTCTCGTCAAGCACGGTCTTGTGATGCGTGCGCTGCCCGAGCGGCGAGATGCCTCCGACCACATAGCCGGACTCGCGCATCGCGACCTTCGGGTCGGCCATCGATGCCTTCTTCGCACCGACCGCCGCCGCCAACGCCTTCAGATCCATGTGTCCGCTGACCGGCACCACGCCCACCACGCGCTCGGAACCGGTGTCGGCCATCAGCGTTTTGAACACCTGATGCTCATCGAATCCGAGCTTCTTCGCGGCTTCCACCCCGTAACCGTCATCCATGTGGTCGTTGGAATGCTCGTACTCGTAGGTCTTGAACGGCACTCCGGCCTTCTCCAGCTGCACAGTCGCCGGCGTGGAGCCGGCACCCTTCTCATGCTTCGTTTTTTTGCCCATGTTTTCCATACTACCGCTCTCAAAACTCGAAGGTACGAAATCGGAAACCGCCATTTTCCAACAAACGGCTTTTCGTATCTGCGAGTTTTGAGAGCGCGAATCGGGAATGCCTCGACTATTCGGCGGATTCTCCGCCGCTTGGGCCACTGGTTTCACGATGTCGCAGCAAGGCCCCGGCTGCGGTCGGCAAGCGCGACGGCGCCCACGGGCGCACCGGTGGCGGACAGTCCCGCCGCCGCATACCCGTCAGCGCCCACGTTCACCGTGGAGCCTCCCGTCAGCGTCACCTTGCCGTCGACCGCGAGTGTGGAGCACTCCCCCGCCGCGATGCCGGGAACCGTGGCGGCCCCGTCATTGGCGTTGAACACCCTCACATAGGGTTTGCTATACGCCTCGTCCCGCCAGCGGCGATGAGGCGAGCAGGCGCACTACCGCGCCTGCGAGGGCTTCCGGCGGAGTTCCGCCGGAAGCACGAAATGCATGTTCTCCTTGATGGTCTCCACGGTGGATACATCGGTGAAGCCCTGTGCGCGCAAGGCCTCGATGACGCCCGCGACCAGTTCGTCCGGCACGGATGCGCCCGACGAGATGCCGACCGCCTCGACCCCGTCGAACCATGACGGGTCGAGCTCGTTCGCGTCATCCACGCGGTGCGCTCGCCCGCGCTCCCCCAACGCCCCCTGCGCGACCTCCATGAGCCGCACCGAGTTGGAGGAGTTCGCCGACCCCACGATCACCACGCTATCGGACTGCTCGGCAACGAGCTTCACCGCGGCCTGGCGGTTGGACGTGGCGTAGCATATATCGGAGCTCGGCGGCTCCTTCATCCACGGGAACCGGCACTTGAGCGCCGCGATGGTGCCGGCCGTCTCATCGATGCTGAGCGTGGTCTGCGTGAGCAGCACCAGCTTCTGCTCCGGCCGGAAATCCAGCGAATCCACGTCCGCCTCATGTTCGATCAGATGCACGTGCACGGGGTCCTCCCCCACCACGCCGACCGCCTCATCATGCCCCCGATGGCCGATGTAGATGATCTCGTAGCCTTCGCGCACGAAACGCAATACCTCACGATGCACCTTGCTGACCAGCGGGCAGGTGGCGTCCACGACGTGCATGCCGCGGCGTGCGGCCTCCGCCTTGACCTGCGGCGACACGCCGTGCGCGGAGAACACGATCGGGATGCCGGCGGCAGCAGCCTCGTCAGGTATCTCCGCGAGCTCCTGCACGAACACGGCCCCCTGCGCGGCGAGATCCTCGACGACATGCCGGTTGTGCACGATCTGACGACGCACATACACCGGCGGCAGGCCATCCACCCGCGCCGACGCGGCCTTCAGGATGGTCTGCACGGTGAGGATCGCCCGGTCCACCCCGGCGCAGAATCCGCGCGGGTCCGCCAGCACGATGCGTTTCGCCATATCATCCTCCTCATGCAGTCAGTGGCCGCCATGCGGCATCACTCAATCACAACGACTCAGCGTAGCAAAGGCACACGCACGGGTGCGGCCGGAACATCCCTACACGTGCGATACCGGCACATGACAATGCCCGGGGGCAACAGGCGACACCCCGACCGCACACGGCAGAAGCCCAGCGCACACTATGATAGCGAGCGGTAACAATATCACTGTCGATCATGGAGCAAGCAATGGGCACCACACCGCGTACCGGCAACCAGTATTCCATCCATCATGGCGATTTCTCCGCCGTCGTCTGCGAGCTCGGCTCGAAGCTGCGCCGTTTCGACTACGGCGGCAAGGAGGTGTTCTGCAGCTACGGACCGGACGACCTGACGCCGACCTGCTGCGGCTATATCCTCGCGCCTTGGCCGAACCGCATCAAGGACGGCGAATACGACTTCAACTGCAAGCACTACTGCGCGCCGGTCAACGAGTATCATCCCGAGCCGCGCAACAACGCGAACCACGGCTACGCATACCAGTACATGTGGAAGCTGGAATCGCTCACCGAGAACAGCGTCACCCAGTCACTGCGCTTCCCGAACCTCGACGGCTATCCGTTCGACGTCACCGTCACCGCCACGTACGAGCTGAACGACAAGGGCATGACCGTCACGGTCAGCGCCCGCAATGATGGCGACGAGCCGGCGCCGTGGGCGCTCGGCCTGCACCCGTGGGTGGCGAACGGCAAAAACGGCGAGACCAGCGAGCAGCGTGACGCCGATTCGGCCGCATGCCGCCTGAAGATCGACGCGGACACGCACGTCACCGTTGACGCCGGTCTGGTGCCGAACGGCACCGAGCCTGTGGACGGCACCAAGTTCGATCTGCGCGACGACCCGGTTCTGGACGGACGCGCGTTCGACGACGCCTGGGTGGACGTCCACCGCGCCGACGACGGCACGACAACGACCGTGTTCACCCGCCCCGATGGCATGGAGATCAAGCTGGTCGGCGACGAGACCATCAACGCGTGGCAATGCTACACGGCCACCGGCGCCCCGTTCGACCAGCATCCGAACGGCATCGCCGTCGAACCGATGACCGCCCCGGCCAACGCGTTCCGCAGCGGCGACCACCTGACCGTGATAGAGCCCGGCAAGAGCGTCACGACCGTGGTACGCTACGAGGTGACGGTCAAGTGACCGGCACCCGGCCGTCCTACGGCTGGTGACAATTCGCCACTTGCACAACGTCTACCCCGTATGTGATAATTCCCAAGGCTTATTAATCGTAGTAAAGGAGTCCATCATGGGCATGCGCGGACGCAAGCGCAAGGATCGTCGCAAGAAGGCCGCCAACCACGGCAAAAGGCCGAACGCCTGATTCTTGCCTGACGGCGTGATTCCACGCCGCGAGACATCGCCATATACGGCGGTGTCATAACAGACGACAACGGGTCTGTCCCAGCGAAAGCCGGGCAGACCCGTTTGTTATCTTATTATTCCGTTTTATTATGCAGGCCCGTTTTATCCTGCTTGCCGAGCTTCGAGACAGGGGCCCAAGCCGAAATCGCGTCTCAGGACACGACCGCAGCGCCGCGTACAGGCTGCGCGGGTTGCGCGGACCGTCCCGGCTCGTCGACGGCACCGGCAGCATTCCCGCCATCCTCGCAGCAGCAGCGGTCAAGCGTGTCGCGCAACCGCGCCAGCAGACATTCCGGCGCGACCTCGGGCCGCAGATACGCACGCAGCGCCGCGATCATCGCCTTCTCATGCTCGTCGCAACACGAATCCGGGTCGAAACAGTCCCCGACCAGATCATCGCCCATGTCACCGGGCATGCCCGAAATCTCCACCGATGTGATATGCATATCCGCATGGACGATGCCCACAGGCGTCTGCCGTGTGATGGAAATATGGCTGTGCCGCTCAATAGGGTCACTCACGCCTGCTCCTTTCGCTCGTCGCAACGGATCGCATTCCGTCATCTCCATTATGAACGCTCACCGGGGATCTGGAGTTCGCGGACGGTGAACTTGGCAGTTGCTTGCGGGCGTCGCCGTATCCATGCGCCAGCGCGTACGATGACAGTTCGCGTTTCAACTGGGTGCGCGCACGGTTCAGGCGGCTCATCACCGTGCCGATCTTCACGCCCTGCTCGTCGGCGACCTGCTGGTACGACTTGCCGTCGATGGCTGCGTCAATGAACACCTGCCGGCGCTCGGGCGGGAGTTTTGCGAGCGCCGCCATGATCTCCTGCGGCGCGAAGGCGTCCAGATACTCCTGCTCCGCGGATTTCAGCCCCTCCGAGGAGTGCTCGGACGCCGCGTAGATGTCCCAGTCGTCGTATTCGCCGGTGGAGTCGTTGGCCCGCTGCGGCCGCCGCTTCGCCTTCGCGTACTGGTTGAAGTATGCGTTGCGCTCGATGGTGGTCATCCACGCCTCGAAGTTCGAACCGTCCTCGAAACTGTCGAACGCCTTGAACCCGCGTTCGAACGTGTCCTGCACAAGGTCCTGGGCATCATCGGGATTGTTGGTGAGCTTCATCGCCTGGCGGTACAGCGCGTTGACCGCGGGCATGGCGAGCTTCTCGAATCTCGCTCGCGCCTGCGCCGTGGTCTCGTTCGGTTGCTGTTCGTCGGTCACGCTCACTATTGTATGCAAGACGTGCGGTGAAATTGTGAGCGTGGGCACGGTTTTGTGATGGACTTATCAGCACATGTCGCGCATATCGTTCCCGCGGTCGTCGGGCTTGTACAATGACAGCGGCACCATGAGGAAAGGTTTTGGTATGACGGTAACGTTGGCATCGGCGGCGCAACTGCTCAAGCGGCACGGTCTGCTTCGGGAGATCATCCGCGCGGATCGTTGGACGCTTGATGCGCACGACATCGAAGGGGCTGACACCGCTTTTTCGGCGATCACCTATGACACGAGGGACGTGCGCGAGGGCACGCTGCTGTGCTGCAAGGGGCGGTTCAAGGCCGAGTATCTGCATGACATCGACGAGCGCGGGCTGGCCGCATACGTGGCCGACACCGATTTTTCGGCAGAGACCGGCGCACCCGGCCTGATCGTCAATGACGCGCGCAAGGCCATGAGCCTGCTGTCCGCGGAGTTCTACGGACGCCCGCAGGACGAGCTGACCGTGGTCGGCATCACCGGCACCAAGGGCAAGACCACGACCGCGTACTTCACCCAGGCCGTGCTGAACGCCCACTCGCACGGCAAGGCAGCGCTGTTCTCCTCCGTGGACAACTGCCTGGACGGGCACACGTACGTCGAGTCCGACCTGACCACGCCCGAGTCGATGGACGCTTTCCGCATGATGCGAGAGGCCGCTGACAACGGCATGAAGTACCTCGTCATGGAGGTCTCCTCGCAGGCGTACAAGGTCGAGCGCGTGTACGGGCTGACGTTCGACGTGGCCACGTTCCTGAACATCTCCCCCGACCATATCAGCCCGATCGAGCATCCGACGTTCGAGGATTACCTGTATTGCAAGCGCCAGATCGTGCGCAACAGCCGTGCGCTGGTGCTCGGCGCGGCCAGCGATCATGCCGACCTGCTGCGTCAGGACGCGGCGGACGCCGGCGTGCCGGTCACCACGTTCGAGCTGCTGGACGGGCAGAGCCCCGCCGGATCCGATGCCGCCGATGTCACCGCAAGCCCGGCGAACGCCGAGCACAGCGCCTACCGTATCGCCGCAGACGGCGCTGATCTCGGCGAGTTCCGTCTGGCGTTGGACGGCGACTTCAACTACGCCAACGCGGCAGCGGCGCTGGCCATCGCGCATGCCGCCGGAATCGACCTGACCGCCGACGCCGCAGCCACGCACGCGATGGAGCCGGTGCGCATCGCCGGCCGCATGGAGCAGTTCCACGACCCGCAGTCCAACACGCTGGCGATCGTCGACTACGCGCACAACTACGCCTCCGTGACCGCGCTGCTCGATTTCGTCGACGAGCGGTTCGGCTCGCAGCACCCGCGCATCACGCTTGTCACCGGCTCGGCCGGCAACAAGGCGTACGACCGGCGCAAGGAGATCGTCGAAGCGGCGCAGCATCGCATCGACAGCTTCATCTTCACCGCCGAGGACACGGACACCGAACCGTTCATCGACATCTGCACGGAGATGCAACGGTACATCACCGTGCCCGGCATCGCGTCCACCGTCATCTCCGACCGCCCGACCGCCGTCACGAACGCGATCTACGACGCCCGAGCGCACGCCGACCGGTTCAACATCATCCTCATCATCGGCAAGGGTGACGAACGCTGGATCAAGGACCACAACAAGCACGTGCCGTTCGAGGGCGACGACCGCATCGTCGAGCGCATGTTCGCCTGAGCCGCCAAAGCGCACGAACCGATAGAAAGACAAGCAAGACAAGCATGATTACGTTACAGAAAACCGACTACCAGCAAATGGAACAGGCGGCGGCCGATGCCGGCGTGACGCTGCCGATCGAACAGACCGACGTGTGGGCACGCTTCCAGGCGGACATCCCCGGCCGCACTCCTTGGGGCGTGTACCTGATCCAGCGAGACGGCGAGACCGTCGCGTTCATCGCGTTCATCGACATGGAGACGCACGGATACCATTACCTGCGTTCGATGCACGGCCCGGTCTGGATCGTCAAGCCGGACGAGGCGCTGGAACGCGAGGCCATCGACGCGATCGCCGCCGAAGTGCACCGAGCGGACAGGCACGTGGCGTTCATCCGCATCGACACGTGGTTCACCGACGGCACCGTGCCGGTGCTGTCGACCGTGCCGTACGACCAGACCGTGGTGATCGACGTGACCGGCGGCGACGATGCGATCCTGAGTCGCATGAAGCGTCGCGGCCGCCGCGACGTACGCAAGTCGCTGCGCGAATGCCCGGCCGACATCGCCGACGAGACGAAGCAGGCGATCGCCGACTTCGCGGAATACTACGACGTGATGGTGGAGACCGGCAAGCGCGACGGATTCACGCCCGCTCCGATCACCGACTACTCCGACATGATCGAGGCGCTGGGCGCGGATCATTGCCGCGTGTTCGCGGCCCGCATCGAGGGCCGCGTGGTGGCATGGTCAATCGTGACCGTCAACGGCACGCACGCGGTACGCTACTATGCCGGCATGCGCAACGACGTGATGCGCCTGCACGTGACCGACAAGCTGCTGTACACCGAGTGCTGCATCCTTGGCTCGCAGGGCATCACCGAATACGATCTGATGGGCATCGGCTCCGAGCTGGCACCGAGCCTCAACGGCCTCAACGAATTCAAGTGCAAGTTCACCGAGGAAATCACCCCGGTGGCCGCCGGGCGTGACGTGCCGATCAAGAAGGCCTTCTACAGCTCCCTCAAGCTCGCCAAATCACTGAAGAACACCCTCAAGAAGTAAGATTCCCGGCGCGGTGCAACGGGGTGAGACGTCTGAACACCCGCTGCGCGCGCCAGAGGGCGGTCAGACGTGCCGGTGGTCAGACGGCGGCGCGGACGGCGTCGATGACGCGGCGAACCGCGTCTTCACCCAGTTCGGTGGGCAGGCATAGCGCGGTGGAGACCAGACGGTCGCTGACCGGCACGGTGGAGCGGTCCAACGTGTCGAGCCCATAGGCGGCCGGATCGGTCACGCCGGGGAACAGTTCGGGGCGGTACCAGCGTTCGGCGTAGCCACCCGCCTGCCGCGCTGCGGCGATGATGCGCTCCGCCGCCTCGGTATCCCGCGCGAACAACGGGAACCGCAACAGCGGCTGCGCCTCGCCGTTCATCGCCACTGCCGGAACGTCCAACCCGTCGACGCCCGCAAAAGCCTCGCGATACATGGTCACGACCGCGCGCCGCCCATTCTCATTGGCGTCGAGCGCGGAGATGCCGGCCACCGCCTGCTGTGCGATCCACGGCGTCACCGTCATCGGCTCATATTCCAGTGCGCCGCGACGCTCCTTGTCGGAAATCGGCGGCTCATACCAGCCCGAAGCGGTGAGTCGCTCACGCATCCACCCGCCGAATCCGCCCAGACGCGACAGCACGCGGTTCTCGTTGATATACAGTTTCGTGACCGTATCCAGATGATGGGACGGCTGCTCCAGCGCGGCGAGCCGGCCTCGGGTCTCGGCGTCCAGCGCCGCATCCCGCTCACGCAGCCGCGGATTGACCCAGATGGCGCCGCCGAATCTGGTCGGCAGCATCTTCTCCACGCCGAACGAGTGCACGGAAATGTCGGCCAACGGCCATCCCGCAGCATCACGGGCCATGCGGGTCACGCAGTGGGCGCAATCCTCGACGAGCAACGCCCCCATCTCCCCCGCCAGCGCGGCCAGCCGCCGGGACGAGTCCTCATCGATCGCGCCAAACGTATGCTGCATCACCATCGCATGCACCTGCTCGTCGCTCCCCAGCGGCATGGACTCCACCTTGGCGACGTCAATGCCCATCGTGTCGGCGCCCACATCCGCATACCGCGGTCTCAGCCCGCTCACAACAATCGGATCGACCGCCGTGCAGCAGGTGAACAGCTGGGTGAGCACCGAGCCGTCGCCACGAACCGACCTCACTGCGTCGAACGCCACCTGCATGCCGTACCGTGCCTTGAAGACCGGGAACCAGTCCTCCGGCCGCGTCCCGGTGCGGGACGCCAACGCCTCACGAAGTTCCGCGAATCCCCGTGCCGTCGTCTCTTCCATGACCAACCTCGTTCCATCGGGAGAATACGTCTTATTTCAATGTATCGTCCCCCCGCGCCAGGGGCAACGGCCCGCGTGACCGCATCTTCGCACTCTGCGCACGAAACGGCCTCCCATCGCCACACGGAGTATGTAGAATGTCATAAGCAATCGTGAACGTCCAACAGAAGGATCGATAATGACGGCTTTCCAGCCTGTACTACTCGGCAGTGAAACCTGCGCCTACGCGATGGCCCGCGCGTTCCACAGCGCGTATGGCCTGAAATCGCTGGTATACGGCCGTATGCAGCTTTCCGTCACCAAATTCAGTTCGATTATGGAGCCGACGTTCTTCGCGGACTTCACCGAGCCGGAATCCTTCCGCCGTCACATGGTCGAGGCCGGTCGCCGGCTCACGTCCGAGCGACCCGACACCACGTTCCTGCTCATCGCGTGCGGTGACGACTACAGCGAGCTGCTGAGCCGGTACAAGGACGAGCTGAAGCCGTATTTCACGTTCGTGTCGGTCGATGCCGACCTGCACGACCGTCTGAGCAACAAGACCTCCTTCTACGAGCTGTGCGCCCAGTATGACCTGCCGCACCCGCTCACGTTCGTTCTGGACAAGGCCGGTGCCGCGGCCGGCAAGTATCACGACCTGCCGTTCGGCTTCCCCGTGGCCGTCAAGCCGGCGAACAGCGTCGAATACCTGCACGTGGACTTCCCCGGACGCAAGAAGGCGTTCATTCTGCACACGCCCGAGGAGCTGGCCCATGTCGTCTCCGCGATCTACGGCGCCGGCTACGGCTCCGAGCTGATCATCCAGGACTTCATCCCCGGCTCCGACGCCAACATGCGCGTGCTCAACGCCTACGTCGACCATGACCACCATGTGCGCATGATGGTGCTCGGCCACGTGCTGCTCGCCGACCCGACGCCGGAGGCCATCGGCAACTACGCGGCGATCATCCCCGACTACAACGAGGGATTCTGCCTGAAGATCAAGAGCTTCCTGGAAAGCATCGGATATGAGGGCGTCGCGAACTTCGACATCAAGTTCGACCCGCGCGACGGAGAGTACAAGCTGTTCGAAATCAACTTGCGCCAGGGCCGCACGAACTTCTTCGTGACGCTTAACGGCTTCAATCTGGCCGAGTATTTCGTCGACGACCTGGTGCTCGGCAACCCGATGGAGGGCGACACGGTCATCGGCCGCGGTGACAGCATGCTGCTGGAGGTGCCGTTCTCGACGCTCAAGAAGTACGCGGAGCCGGGGGAGGCGCTTGACCGCGGAATCGCGCTGCACAAGGCGGGCAAATCCGGCTGGACGCTGCGCTACGGGCGGGACCTGTCGTTCAGGCGCCGGCTGCTGCTGTGGAGGCTGCACCGGCTGACCGCGAAGAACTACGACACGTATCTCGGCAAGAACGACTGACTTTTCGGAATCGACGGCGACATTTATGAGACGACCATTTTTTGCGGTATTGGGCGGCATGGGCACGCTGGCCACGGAAAGCTATATCCGGTTGGTCAACCGTGAGACGCACGCCCACAGCGACCAGGAGTTCCTCGACTACGTCGTGTTCAACGACGCGGCCGTGCCCGACCGGACCGCGTTCATCATCGGGCAGTCCGACGATGACCCGTTCCCGATAATCGCCGACGACATCGACAAGGCGACCGCGATGGGCGCGAGCTTCATCGTGCTCACCTGCAACACCGCGCATTACTTCTACGATCATTTCCAGTCGCTGACGCCGGTGCCGATCCTGCACATGCCGCGCGGCGCCGTCGCGCACATGGCCGGGCAATACCCCAAGGAGCGTTTCCACCGCGTCGGATTCCTCGGCACGATGGGCTCGCGGGCTTCGGGCGTGTACCGTCAGGCCGTCGAGGAGGCCGGCTACACCTTCGTCGAGCCGGACGACGAGTTGCAGGAGCGCATCACGTCACTGATCTACGACGACGTGAAGGGAACCGGCGACCTGAATCTGCAGCGCTACGAGTCGGTGCTGCAGGCGATGCTCGATCCGGCCGGCACGTGCCGTTGCGATACGCTGATGCTCGGCTGCACCGAGCTCTCCGTGCTCAACGAGGCGTTCCCGCTGCCTCAGCTGCCGATCATCGACGCCCAGGCCGTCCTCGTGGAGGACACCGTCAGCTGGGCCAAGGCCATCCGCCGCTAGAGTCGGCGCAGGCGAAAAAGGTCGGTCGGGCGGAGCAACAGCCACATCCCCGGATGCACGGCCACCCCCAGTCGGCCTACGGCCGACACCTCCCGCCAGCGGGTCGGCAATCGGTAATCCTCCCGCTGACGGGAGGTGGCGCGCAGCGCCGGAGGGTGGTCTTCGATGTGGGGTCAGCGGCTGAGTTTCTGGCTGACTACGGCGGTGACGCCGTCGGAGCGCATCGTGATGCCGTACAGCGCGTCGGCGATCGACATCGTACGCTGCTGGTGGGTGATGATGATGAGTTGGGCGTGTTCGCGCAGTTCGTTGAACGCGTTGATAAGGCGGGTCAGGTTCACGTCGTCGAGCGCGGCCTCCACCTCGTCCATCACGTAGAACGGGCTCGGCCGCGCGGTGAAGATCGCGAACAGCAGCGCCAGCGCGGTCAGGGACCGCTCCCCGCCGGACAACAGGCTCAGCTGCTTGACGCGTTTGCCGGCCGGGCTCGCCTCGACGATGACACCCGTGGCAAGCAGGTCATCGGGGTCGTCGAGACGCAAACGGCCGGTACCGCCGGGGAACAGCGTGGCGAACATCTTCTCGAACGCGGCGGCGGTATCATCGAACGCGGATTTGAACACGCTCACCATCGTGGAATCCAGATCCCTGATGAGCTTCATCAGATCATCGCGAGATTTGACCACGTCGTTGCGCTGGTCGTTCAGGTATTGGTTGCGGGTCTCAAGCGCGTCGTATTCCTCGCCGGCCAACGGATTGACCTTGCCGAGCGCGGCGAGGTCGCGCTTCGCCTTCTCCAGCCTCTTGCGCTGTTCCGCACGGTCATACGGAACGGTTTCGAACCGGCTCGGGTCGTCGCCTCCGTCAGATTCGGAGCCTGGTTCGGACTCGGATTCAGGTTCAGAAGCGTCCGCACGCGGCACGGGACGCCCGTTCTCGTCCAGCACGGGCACCGGCCGCTCGGGGCCGAAATCGCGGGTGAGCTCGTCGATGGAAAGTCCCAGGTCATCCGACACCTTCTGCGTCAACTGCCCGAATTCCCCGGCCAATCGTTCGCGATCCACATCCAGCTCGTGTTCACGCCGCTGCAGTCCCGCGACCTTCGGCTCGATGCCATCGCGCTGCGCCCGCAGCGTCTTCAGCTCCGCGTCGTGGCTCGATGCCTCGGCCTGCAGCGCCTCGCGCTTGGCGATCACATCGTCGATGCTCGCCGCCACCAGGGAGGCGACCTGCGCGGCATCGTCGGCGATGCGCTGCGCGTGCGCGGCCTGCGCCTTGCGACGCTCGTTCATGGCCTCGATGCGCGCGCGTCGTTGCGTGGCCTCCGCGGCGTTGTCGCGCAACAGCCCGGCCTGCCGCTTGAACGACTCGACCTTGCGTTCCGCCTCCGTCCACGCGATCTTCGCGGTGACCTCATGCTCGCGGGTAGCGTTCAACGCGGCTTCCAGCCGATGCTCGCGCTCCCCCAGCTCGTCGACGTCGGCATGTTCCGCGCCGGAATCCCGGATCGCGGCGAGCGCCCGCCGCAAATCGTCGAGCTTCAACTGATGGCTCCGGCGTTCCTCGACACTGCCGCGCAGCTTCTCCTCGATCGCCGCGACCTGACGTTCCACGCCCTTCATCCGCGACTCGGCCGATTGCAACGCCTTCGCGGCCTGTTCGGACTTGAGCTTGGCCTGAATGCGCCGCTGCGATTCCTTGTCGACCAGCACTCGCCCCTGGTCCCGCCGCTGACGGGCCTCGCCAACCTGCCGCGTGATGTCGTCCAGCTGCCCTTGCAGCACCGTAATCCGCTTCAGCGCCTTATCCCGCCTCGCCGCCAAGGACAGATCGCTTTGCGACAGTGATGAACCGCCCACGGCACCCACCGGGTTGACGACCTCCCCGTCGCGGGTGATGGCCTGCGCCCATCCGCCGTCGCGGACCATCCGCACGGCTTCATCCATCGTCTCGACCGCGACGACGTTGTTGAGCAGCAGCCGCACCGCGCCGACGACCCCCGCGGCTCGGCCCGGGTCCGGTGCATCCGGATTCGCCGACACCATCGTGCCGGCCGCACACGGCGTCCGATATGGCGAACCATCGTTCTCCTCAGCGACGGCCACCTGTTCCGGGGCACCGGCACCGCTTTCAGCCGCGTCGGACATCACGAGCACGGCCTTGCCCAGACGATCCTGCTTCGCCTTGCGCAGCGCATGCAGGAGGTTGCGCTCCCCCGGCACCACGATGGCGCCCGAGAACGCGTCCAGCGCGTGGGCGATGGCCTCCTCCCAGCCTTCCTCGACGTGGATGAAATCGGCGAGCCGCCCCATCGCGGCCACCTGATCGTCCTGTTCGAGAGCGCCGGAGGCGTTGCGCGATTCCAGCGTGTCGCGCAGCGCGTCGGCTTTGGCCTGCAGCGTGATGATCGAACCGTCGACGTCCCGTTGCCGCGCGAGCGCGTCGTCAAGCGCCTCCTGCCGCTTGGCGAGATCGGCCCGCGCCTGTTCCAGCGCCTTGCCGCCGTCATCGTCGCCGTTGTCGGCCTCGCGTTCCAACGACTCGCACTGCGAGCGCGCCTGCGACAACTGGGTCTGAAGTGTTTCGCGCTGCGCGGTGAAATCCTTGGCGCGTGTGTCTGCAAGTTCGGCGGCCGCCTCCTCGCGGGCGATCAGCGCGTTGAGGTTCGCGATCTGCAAGTCGCGCTGCTGGGCGCTTTTGCGCAGCTCCGCCAGGGTCTGCCGCACCGAGGCGAGTTTTTTCTCGTCGTCGGCGCGCTCCTGTATCGCCTTGTCGAGCGCGATGCGCATGTCGTTGACTGTCTCCGACTGCCGCCGCGCCTGCGATTCCAGTTCCTCCGCCCGCTTGTTCAGCATGTCGGGGTCCTCGCCGAGAGAGGTCACCAGCTGCCCGAGCAGCGACCGTCCGCGTTCGCCGGCCAGTGAGGACAACGATTTCAGCCGTTCCTGTATCTGAGACATCTCATGCCAGGTCTGGTTGATTCGCGCGAGTGCCGGGCTGGATTGCGCGCTCAGCGATTCGATCTGTTCGATGCGCACCTTGACCCGGGCGAGCTCCGATTGCGCGGCCTGCAGGTCGTGACGCACCGAAGCCAGCTCGCCGCGCACCGCGTCGCGCTTCGCCATCGCGGCGACGGCATCGTCGGCGTACAGGCGGCTCTGCGCATCGCGCAACGTCACCTGGATGCTGTCGGCCCTGCGCGAGATACGCGCCTGCCGGCCAAGCGGCCCGAGCTGCCGTCGTATCTCGCTCAGCAGGTCGTCGAGCCGCGACAGGTTCGTTTCGGTGTTCGCCAACTTGCGCAGCGCACGTTCCTTGCGCTTGCGGTGCTTGAGGATGCCCGCGGCCTCTTCGATGAACGCGCGGTGGCCGCTGGGATCGGCCCTCAGAATCGCGTCCAGCCGCCCCTGCCCGACGATCACGTGCATCTGCTGCCCGAGCCCGGTGTCGCTCAACAGCTCCTGGATGTCGAGCAGACGGCAGGCCGAGCCGTTGATCGCGTATTCGGAACCCCCGTTGCGGAAGATGGTGCGGCTGATCGTCACCTCGCTGTAGTCGATGTTCAGCGTGTGGTCGGTGTTGTCGATCGTCAGGCTCACCTGTGCGCGGCCGAGTGGCGGGCGGGAGGACGTTCCCGCGAAGATCACGTCCTCCATCGACGTGCCGCGCAGGTTCTTCGCGCCCTGTTCACCCATCACCCAGGTGAGCGCGTCGACGATGTTCGACTTGCCGGAACCGTTCGGACCGACGACCGCGGTGATGCCCGGCTCGAATCGCAGCGTCGTGGCAGATGCGAACGATTTGAAGCCGCGCAGCGTGAGTTCCTTGAGATACATGTCGACTAGGCCTGTCCGCCCTTGGGACCGCCGTCGGCGGCATCCGCCTCCTTGGCGGCCTCCTTGGCAGCCTCCTTGGCGGCCTTGTCAAAGCCGAAATCGCCGAAGTCGTTCTCGTTGAAATCGGGGTTCGCATCGGTGGCGAAGTCCGTGTCGGCGTCCGATTCCACCCCGGACCGTGCAGGGTCTCCGGCGCCGGTGCGCGGCTCGGGCTCGCCCACCGAGGGATTGACACGCTCGGCCTTCGGCTTGGCGAGGTCGGCGTTCATCCGCTCCTTGAGCAGCGTGCGCGCGTCTCCGGCGGTGACGAAACTGCCGCAGACCAGCACGCCACGGCCGTAGCCGACTCCGGTCTCATCCTCGACATCCACCATGTCGACCGCTTTCTGGATGGCGTCTGGCAGGCTGTCCTCGCGGATGACACGGTCGCGGCCGAACACCTGGACGGCGATCTTCTCCAGTTCCTCGGCCGGCATGACGCGGTCGCGCCACGAGTTCTCGGTGACGACGACCTGGCTCAGGATCGGCTCCAGCACGCCGAGATACTCCTCCACCTGCTTGTCGCCCATCATCGCGACGACGCCGACCAGCTGTGTGAAGTCGTAGCTTTCCTCGATGGCCTTGCGCAGCGCCTCGGCCGCGTTCACGTTGTGTCCGCCGTCAAGGATGATCGTCGGCGACGTGCGGATCTGCTCTATGCGGCCGGGCACCTTGACGCCCTGCAGCGCCTGCCCGACCAGGTCGCCGTTCAACGGCCCGTTGACCGGGATGACCGCCTCCGCGGCAGCGAGCGCGGCGAGCGCGTTGTGTGCCTGGTGCTCGCCGAACTTGGCGATCGGCACCTGCTCGTACACCCCGTTCGGTGTGTGCAGCGTGGCGATCTGGCCGCCGACCGCAGGCACGCGGTCCGTGACCTCCATCTCATAGCC
Source organism: Bifidobacterium bifidum ATCC 29521 = JCM 1255 = DSM 20456 (assembly GCF_001025135.1). Taxonomy (NCBI): domain Bacteria; kingdom Bacillati; phylum Actinomycetota; class Actinomycetes; order Bifidobacteriales; family Bifidobacteriaceae; genus Bifidobacterium; species Bifidobacterium bifidum. The sequence goes on along the minus strand of NZ_AP012323.1, from coordinate 725,627 downwards.
GTCGCGTATCAGCGTCGCATGGTTGCGCTCGGCGGCCTCCATCAGAATCGGCATGACCCGCTCCTCATGCGGCTGCGGCCCGATGATGGCGGTGCAGTTCGGCTTTATGATACCGGCCTTCTCGGTGGCGATCTGCTCGACGGTGTCGCCAAGCCACTGCATATGATCCATGTCGACCGGGCCGATGATGGCCGCGTCCGCGTCCAGCACGTTCGTCGCGTCCCACAGGCCGCCCATGCCGACCTCGACGACGGCAACGTCGACCGGCGCGTCGGCGAACTTCCAGATGGCCATCGATGTCAGCACCTCGAAGAAGCTCATCGGGGGGCGGCCGGACTCGGCCATCTTCGCGTCGACGATGGCGACCAGATCCTTGATCTGATCCCACATGTCCACGAAATCGTCATCGCTCAGCTCCTGCCCGTCGATGGCGATGCGCTCGTTGATACGTTCCAGGTGCGGCGACGTATACAGGCCGGTGCGCAGCCCATACGCCCGGCAGAGGGCCTCGGCCATGCGGGCGGTCGACCCCTTGCCGTTCGTGCCGGTGACGTGGATCACACGGAACGAGTGCTCCGGATGGCCGAGCACGTCGAGCATGAGGTTCATCCGGTCCAGATCCAGATTCGTGGTGTTGTGCTCCGGCGGGCGGCGCATGATGTCGCGCTCCACGTCGCGGATGGACTCGTTGTTGCGGTTCGGATGTTCAAAAGACATGCTGATGTCGACCTCGTTTGCTTGTCAATGGTTCCGTTACGCCATTCTAATGGTCGTCCTGTCATATGCCGACGGCAATATCCGGCCAGCAGGTCGCCGCCGCGTCATTGCGACGCCAATCGCAGGCACGATGACGGCGTAATTCACGAAGTCGTCACCAAAAATTGACCGTTCGTATGACCTGACCCATGAAACGAGCTCTTATATGGTGCTGTACTTGATAAGGAAAGGTTCGGCTCTCCGATGAGAAGACCACGCGATAGGAGATGGATCATGCGGGCAATCATCCTCAGTGGCGTCGCGTTCATAGCGACCACGGCCGTGCTTGCGCTTGCCTGCCCGGCGCATGAGCTCGCCGACATGGAAGACGAGTGAGACGGATGGCACGTCACACCGGTCAACCCCTATGACGACCGTGTAGCGCTCGTTTGCGTCCTTAAGTGCGCGCCGAAACGACAACCGTGCGCACTTAGAGACGCAAATGGCCTGGTTTGCGTCCCTATGTTCGCGCACTTGTCGTTTCGGCGCGCACTTAGAAACGCAAACAGACCCGCCGCTAGCGCTGCACCCCGTCGGCGACGAACAGCGCGTGGGCGTCGCCCCGGCGCTTGTTGTCGAGATAGCGCCGGAACAGCTTCAGCCGCTCCACAGTGCTGGCGGCCAGGGGCTCGGGCAGATCATCCAGTTCGAACCAGCCCACGTTCAGGCTTTCCTCGTCCCCCACATACGGCTCGGCATTGCCGCCGGGCTTGAGAGCGCACAGGAACGAGTGGTCCATGTACATCGTGTTGTCGCCGTTCGCATAGGTGATCACGCGTGACGACGACGTGACGGCGACCAGGTCTGTGACGACCGCGTCGATGCCGGTCTCCTCCTTGATCTCGCGCACCACCGTATCCGCCGGCTGCTCACCGGGCTCGTTGATGCCATAGACCATGGCCCACTCGCCGGTGTCGGAGCGACGGCCCAGCAGCAGGCGGCCCCGGTCGTCCAGCACGCAGCCGGTGACCCCGTTGAGCCACAACAGGTCATGGCCGATCTTCTTGCGCAACTCCAATACGAATTCGGGTGTTGGCATGGGCATTCCTCCTTATATTGCGTACAACCGACGATGCCGCCCCGTTGAAAGGGGCGGCATCGTATCGGAACAATCAGGCCTTGGAGCCTGCGGCCATGTCGGCCATCCACTGCTCGACGTCGTCGGGCTGCTTCGGGATGCCTGCGGAAATCCATTCGGGGCCGTTCTCGGTCATCAGCACGTCGTCCTCGATGCGGATGCCGATACCGCGGTATTCCGGCGGAATCAGCAGGTCGTCCTCGCGGAAGTACAGGCCGGGCTCGATGGTGAAGATCATGCCGGGTTCGATCTTCGCGCCTTGGTACGACTCGTAGCGAGCCTGTGCGCAATCGTGCACGTCAAGCCCGAGGTGGTGCGCCACGCCGCAGGCGAGCCACCTGCGGTGCTGCTGGCCTTCGGGCGACAGCGATTCCTCGACGTCCACCGGCAGCAGCCCCCAGTCGTGCAGGCGCTGCACGATCACGCGCATGCAGGCGTGATGGATGTCGGAGTACGTGGCGCCCGGCTTGGCGGCCTCGAAGCCGGCCTGCTGGGAGTCCAGCACCGCCTGGTAGAGCCGGCGCTGGAAATCGGTGAACTTGCCGTTGGTCGGGAACGTGCGGGTGATGTCGGCCGTGTACAGGCTGTTGACCTCCACACCGGCATCGATGAGCAGCATGTCGCCCTTGCGCACGACGCCCGTGTTGCGCATCCAGTGCAGAATCGGCGCGTGCTCGCCGGAGGCGATGATCGTATCGTAGCCCAGCGCGTTGCCCTCCTCGCGGGCCACCGCGTTGAACGCGCCTTCGAGGATGCGCTCGGAGCGCGGCTTGTCGAGCGCTTCGGGAAGCTTCGCAAGGATGTGGTCGAAGCCGTGCTTGGTGGCCTGGACAGCCTTGCGCATCTCTCCGATCTCGTACTCGTCCTTGACCATGCGGGCTTCGGCGGCGAACTCGTGCAGCTTGTCGTCGGCTGCGTTGTTCTTGTCCGGGTCGGTATAGCCGTTGGCCTCACGGATCGATTCGACCAGTGACGTGACCTGCGGGTCGGCGTCGCTGATCACGCGCACGCGCACCGCACCGGCCTCGGCCCCGACGTCCTTGGACAGCGCGTCAGCCAGCTGGGCGATGTCGTGCGTCTCGATGCCGGTCATCGCGGTCATTTCCTTGAGACCGGCGCGAGGGCCCACCCAGTATTCGCCGTAATGGGCGTTCATGAAGAAGTCCTGCGTGGCGGTGTCGGCGCGCGGGGCGACGAACAGCTCGGCCTCATGCGTCTTGCCGGCCTTCGCCTCGGGCGAATCCGGGTCGAGAGGGTTGAGCACCAGCACGGCACCCGCCTCGTAATCCTGGCCGAGGCCGGTGTAGTACGCGAAGGTGGTGTCCGGGCGGAACATGTAATCGCAGTCGTTGTTGCGCACCTTGGGACTGCCTGCCGGAATCACCAGACGCTCGCCGGGGAACGCCTTGCCCAGTGCGGCGAGTCGCGCCGGCGTGAACTTCGAGGATTCGAGCGGCTCGATCTCCGGTTCGCTGGCGTCCCAACCGGTCTTCATGAAATCAATGAAGGCGCTGGAATTGGGACGCAGCGAACGGTTGTTCACACGGTCGCTCATCGCCTGATCCGCGCCGGGGGCGTTCGCCTCCTCGCGGGCCTCGTATTCCTTGTCCTTCTCGGTGATGACTTCGCTCATCGTGTGACGCTCCTTCGTACTGTTCGAAAACCTGTGCCGTTCGAAAACCGACTGACAATTCCTTCCCTATACTAGTCGCACCACGCCCGCCCATACGACGTTCGCGTGGAGTCGATATGTGTCCTCCCGCCAGCGGGGCGGAACCGGTAATCCTGCTGGGGCTAGCGGCTAGGCCGCGTTTTCGGCGGCCAGGAGCTCGTGCAGGTGGGCGCGGTGCTTCTGCTGTTCGCGCGGGTCGGGAACCGGCAGCGAGGCGAGCAGTTTCTTCGTGTACTGGTTGCTCGGCCGCTGCATGATGTCGTCGGCGTCGCCGTGCTCGACGATGCGTCCCTTGTGCATGACCATGATACGGTCGGCGAGCATGTCCACCACGGCCAGATCGTGGGTGATGAACAGGCAGGCGAATCCGATCTCAACCTGCAGCTTCTTGAACAGTTCAAGGACCTTGGCCTGCACCGACACGTCGAGCGCGCTCGTCGGCTCGTCGGCGATCAGCAGCGACGGCTTGAGCGCCAGCGCGCGTGCCAGCGAGGCGCGTTGCCGCTGGCCACCCGACAGCTCGTGCGGGAATCGGCTCATGTACGCCCTCGGCAGCTGCACCATCTCCAGCAGGTCGCCCACGTACTCCTTCGCGTCAGCGACCGACGAGTACTTGCGGTGCACGATGAGCGGTTCGGCGACGTTCTCCGCGATGGTCATCAGCGGGTTGAACGAGCTACCCGGATCCTGGAACACGAATCCGATGTCGGCACGCTTGGGCTTGAAATCACGCTCCCTGACGCCGTTCATCTCGACGCCGAGCACATTGAGCGAGCCTCCGCTCACTTTCTGCAGGCCGGCTATCGCGCGGCCGGTGGTGGATTTCCCGGAACCGGACTCCCCCACCAGACCGAGCACTTCGGAACGGTGGATCGCGAAGTCGATGCCGTCTACGGCCACGAAGTCGGGCTGCATCAGGTGCCCGGGGTACGTGATCGTCAGTCCCTTCGCCTCGACGGCCAGTGGCTCGTCATGCCAATCCGACGTGCGGTCGATCGGCTTGCCGTCGACATCGCGCACGACCAGCTTCTGGCCGATGCGCGGCACCGCAGCCAGCAGGCGCTGGGTGTAGGGATGGCTGGGATGGTAGAAGATGCTTTCCACATCGCCCTGCTCGACGACATGGCCGCGGTACATCACGACCACCTGGTCGGCGATGTCGGCGATGACGCCCATGTTGTGCGTGATGATCAGCACGGAGGCGTCGAACTCGTCGCGGGCGAGACGCAGCAGGTCGAGGATTTCGGCCTGCACGGTCACGTCGAGCGCGGTGGTCGGCTCGTCGGCGAGGATCAGCCCGGGGTTGAGCACCAGCGCCATCGCGATGACGATGCGCTGCTTCTGGCCGCCGGAGAACTGGTGGGGATAGTAGTCGATGCGGGTCTCGGCCTCGGGGATGCCGACCTTCTTGAGGATGTCGATGGCCTTCGCCCGGCGCTCCTTCTTGTCTTTCATGCCGTGGGCGCGCAGGCCCTCCTCGATCTGCCAGCCGATGGTGTACACCGGGTTGAGCACCGAGTTGGGCTCCTGGAACACCATGGCCGCTTCGGAGCCGCGCATGCGGCGCAGATCCTCACCGGACAGGCTCAGCACGTCAAGGCGTTCGGAGTCGGCAAGGTTCGACAGGTAGATCGCACCGGACGTGGTGGCGGTCTCGGGCAGCAGCTTGATGATCGAACGGGCGGTCACCGACTTGCCGGAGCCGGATTCGCCGACCACGCCGACCACGGTCTTGCGCGGGATGGTGAAATCCACCTTGTCGATGGCCTTGATGGAGCCCGCATCGGTCATGAACGAGACGCTGAGGTTCTCGATTTCGGCTAGATTGCCGGACGTGTCCTTGACGTTGGTCGAGTCACTCATGGTCGGTCTCCTTTTCCATCACCTGCGCGATGGCAGGGTTCTCCACACTGACCTGGGGCTTGCCTTCGGATTTGAGCTCCGCGATCACCTCGTTGTCGGCGCTCGGCTTCTCACTGGGGTCGACGGACGTGTCTTCGATGGATCCGATGACCTCGCCGGCGGACTTGCGGGCACGAAGACGCGGATCCGCCAGATCGTTGAGCGATTCGCCCACCAGTGTGATGCCCAGCACGATCAGCACGATGGCGATGCCGGGGAACACGGCCGTCCACCAGATGCCGGCGGTGACGTCGGCGACGGAACGGTTCAGGTCATACCCCCATTCGGCCGCGGACGTCGGCTCGATGCCGAAGCCGAGGAAGCCCAGTCCGGCGAGTGTCAGAATCGCCTCGGACGAGTTGAGCGTAAGGATGACGGGCAGCGTGCGCGTCGAGTTCTTCAGCAGGTGCTTGGTCATGATGCGCCATGTGGAGGCGCCCACGACCTTCGCCGACTCGACGTAGGCCGACCCTTTGATGCGCACCACTTCGGCGCGGATGGTGCGGAAGTACTGCGGGATGTACACCACGGTGATGGAGATGCCTGATGCCAGGATGCCGCTCCACAGGCCGGACTGGCCGCCGGAGATCATGATGGCCATCAGGATGGCGAGCAGCAGCGACGGGAACGAGTAGATGGCGTCGGCGATCACGACCAGCACGCGGTCGACCCATCCGCCGAAATATCCGGAGATGAGGCCGAGCAGCACGCCGGCGAAGATCGACAGCAGCACGGCGACGATGATGGCGATGACCGCGGTCCTCGCTCCCCACACCGTGCGGCTGAACACGTCGAATCCGCCGACGGTGGTGCCCCAGATGTGCTTGGACGAGGGGGCGGCCTGCGTCGGGAACGACACGCCGTCCGCGTCCTTGATCTGCGAGTATCCGTAAGGCGCAATCAGCGGGGCGAAGACCGCCACGAGCAGGAACACGCCGGTGATGACAAGGCCCGTGACCAGCATGGCCTTCTGCCAGCCGACCGCGATCTTCAGGTCGCGCACCACCGGCAGCTTGCCGTACCATGGCACCGGCTTGTTGACCTTGAGGTCGCCGAGCCGCTTATCGCCGGGCACGCCGACTTTGGTTGCAGTGCTTTCGGTCATGTCAGTACCTCACTCTCGGATCGATGAGCGCGCTGATCACGTCAACGATGAAGTTGACCACGGCGACGATGATGGCGATTAGGATCACGATGCCCTGCACGGCGACGAAGTCACGCTGCTTGAGGTACTGGGACAGCATGAATCCCAGACCCTTCCACTCGAAGGTGGTCTCGGTCAGCACCGCGCCGGCGAGCATCAGCGCGATCTGCATGCCCATGACCGTGATGATCGGGATCATTGCGGGTCGCCAGGCGTGCTTGGACAGCAGACGGCCCTCCGACACGCCGCGGGAGCGCGCCGCCTCGACGTAGCCGGACGTGTACGTGGAGATGACGTTGGTGCGCACCAGACGGATGAACACGCCTGCGGTCAGCAGACCCAGCGCGAGGGCGGGCAGCACCGCGTGACGCAGCACATCGACCAGCACGCTCATGTCACCCAGCTGGAAGGCATCGATGATGTAGAAGCCCGTGGGCGACACCAGCCTCTGGAATTGCATGTCGCTGGCGAAGCTGGAACGACCGGATGGGGGCAGCACGTTGAGCCACACCGCGAAGACGAGCTTGAGCATCAGTCCCAGGAAGAACACCGGCGTCGCATAGCACAGGATGGCGAACACGCGGATGCCCGCATCGGCGGCGTGGTCGCGGCGCCTGGCGGCGAGACGGCCCAGTCCGATGCCGACGATCAGAGCGACGATCAGGCTCAGGAACGCGAGCTCGAACGTGGCCGCCCCGTAGCGGGTCAGGATGGTGGTGACCGGCTGGTTGTCGGTGAGCGTGGTGCCCAGATCGCCGCGCAGCAGCCCGCCAAGATAGTCGAGGTACTGCACGACCAGCGGACGGTCATAGCCGGCGGCATGGATACGGCGTTGCAGCTCTTCGGGAGTCAGGCGTCCGCCCATGGCGGCGGAAATCGGGTCGCCGGTGGCACGCATCACGAAAAACACGATGGTGACGAGAATGAATACAGTGGGGATGATCAGCAGGAATCTGGTCAATACGAAACGGAAAAACCCACTGGACAAACGGTTTTTCTTGGCTTTCGGCTGCGTCTTCGCAGGTGCCGACGCCGTGGCGCTTTCGGACACGCGATGCTCCTTCTGGGAAAAACGATCGAATACGGATGATGCTCCCGCGGCGTGTGGGATCGCCCGCGGCGGTCATGGATGGCTTGGCGTCAACTGCACCATCCATGACCGGCTTCACGGGCGTCGCCCCGCGTCGGCGGGAGCCGGGACTGGATCAGGACTTGGTCACTGATGCGTAGCGGAAGCGGAACGAGGCGTCGAGCACGACACCCTTGATGTTCGTTCCGGTGACGGCCACCTGGGCACCCTGCAGCAGCGGGATGGTGGACAGGTCCTCGGTCTCCAGGGCCTGGACCTGCTTGAGGATCTCCTCACGCTTGGTGGCGTCCTTCTCGCCTGCCTGCTTGACGATCAGATCGTTGACTTCCTTGTTGGAGTAGCCGTTGTTGACGAAGTTGCCGTCGCGGAAGAACGGGGACAGGTAGTTGTCCGGATCGGAGTAGTCCGGGAACCAGCCGAGCTGGTAGACCGGGTACGAGCCGTCGGAGTCTTCGGTGACGACGCGTTCCTTGTTGTACTGCGTCCATTCGGTCTGCTGCAGGTCGACCTTGAACAGGCCGTCGGCCTCCAGCTGGGACTTGATGGCGGCGTACTCGTCGGCGGACGAGGAGCCGTAGTGGTCGCCGTTGTACTGGAGCTTGAGGTCGACCGGGGTCGAAACGCCGGCGTCCTCCAGCACCTTCTTGGCCTTGGCGGCGTCGGGCTTGCCCTCACCGTCGCCATAGGTGGCCTTCAGCGTGTCGTCATGGCCGGACAGTCCGTCGGGGATGAAGGAGTACATCGGGGTGTAGGTGCCCTTGTAGACCTTCTTGCTCAGCTCATCGCGGTCGATGAGGTTGGCGACGGCCTGGCGCACGGCCTTGGCCTTGTTGGCGTCGGCGTCGGACTGGGACTCGCCGTAGGGCTGGATCTTGAAGTTGAAGGTCAGGAAGCGTTCCTCACCGCCCGGCCCCTTGACGACCTTGACCTTGGAGTCCTTGGACAGGTCCTCGATGTCGGTCGGGGTCAGCGAGCGGAAGGCCACGTCGATCTGGCCCTGCTGGACGTTGAGCTTGAGGTTGGACGCGTCGGCGAAGTACTTGACCTGGATGGCGTCGTTCTTGGCCGGGGTCAGGCCCTTGTAGCTGTCGTTCTTCTCGTAGGACGCGGTCTCGTTCATCTTGAACGCGGTGAGCTTGTACGGGCCGGCGAACGCGTTCCCCTTGACGATGGTGTCGGCGTCGGTCAGCTTGTCGGCGTCGAAGACCTCTTCGTCGACGATGGGTCCGGCCGGGCTGGACATGACCTGCTTGAGCGTCACATCGAACGGCACGGAGTCCTTGAACACGACGGTGGTATCGTCCGGAGCCTCGACGGATTCGACGTTGGCGAGCAGCGAGCTCGGGCCGTTCGCGTCGTTGATCGTCTTGATGCGGTCATACGAGAACTTGACATCGGATGCGGTCAGGTCATGACCGTTCGCGAACTTCAGCCCTTCCTTGATCTTTACGGTGAATTCGGTGCCGTCATCATTCCATGTACCGTCATCGGCGGCGATATCCGGGCTCAATTCGGACGTATTGTAATCCTGTGCATACAGGAACGGGAAAATCTGAATCTGCACGGCATACGAACCATTGTCGTAAGAGCCCGCGGGATCCACGCTGGTGATCTTATCGGTGGTGCCGATGGTGATCGCGGATCCGCTCGCCGTATTGACGTCCTTCACGCCGCCGCATGCGGTCAGCGATGCGATTGCCGCGATGGATGCGACAGCCGCCAAAAACTTGCGATGATTCTTCAAGGGAAATACCTCTTCCTTAACTACTCTCCGCGCCGTCTTCATTGGCACGGTCACCAAGACTATGGGGTTATTGTGTTAGCCATGTGTTTCCATACGAATCGGCTGGATGTGCAAGGGTGCGGCTTGTGGCCGAATAACCCTTGGAATTGCAACTATTCCGGTATTTTGCGACATCCGCCACACAATGCCCACATTATGAGACCGGAAGAGGTGGGGGCGACAAGGCTGTACATGAGATGAGGGCCGCCTGCATATGCAGACGGCCCTCATCGCGACCTATCACAGTTTCCCGTGACGAATGCAATCAACGCCTTGCGGCTGCGCCTTACTTCAGCTTGCGGCCGGCGCACCACACCTGGTTGACCGTCCAGCTGGACGGATCGGTGAGCAACAGGTCGGCGGCGTACCCGGGCGCGAGCAGACCCAGCGGGGCGCCGGTGACCGTGTTCGGCTTGTCGTAGCCGAACGCGCGCGGGCGCCAGCGTGGCAGCCTCGACGGCGTCGACCGGGGAGATGCCCAGCTCATTGACGGCGCGCTGCACGGCGACCTCAAGCAGCAGCGTGGAGCCGGCGATGGCACCGTTCGACACCAGACGGGCGTGGCCGTCGACGACGTTCACGTCCAGCGCACCCAGCTTGTACGGGCCGTCAGGGCAGTCGGTGGCCGCCATCGCGTCGGTGACGAACGCCGTGCGGTGGGGTGCGAACTCGAAGCCCAGCTTGACCATCGGGTCCTGCACGTGGAAGCCGTCGTTGATCAGCTCGATAGTGACGCGCGGATCCTCCACGGCCGCCGGGATCGGGCCCGGCTTGCGGTGGTGCAGTCCATTCATCGCGTTGAACATGTGGGTCATGATGCCCGCGCCGGCGTCGAAACCGGCCTTGGCGGTCTCGTAATCGGCGTCGCAGTGGCCGACGGCCGGCACGACGCCCGCCTTCGTGAACTGCTTGATGGCGCTGATGCCGTGAGGCAGCTCGGGCGCGATGGTGATCTGGCGGATGCAGCCGTCGGCAGCGCCCAGCAGCTCGTCGACGAGCTCGGGAACCGGGTCCTTGAGGCACTCGGGATCATGAGCGCCCTTGCGGGCGAGCGCCAGGAACGGACCTTCGAGATGGGCGCCGAGCACGTCGGGGCGCTCGTCCATCTTGGCGCGAACGTTCTTCAGGTTCGCGCAGATCACGTCGATGGGGTTGGTGATCAGCGACAGCACCTGCCTGGTCGTGCCGTGCACGGCGTGACCGGCACGCGCGATGTCGATGCCTTCCGGACCGTCATCGAAGGAATGCTCCCATGCGCCATGCGCGTGAATGTCCACATAGCCCGGGGTGATCAGCTGCCCGGCCGCATCGATGATGGCCGTCTCGTCAGCCGGATCAAGGCCGATGGAACGACACGCCGACTCGAACGCCTCGTCGTCGGTGCCGGTGGCGACGATGACACCGTCCGCCGCGGTCAGCCAGAAATGATCCTGGACGCCGCACGCATCCACCTTGCGGGCACCGCGAACGGCGACGCGACCCGCCTCGCCCTTCAGCGCATCAGTCACCCGCGCGACGATCTGTTCTCGTGATTGAGTCATATTGTCCTACCTCTTTGTATGTGATTCGGGGCGCGATGATGACCGCCCCATGCGAGGATGGGTCCCCCAGACGGGGAACCCATCCGTCATGCGCCCCGGTTCGGGAGCGCATATCGATATGCCTGTCAGGGCGCTGATCAGATGCCCTGCCAAGCCGGCTTGTGCTCGAAGGCGTACTTGTAGTAGTCCTTGTGGCGCAGGCGGGAGGCGGCGGCCTCGTCGACGATGATCGTCGCGTGCGGGTGCAGCTGCAGAGCGGAAGCCGGGCAGAAGGCGCTCACGCCGCCCTCGCAGGTCTCCTCGACCGCTTCGGCCTTGCCCTCGCCGAAGGCCAGCAGCACCAGGTGACGGGCCTTGAGGATCGTGCCGATGCCCTGCGTGATGCAGTGGGTCGGCACCTGGTTGATGTCGTCGTCGAAGAAGCGGGCGTTGTCGACGCGGGTCTGCTCGGCCAGCGTCTTGACGCGCGTGCCGGAGGCCAGCGACGAGCCGGGCTCGTTGAAGCCGACGTGGCCGTCGGTGCCGATGCCGAGGATCTGCACGTCGATGCCGCCCGCGGCCTCGATGGCCGCATCGTATTCGGGGCCGGCGTGGGCGATACGCTCGCCGTCCTCCAGCGGGGCGCCGTCGAGCACGTCACCGGGCACGTGCACCTTCTCCGGGTCGAGGCCGAGCGGCTCGACGACGGTGCGGTGGATGGTGCTGTGGTAGGACTCCGGATGGGTCAGCGGCAGACCGATGTACTCGTCAAGCGCGAAACCGCGCACCTTCGACACGTCGATGTCCTCGGCCTTCACCATGGCGGCGAGGTGACGGTAGGCGGCCAGCGGGCTCGAACCGGTCGCCAGACCCAGCACCGCGTCCGGCTTGCCCTTGATCAGATCGGCGACGCAGCGGGCGTACAGCTCGCCGGCCTCATCCTGATCCTTCACGATAATCACTTCAGGCATGTGCAACCTCCTTGTGTTGTTCATTCTTCAGCGGTTCGGCCACCCCGTTGTCATCAGCGACCAGCCGTGCCGTCACGCGATTCTTGCGTTTCCCGTGACATGCGCATCCGCTATTTGTTAATGATACTAACTAATGTGTATATCCGCATCTTCGGCGACACAACGGACATTGAACATGAGCGACCGTAGAATGAACATTGCGTGACCGGAAATGGTCTCGCGGAGAGCCACGGAAAGGATCCAGGGACTTATGACCGCTTACCAGCAATCCGGGATATGGGGCCCCCACAACCCGGGACAGAGCGGCAAGGCAAGTCCCGCCGATGCAAGACGCACGAACCGGTCATTGATCTTCAGCCTGCTGTTCCCCGACGTCCAACTTTCACGCGCCGAATTGGGGCGGCGCACGGGACTGTCCCGCGTGGCGGTCTCCGATGTGGTCAACAGCATGCTCAGCTGTCACCTGCTGCGCGAGAACGGCCGCGAGTCCAACGGCGGCAAGGGCAAGCGAGGCACGCTGCTGAGCGTCGACCCCGACACGCTGCATATCATCAGCATCGACCTGTCACAGCCGCATCTCATCCAGGGCGAGGCCACGAACCTGCTCGGCGAGCCGGTCATGCACGTGGAACACGCGCTGCGGGCGGTGAACCATGTGGATTTCGACACCATCAACGAGGTCATCACTCCCCTGCACGCCGCCACGCAGAACGTCATCGGCATCGGGCTCGCCATGCCCGGCGTGGTCGACGGCAACGGCCTGGTGAAGCGCTCCACGCTGCTCGGCTGGCGCAACGTCGACGTCCGCACGCCCATCGAACGGCGTTTCTCACTTCCCGTCACCGTGAACAACGACGCGACCGCCGCCATGTTCACCGAGCGACTGTTCGGCAAGGGCGGCCCCAATATGATGTTCGTCCGCCTGCGCCGTGGCGTCGGAGGCGCCGTGCTGCTGGGCGACGTGCCGGTGTTCGGCGAGAACCACGCCGGCGGCGAGATCGGCCACATCTCCCTCGACCCGCAGGGCCCTCCGTGCGCCTGCGGCAAGCGAGGGTGCCTCGAACGCCTGGTCTCGGCGACCTCGCTGCACGCACGGCTGCAGCGCAGCGACGAACGGATGCGCGCGAGCATCCTGCGCGAGGCCGGCACCTATCTGGGCACGGCGCTGTCCATGCCCGTGGGACTGCTGGACCTTGCCGACGTGTGCGTGTACGGGCAGAGCGACATCGTCAACGACACCCTGCTGTCGGCCGCGCAGGCGCAGCTCGACCTGCTGACCGGCTCGTCGTTCCACACGCGGACCATCATCCGCCGATGCGAGTGCGAGGGCGAAATCACCCTGCGTGGCGAAGCCCTATCAGTTCTCCACGATTACCTGGAAAACCGCTGATCAGGCTGCGCGCCACCTCCCGTCAGCGGGAGGATTTGGATTTTCAGCGCGCGGCGGCGACTGCGGCACGCACGACATCCCGATCGGTGCGGCATACCATGACGCCATTGCCTCCGCCTCCGGGGCCCCCATCCGATGTCATCGTGCGTTTCGCCGACAAATGAATCGCCGACACGCCCGTCTCCTTCAAGGCGGGAATGAGATCGACGGTCACACCGCCGCCGGCCTGTATCTGGATGCGCCCCGCGGCGTATTCGGACAGCTCCCGCAGGCGGCCCAGACCATCCGGGACGCATGCGGCGCCACCCGAGGTGAGCACGCGGGTGAAGCCAAGTTCGATCAGGGTATCCAGCGCGGCGAACTGATCGTCGAGCATGTCGAACGCACGATGATACGTGACCTGCACCTTGCGATTGCAGCGCACGGCCTCGTTGCGGGCGGCCTCGGCCAGCGCGCGGGTGAACGGCACGTCAATGCGCCCGTCCTCGGTCATGCCTCCGACGACGACGCCGGACGCCCCGGCGAGGATGGCCGAACGGACGTCGGCGATCTGCACGTATTTCTCTTCATCGGTGAACACGAACGAACCGCCTCTCGGACGGATCAGCACCTGGACGCCTTGGGGTACGCCGACATGGGAGCATGCCTGGATCATGCCGAAGCTTGGGGTCAGCCCGCCCGTGCCCATCAGAGCGGCGCACAGTTCGACGCGATCCGCCCCCTCCTCATGTGCGATGCGGGCGCCCTCCACGTCCTGCACCGCGATTTCAACCGTCATTGTCATCTCCTTCGATGCGTCACATACCTTGTCTATCACCGTACCATCCCGCACGAGGGCACCCGAACCATCCCACGCCCCGACACGCGCAAACCGTGGGACAAGGCGCGACACGCCGAACAACGGCGCGCCTCCCTTTTTTTGATTAACAGTGTTAATATATAAACATCGTTCATATTCAATGACGAGCATGACAACAACACGCAACGACCGCGCACACGGCACGACAGCGAAGGAGCAGTGATGACCAACACCATCGCCAACGCAACCCTGGCATCAGTGTCCGAAACCAACCGTTCGCGGATCATGCAGCACCTGTACCAGCACGGCATCAGCTCTCGCGCGCAGATCGCCAAAGCCCTCGACCTCACCCCCGCCGCCATCACCAAGATCACCGCCAAGCTCATAGAAGCCGGCGCCATCAAGGAGACCGGCGATTTCGAGGGGCGCAAGAACCGCCGCTCCATCGGGCTCACTCTCGACACCGCAGAATTCCACGTCATCGCCGTGAAATTCGCGCGAAGCCTGGTACAGCTCGGCGTGTTCGACCTCGCCGGCAAACCGCTGACCGTGCAGGAACTGCCCCAAGTCACCGAAGACACCATCGACTCGGCGATCATGCAGCTCCACGACACCATCGGTTCGCTGATCGAAGCCGACCGACGCATCATCGCCATCGGCATGGCCGTCCCCGGCCCCTACCTGCGCAGCGTGGGACGCACCGCCGTCGTGTCCTCGATGCGCGGATGGCAGAAAGTCAACTTCATCCACGAATTCAGCAACGCGTTCACCGTCCCCGTGTTCGTGGAGCAAGACGCCCGCGCCGGCGCGATGGCCCAATACCTGTTCGATCCCACCATCACCACCGAGAACCTCGCCTACTACCTCGTCGGCGAAGGCGTCGGCCTCGGCGTGATCGACCACGGCAACATCATCAACGGCGCCCTCGGAGCGGCCACCGAAATCGGCCATGTCAGCATCGACATCAACGGCAAGCCGTGCGACTGCGGCAACGTCGGATGCCTCGAACGCTACTGCTCCACCCCCGCGATCCACGAGATGATCCTGAAGGAAGACGATCTGATCGCCGATGCCGGCACGATGACCCACCTGCAGGCATGCCGAGCGCTGTTCGCACTGGCCCGCGGCGGCGACAAGCGCGCGATCGCACTGATCAAGCGGGTCGCACGGTACGTCGGTTTCGGCTGCATCACGATCTTCAACTCCTTCAACCCCTCGCAGATCGTCATCGGCGACATCGTCGCCGAAGCCGGGCAGCTCTTGCTCGACGAAGTGCACAAGGTCATCGACAAGCACGTCATCCACGAGCTCAACGACACCACCGCCATCACCCTGTCCGCCCTGCCCGCGGACGCCGCCCTGAACGGCGCCGCGGCCGTAGCCATCAACCAGTTCCTCGACCACCCGCCACAGTTCTTCGAACTGTCGTGACCGCCCGCGGAACATCACGGATTTCCGGGGTCCCCACAACGGAGGACCCCGCAGCAACACAACAACACAACAACCACAGCAACCATCCCGGAAAGGAAACCATCATGACCAAGCCCATCGTTCTGTCTCTCGGAGAGCTCCTGTGGGACATGCTGCCCAGCGGAAAGCGCGCAGGCGGCGCCCCCGTCAACTTCGCCTACCACGCGAAGATGAACGGCGCCGACGGCTGGTCAATCAGCGCGGTCGGCGAGGATGCGCTCGGCGACGAGCTGCTCGCCGAAGCCGAGAAGGCCGGCATCCACTCCATCATCCAGCGCAACGCATGGCCCACCTCCACTGTCGAGGTCAGCTTGAAGAACGGCATCCCGGAGTACACCATCGTCAAGGGCGTCGCCTGGGACCACCTGCTGCTCACCCGCCAGCTCATCGAGGTCGTGGAGCAGGCCGACGCCATCTGCTACGGCACGCTGGCCCTGCGCTCCCCCGAGACCCACGACACCATCATCGAGCTGCTCAAGCACACCAAGCCGGGCGCAATGAAATTCTTCGACATCAACCTGCGCGGCGACCACTACTCCAAGGAGCTCATCGAGGAGCTGCTTGAAGCGGCGACCGTCTTCAAGATCAACGACGCCGAACTGCTGCTCCTGCGCGACATGTTCGACATCCGCGGCACCTCCGATGACGACGCCTGCCGCTGGTTCATGAGCGAGTACGGCCTCGACTACGTTATCCTGACCGGCGGTTCCACGTTCTCCACCATCATCTCCAAGAACGGCGAGTCCTCCACGCTGGCCACCCCGCACGTCGAGGTCGTCGACACCGTCGGCGCCGGCGACTCCTTCTCAGGCACGTTCACCGCCCGTACGCTGCTCGGCGACACGCTGGCCGAGGCGCACCGCAAGGCCGTGAACACCGCCGCGTACGTCTGCACCGCCAACGGCGCCTGGCCAGAGTACCCGGACACCATGCCCGACTACCTCGCGCAGGCCGCGCAGTGACACGCCCGCAGGATGCACCGACGATCAAATAATCACAGCTCATTATCAGAGAAAAGGGAAACATCGCAATGAGCAACGAAACCACCAAGCCAGTCAACGCGGGATTCGCCAAGATCCTGCCTGTCATGTTCGCCTTCTTCGTCATGGGCTTCGTCGACCTGGTCGGCACCGCGACGAACTACGTGAAGGCCGAGTTCGGTCTCGCCGACGGAACCGCCAACCTGTTCACCACCATGGTGTTCTTCTGGTTCCTGATCTTCTCCGTGCCCACCGGCATCCTGATGAACAAGATCGGGCGGCGCAAGACCGTGCTGTGGTCCATCCTGGTGACGCTCGTCGCCATGGCACTGCCGATCATCGCCTACCTGCTGTGCCCGATGAAGTCCACCGTGCAGCTGGTGCTCATCGTCATCTCCTTCGCGTTCCTCGGCATCGGCAACACACTGATGCAGGTGTCGCTCAACCCGCTGCTGACCGTGTTCGTCAAGGGTGATAAGCTCGCCTCCACGCTGACCCTCGGCCAGTTCGTCAAGGCGTTCGCCTCCCTGTTCGCCCCGTGGATCGCCATGTGGGGCGCGAACAGCATCTCCGCCTTCACCTACACCAACGCTGACGGCAAGCAGGTCGGCATGTGGTGGATACTGTTCGTGATCTACTTCATCGTCGGCATCCTCGGCTACGTGCTGCTCGCGTTCGACAAGATCGAGGAGCCCGCGCCTGACGCCGGCACCACTACCATCGGCCGCTGCTTCAAGCTGCTGTTCTCCGACCGCATCGTGCTCCTGTGCTTCCTCGGCATCGTGGCGCACGTGGGCGTGGACGTCGCCATCAACGCGCAGGCGCCGCGCATCCTGACCGAGCACACCGGCGACACGTTCACAGCCATCGCGTCCTCCGCGACGATGGTGTACTTCGTCGCCCGCATGATCGGCTGCTTCACCGGCGGCATCGTGCTCCAGAAGATCAGCAACAAGCTCGGCGTGCGCATCTGCGGCGTCATCATGACGCTCTCCGCCATCTGCTTCGCGATCTTCACGCTCGTGCCGACCAATCCGCCGGTCTGGCTGTTCTGGGTCGCGGTCGCACTCGTCGGCTTCGGCAACTCGAACGTGTTCTCGCTGTTCCTCTCCCACGCGCTCATGTACCGTCCGGACCGTCAGAACGAGATCTCCGGCCTGATGCTCATGGGCCTGATCGGCGGCGCGATCTTCCCGCCCATCATGGGTGCCGCGGCCGACGTCGCAGGTCAGTTCGGCGGCATCCTCGTGATGGCCATCGGCTGCCTCTACGTACTCGTCGTCGGCTTCGCCTACAGGGTGCTCGAAAGCGGCAAGAAACCCGTGGAAGCCTGATAGGGTCAAGGCACTTCGGCGCTGACTGACCGCCCCGCAGAGCCCGCCCGATTGACTGACCGGTTACGACCGGCAGCCGGTCGGGCGGGTTTTCGCATATTCGAGAACCGACACGGACACGGCAATACTCCGCGCGGGTTGCACGGGTTGCGTCACGGGCACCGTCACGCGGGACGGTACCCTCGCACGGTGACGGCGCAGCCGCGGCCCGACCGATCAATGGCGGTCGGCGGTGTCGATGACGATCGTGACCGGGCCGTCGTTGACCAGGCCGACGCGCATATGGGCGCCGAAACGCCCCTCGCGTACTGCAACGCCCCCGGAGCGCAGCGCCTCGTTGAATTTGATCCACATGATGTCGGCATGTTCCGGCTTGCCCGCGCCGACGAAGCTCGGCCGGTTCCCCTTGCGCACGTCGGCGAACAGCGTGAACTGCGACACGGACAGGATCTCACCGCCGATGTCCTGGATCGACCGGTTCATCTTGCCCTGCTCGTCCTCGAACACGCGCAGACGCAGAATCTTATGCGCCAGCCATGCGATCTCGTCATCGCCGTCCTCATCGGTCACGCCGACCAGCAGCAGGAACCCCGGACCGATCTGCTGAAGGTCGAACGTGGGATCCAAATCCCCCAGCTCATTGACGGCATCGACCGACGCCTGCGACACACGCTGCAATACCACTTTCATGTATCGGATTCTATCGCACCCACCGCCACCGCATCCGAACTGGGCATACCACGGCATACCCCCCCCAAAAAAAACCATAAGCGCGAACGAACACGCGATTATGCCGCGTCCACCGAAGCCGGCCGGCACCGTCGCCTCCGGAGAACAGGGAACCTCTCCGGAAACCGAGGGGGGGGTGTCCGGCCCCGGTGGCAAGAACGAAGCAACCGGGGACAATATCCGTAAGGACGGCACCGACGCCGACAATGCCGACGGCAAATCCGCGCAGCTCGATTCCACTGCACAGCCCGACAGGAGCGGCCCGAACGGCGGCCCCTCCGGACACTGGGAGACCCGGCCGGTCTATGAGACGCAACGGGTGCAGGTGCCGACCGGACGCGCCATCTTTGAACACGACTGGTTCACTGCGAACGTGAACGACCCCGCGTTCGAGGAGCACGGTGACTACCTGCTCAAGTCCGGCCTCCCCGACAACTACCGGTACGAAAAGGTCTGGCAGGACAAGCAGATCCAGGTCGGGACCCGGCAGGAGGATCACGGCTCGTATCAGGTGCAGAGCATCAAGTCCGGCACGAAAAAGGTGCGGACGGGAACCAAGCGCGTCCAGACCGGCACCAAGCGCGTATGGTGACCGACTGATGACCGACTTGCTTTTTCGAGCAGCTGGGATATAATGAAATGTCCGGTCATAAACCGGAATGCGAATTGATAATTCAATATCGGGGCTGATCGGTTTCGACGGTGACCTGTTCGTCGCAGGGAAGCGTGCCGAGAACGCAGGGTCCGCTCGTGGATGTCCCCTGCAAAAGAATAAGTGCTAAATCTAACCGCACTGAGTTCGCTCTCGCTGCCTGAGCTTCGCGCCAGGGTTAAACAGTGAGCAGCCGCTCCGTTCACTCCCTCTCGTCTTTGGGGGGATGCTGAGCGTCGTTTAGAAGACTCGCCTGAATCATTGAGCCACAGGGTGATTCGGGGACTTTAACTGCGGATATGCCCGCCATCAGTTGTCTGCGACATCGATGGGGGCAGAAAAACCGCCATATGGCCAGCAGACTACGCACGTAGAAGACTGAGGGTTCGGTCATCGGACCGGGGTTCAATTCCCCGCAGCTCCACTCCAAGGGCCGCATGATTCCAACGATCATGCGGCCCTTTTCGTATTTTCACCCACGTTTCGCGTCCTGCCCACGGCGAAACGCGCGCTATTTGATGATGGGTCGGCTCGGGGCCGACACGTCGATCTGATGCTTGTCTCCTATCAGCGACGGGTCGCTGAGCAGCTTGTCGACGATCGCCGACTTGAGTTTCAGCTCGGACGAATCACCCCAGACGACGACATATTTGCCGGAACTCAGCTCGGTGGTGATGGAATCCTGCGTTTTCGCGCTCACCTTGGTGATGACGGTGCGCATCGTGTCGGGCAGACCGCCGAGGATGGTCAGTGCCTCCTTGACGGCGCGGCTGTTCAGACCGTTGTCCACCGAGCTCACCTCGATGACCGGAATACCTTTCATGGACGCCTTGCCCACCGCGTTGAGCACGCGGGCCTTGCGGTCGACCGCCACCAGGGTTCCATCTGGTTCCTTGAGCATGGCGGCGGGCTGCTGCGCCTTGATGTCAATCTCCAGCGAGCGCGGATACCGTTTGACGACGTTCGCCTGGGTTACGCCGGGGATGTTCTTCAGCTGCGAGCTGACCTTGTCTGCGGAGACCAGGAACAGCGATTTGCCGGATTGCTGGTTCGCGATATCCAGCACATCCTTCTCGCTCACCCATTCGTTGCCGCCGCTGACGCTGATCTGCGAGGTTTCCAAACGGAACACGGATGAGAACAACAGAAGCCAGATCAGCGCGGACACCAGCGCCGCGGCCAATATCACAATCAGCACGCGGATGGCGGCGACCCGGGTGCCCGCCTTCTTCCGCTCCTTCAGGCGCGCGTCGAAATCCAGCACTTTGGGACGGGTCGCCACGCCGAGCACGCCGACGTTCTCATCGAGCGTCTTCTTGACCACATCCTCGCTGTGCAGGCGACGCGCGTCGACGAAACCTTCGGCGCGTGATACCGACCGGGACGAGGACGACGAAACGCTCCGGGACGCCGTCTTTCCGAACCTCGATTTTCGGGAGACTGTTTTCCCGCCCTTTACCTGTCGGGAAGTCTCTTTTTCTAAGGCCTTTTCCGACTTCCTGCCGGACGTCATCTGCCGGCCCGTCGCCTTCCCGACCGTGGTTCTCCCCGGCGACGCCTCTCCGGATGCAGCCTTCCGGGACACGTCATTCGACGCGGTGCGAGGCTTTTTCCTGGTCTGGCGTTCCCGTGTCACGGCGACGCGATTGGCTTCGGCACCCGACGATGAGGCCCTGTCTGCCGTCGTGCGCGGCTTGCGCGAGCCGGACCCTTGCCCGGCCTCACGACCGGCATCGCCATGTGAGGAAACGACCCGCCGTGCCATCAGCGGTCACCGAGATTGTGCCGGGCCCCCAGTGCGTGCAGGATCACCGCGCCCATGGCGGTAATGTCCCCCGCGCCGACGGTGAACACCACGTCCGTGGGACGGCAGCGCATCGCCAGCATCTGAGCCGCCACCTGCATGTCGTCGACCGCGCTGATCCACGTCCCGTCGCCCTGCGCCGAAGCGTGCGGCACGTCCTGCGCGGCATCGACGATGGTCATGGCGGAAACGTCCGGGAAGTCCCGCTGCAGTTCGCGTGCGGGGAAGATGCCGGTGACGATGACGTCATCGGCCTTGGACAGCGCCTCGGCGAACTCGTGGGCGAACATACGCGTGCGCGAAAACAGGTGTGGCTGGAACAGCACCCGGATGACGGAACGCGGGTACCGGCGCCGGGCGGCGTCGAGCAGCGCGCTGATCTCCGTGGGATGATGCGCGTAATCGTCGACCACCGTCACGCCGTTCTCCTCGCCGCGCACCTGGAACCGGCGCGAGGCTCCGAGGAACGTCGAGGCGGCCTGGGCTGCGGCCTCGGGGGTCACGCCCAACAGCATCGCGGCCAGGATGGCCGCGGTCGCGTTGCGCGCGTTGTGCATGCCGGGGATGGCGAGGCTGACCGGCAACGCCAGATCGGCGTCGCCACAGCCGCAGACCGACGCGAGCGACGCCGGCACATGGACGGTGAAGGTCTCCCGGCCGCTGTCGGCGCTCTCATGCTCGGCATCGATGCGCACCAGCGTGGCGCCGCGCAGGTCCCCGATCTGATCGGCATCCTTGGTGGCGTACACGATCGTTCGACGGGCCACGGACGGGTCGAGGTCGCGCAGCACGGCCACGGCGCCCTCGTCATCGCCCGTCATGACGACATGTCCGCTTGCATGCCCCGCATGGTCGACGAACGCGGCGCAGTAATGCGCCTCGTCGCCATAATGGTCGAGATGGTCTGCGAGCGCGTTCGTGATCACCGCGATCGAGGGACGGTACTTGCAGAAGCTGCCGTCGGATTCGTCCGCCTCCGCGACCAACACGTCGCCGCGTCCGGCATGCCCGCCGTCCAGTACCGCTCCCCCGGGTGCCTGGATGGTGCCGCCGATGGCGTAGCTGGGATCGGCCAGCTTCCCGGTTCCGGCATGGACGAGGATGTGGGATAGCAGCGAACTTGTCGTGGTCTTGCCATGCGCTCCGGCGACGGTGACCGCCCGGCGGCCGTTCATCAGCAACGCCAGGATGTCGCTGCGATGCACGATGCGGATGCCCCGCTCGTGCGCCGCGACGATTTCGGGGTTGTCGGGCTTGATGGCGCTGGAGTACACCACGGTGTCGGCACCACGCACGTTGTCGGCCTGCTGGCCGATTTCGACGGTGATGCCGAGGGATCGCAGCCGTTCGGTCTTCGAGCCTTCCTCACGGTCGGAACCGTCGACGTCGACGCCACGCTCATGGAGCATTTCGGCGAGCACGCTCATACCGGCGCCACCGATGCCGATGAAATGGGTCCTTCCCAGTTGCAACACCGTCGCGTCGGGCGCGAACGCGACCCTCATCGGGTCGAGGACGATAGGGGTGGCATTGGTTTGCGCTTCAGACACTGCAGATTCTCCTTGATGATTCATGCTGGTCACCATTATGGTCATACCCGACGCCAATCAGAGCGCCGCATTACGCCAGTTCAAGCACACGACGGGCCATGGTGTCGGCGGCGTCGCGAATGCCGTACTCCCATGCCTTGTCGCCCAGCTCGCGCAGCCGGTCCGGTTCGGCGAGCAGCGACGGCACATGGGACTGCACCCACTGCGCGGTGAAATCCTTGTCGGCCACCATCAGCCCGCCGCCGGCCTTGACCACGGGAAGCGCGTTGAACCGCTGCTCCCCGTTGCCGATCGGCAACGGGACATACACCGCAGGCAGGCCCAGGGCGGCGAGCTCGGACACCGATCCCGCCCCGGACCGGCAAATCACCAGATCGGCGCATGCGAACGCCAGATCGATGCGTTCCAGATATTCGGCCGCATGATAGTCGCCCTTGCCGTATGAATCAGGGCCCACACCGGTGAAGACCCCGGCATTGGCGCGCTCTCCCACCAACGAGCGCACTTCGTCGATCTTGCCCTTGCCGGTCAGATGGACGACCTGCGCGTGTTCGAGCAGCACCGCGGCACTGGATGCCACCGCCCTGTTCAGGCTGACCGCGCCCAGCGACCCTCCGGTGACCAGCACCATGGGACGCGCTGGGTCGATGCCCATCGCCTCGGCCCCCGACTGGCGCACGGACGCGCGATCGGACGCGAACTGCGCCGCGAGCGTGCTGATCGCCGGCCGCAACGGCAGCCCGACGCGCTCCATACGGCACCCGGATCCCGGCTTGAGGCCGGTGTTCTCGTACGCCGTACCGATGAACGCAGCGTAACGCGCGCCGAGCTTGTTGGCCATGCCGGCTCGGGCGTTCTGCTCATGGATGACGACGGGTATGCCCATCCTGTGCGCCGCGGAATACACCGGAGCCGAGGCATAGCCGCCGAATCCGACCACAACGTCCGCGTGACGCGAACGCAGGATATCGCGGACCTTGCGGGTCTCGCGCATCCACTTGGCCGGAAACTGGAGCGCGGCCTTGTTGGGGCGCCGCGGGAACGGGACCTTTTCGATGGTGTCCAGCTCATAGCCGGCGCGGGGAACAAGGTCGTGCTCCAGTCCTACGGCCGTGCCGATGATGCTGATGGAAGCCTCGGGCCGGATACGGCGAATCGCATCCGCCACGGCCAGCAACGGGTTGACATGACCGGCGGTGCCGCCGCCTGCCAGAACGATATGCACAGGTGATGAACTCATAATCTCCGAGCTTAGCGTGAGTGATGAAAAAACGCGGCTTCGTCAAGCCGACTTTGACATATTTCGCCCTGTTGGCAGGGCCTTATGGCCACCCCAGCTGGCTTCGCCGACAGCCCCGCCTCCGGTCAGGCGCGGGACGAATCGGCCTTGATCTGAGGTTGGGCGCGCATGAGCGAGGCGGCCACGCCGGCCGCCGCCAGACACATGATCAGGGACGACCCGCCCGCCGAGACGAACGGCATCGGCACGCCCATGACGGGAAAAACCCCGACCACGACGCCGATGTTGATCAGCGCCTGCCCGACAAGCCATACGGTGATGCACAGCAGGCTGACCGACGCGTAACGGTCCGCGGTCTGCAGGGCCACGCTGATCATGCATCCTCCCAGCACCACGAACAGTATGATGACGATGGCCGCTCCGATGAAACCGGTCTCCTCGCCGATGATGGCGAAGATGAAATCATTGTGCGCCTCCGGCAGATAGTTCCATTTCTCGCGGGAGTTGCCCAAGCCTACCCCGAACAGACCGCCTTCGGCCAAGGCGTATTTCGCGTGTATCGACTGGTAGCAGACCTTTTGGGCATCGGTGCCGCTGCACTCCTGGTACGCGGCCAGAACGCGGTTCAGCCTGTTCGGACTGTATGCGATCAATCCCACGATGCCGATGATGCCCAGGGCGGCAAAGGCCGCAAGGACCTTGCCTGGATATCCTCCCAAAAGAAACGCGACGAATCCGATGAACAGGACGATCATGGCCGTGCCCAGATCCTTGCCCAACATCACGAATCCCAGGCACAGGAGATACAGAACCGTCAGGGGGGCGTATGCCCGCAACTTGCCGATCTTACCGCTGTGTTTCTTCGCCCAGTGCAGGGCCGCCGGAAGCCATATGCACAAGGCGAGCTTCATCACCTCGGCCGGCTGCATCGTGAACACGCCGCGCTTGCCGATCCAGCCGGCATTGCCGTTGACCTCGACGCCGAGCGGCGTGAACGTCAGCAGCTGCAGCAGCATCGCGAATAACACCACGGCGAAGCTGAAACGCCTGTACATACGAGCCGGAAGGCACATGAAAACCACGCCCACGACCAGACCCATCACACAGTACATGCCCTGGCTGATGGCCTGCGAGAACGGCGATCGGCCGGCGGAAACCATCGACACGGTGGAACTGGAGAACACCATGATCACGCCGAAGCCGGTGAGCACCACAACGGCGGCCCGGAAGCCGTGATAGCACCACAGCGGGTTGAGCAGGCTGCGCAGTCCGGTGAACCTGCCGAGCCGTTGGGCGTCACGCTCTTCGACCCGCCGAGCCTCGGCCAGTCGGGAGGCGGACGAATCCTGCCCCGTGCGTCTGCCCGTGCCAGTGCCCGCGCCCGCGGAACCAGCATCCGACCGCGAAGGCTGGCCGGATCTTACGGAGCGGGCGCGTCGCCGCGGATCGTCACTTGCCATGCTGCGTCACCCATCGTGAGGACTCCCGCGCGAACTGGGTGCCGCGGTCCGCGTAGGAGACGAACTGGTCCATGGAGGCGCAAGCGGGTGCCATCAGCACCACGTCACCTGTGCCGGCGTATGCGCCTGCGGCATCGACCGCGCGCGCCATCACCGTGTCCGAGGGCTCGGGCTCGATCACGGTAAGAGGAATGCCGGGTGCGCTGGCGGCGAACGCCTCAAGCATCGGCTTCTGGTCCTTGCCGATGATGACGGCCGCCTTAATCGTATGCGCCTGATCCGCCACGAGCTGTTCAAAACGGCTTCCCTTGGCGAGTCCTCCGGCGATCCACACCACGCTCTTGGGGGCGAAGCTGCTCAGCGATGCCCGCGCCGCGTGGGCGTTCGTCGCCTTCGAATCGTCGATGAAGCGTATCGAGCCGCCGTCGCCCGTCGCGGCCGTCGCCACCGTCTGGATGCGATGGCCGCCGGGGGCGAACGCCTTCAGCGCGGCCAACGCCTTATCGAGGTCCACGCCCATTCCCAGCGCCAACGCCAGCGCGGTCATCGCGTCGGCGAGCAGGTGCGGGTACACGGTGCCGTCCGGCTCACACAGGTGGGGGAACTCCTGGACCGGCGCCAGGCGGGTCTCATCGCCGAATGCGCCGCCGGCCACGCCACTGCGGTCGACGATCCAGCCGTCGTCCACGCCGATCTGGCCGGGCTGGGGAACGCCGAGTGTGAATCCGATGCGCCGGCATCCCTCGGCGGTATGCGCCGCCGAGGCGAGCGCGCTGACGCGCCGGTCGTCGGCGTTGAACACCAGGGCGCGCCTGACGTTGCGAAACACCTTCGACTTGTCGGCGGCGTACGCTTCGATGCCGCCATGCCAGTCGAGATGGTCGTCGGCGATGTTCGTGATCGCCGCGCAATCCAGCGCCAGCGAATCGGTGAAATGCAGCTGGAACGAGCTGAGCTCCACGCACAGCGCGTCGTTGTCCGGATCGACCGCGGCGTGGGACACCGCCTTGCCGATGTTGCCGACCGCCGGTGCAACGAGGCCATCGGCGCACAGCATGGCCGAGGTCATCTCGGTCGTGGACGTCTTGCCGTTCGTGCCGGTGATGCCCACCCACGGGGCGGGGCGGCCGGTGCGGGCGCTGTCCACGCGCAGCCGCCACGCGAGCTCGACCTCGCTGTACACGGGGATGCCTCGGCGTTGGGCTTCGAGGATGAACGGCGTGCGCGGGTTGAACACCGGCGACGTCATGACGATGTCGGCCGAATCCCAGTCGATGTCGTCGAACGAATGCAGGTCGGCCTCCGGCTTATGCTCGTCCACGCCGATTACCCGCGCTGCGCGGGAACGCAGCACTTCCATCATGCTGCGGCCGGATATACCCAGACCGGCCACCAGAACGGTCTTGTCACTGAGATCCATATCGTCTCCCTTGTCATTGCACCGCCGAACCGGCGGACGCTCTCATGCGAACCTGCCTATACCGCGGCGGTCACGCCACGCTGTGCGGCGCGGAGCCGTCACGGTACCGTTCAGACAAACAGCAACCCGGATCGGGACACCCAATCGACGTAGAACATCATCAGGCCCACGATCATGAACAGGAACTCGATCATCCAGAAGCGCACGACGACCTTTGATTCGCTCCACCCGAGAAGCTCGAAATGATGGTGGATCGGCGCCATCTTGAACACGCGCTTGTGCGTGAGCTTGAACGAAGTGACCTGGATGATGTCGCTCATCACCTCGATTACGTACAGGCCGCCGATGATGATGGCGAGGAATTCGGTGTGTGTGGCGATGGACAGCGCGGCGAACAGGCCGCCGAGCGCCAGCGAACCGATGTCGCCCATGAAGATCGTCGCCGGGTTCGAGTTGTACCACAGGAATCCGAAGCAGGCGACGGCCGCGCAGCAGGCGATGATGGTCAGGTCGAGCGGATCGGACACCGCATACGAGAACCCTTCGTGCGTGCCGCCCTTGATATGGTAGCTTTCCCAGAACGCGATGATGGCGTATCCGGCGAACGCGATCATCGACGAACCGGATGCCAGGCCGTCAAGGCCGTCGGTCAGGTTGACCGCGTTCGTCCACGCGGTCATGAGGAAATTCACCCAGATGACGAATATGATCGCGGCGGCCACGCCGCCGGCGAACCGGAAGTCGAAGAACGGCTTCTCAATGAAGCTCATGCCTGCCTGAGCGCTGGGGAACCCCGATTTGGTGGGGATGATCAGCGCGAGAACCGCGTAGATCGTGGCGAAGATGAACTGGCCGATGAACTTGGCATGCACCGACAGGCCCAGATTCTGTTTTTTGCGCACCTTGGCGAAGTCGTCGATGAAGCCGAGCAGGCCCATCGACAGCATCGCGAACAGCACAAGCATCGCGGACAGGGAGGGAACCGCTCCCGAGCGGACGTAACGGTACAGTGCCGACGCCCCCCATCCGAGCACGATCGCCAGCACGATTGCTACGCCGCCCATGGTCGGGGTGCCGCGCTTGACCAGATGCGACTTCGGCCCGTCCTGACGGATGTACTGCCCGTAGTGCAGCCGATGCACCAGATGGATCAGCATCGGCGTGCCCGCGATGGTCACCAGAAGCGAGACCAGAATGCCAATGATTAACGCGATCAACTCAGATTCCCCGCTTCCTATTCGTGGTCGGACGGCTGTCCGTCCGCTGTCGTCCATCGTTGCGCCAGGGCGCTCAGGCCCGAGGCGTGCGACCCCTTCAGCAGCACAACCGTGTCGTCATGGTCTCCGGCAAGAGCTCGGACCAAGGTGTCGGCCTGATCGATGTCGTGAACCCAATGCACCTCCGGCGTGTTGCCGTCACTGTCGTCACGCCGCTTCCGCGCGCCCTTCGCAAGGGCGGAAGCCAGCGCGTCGAAATGCTCGTCATCGTTGCCCACCGCGATGACGGCGTCGATGGGCAGGCCGGCCGCGTACTCGCCGATGCCCTCATGCAGCGCGGACTCGTCACCGCCCAGCTCCAGCATCGCTCCCAGCACCGCGATACGGTACGGGTCTTCATCGGAACGCCACCGGGCGAGCCCGTCGAGACCGGCTCGCATGGAGTCGGGGTTGGCGTTGAATGAATCATCGATCAGCGTGAAAGACATCCCGCCGCGCCGGACCGTGGACACCGCCATGCGGTGCGGGCTGATGCGGGACTGACGCGACAGCGTCTCGGCGATCGACTGCAGCGGTACGCCCAGCAGGTGGGCGACGCTCGCCGCGGCGAGGGCGTTCATCACGTTGTGCGTGCCGCGAATCGCCAGTTGCACATGGGCGGTTCCGCCATCGGCCCGTTCCAAGGTGAACGAGGGGCGGTCGCCGTCGTCGGTCCGCACGTCGCTGGCGAACAGTGCGTCCGACTTCCCGGATGCGGCGTTGCCAGCGCTGGCTTCGGCGTCGTCGCCGGCCATGCCGAACCAGAATACATGTCCTTGCGGCGCCAGGGGGGCCATCGCCGCCACATGGGCGTCGTCGGCGTTGAGCACCGCCAGCCCATCGGGAACCAGCCCCTGGACGATCTCGCTTTTCGCCTGCGCGATGCGCTCGACGGAGCCGAATTCGCCGAGATGGGCGCATCCGACCTTGAGCACGACGGCGATGTCCGGAGGGGCGATCGTGGTCAGGCGCGTAATCTCTCCGACATGGCTCGCTCCCATCTCGGCGACGAAGAAGCGCGTGTCCCGGCCGACCTTCAACGCGGTCAGAGGAAGGCCGATCTCGTTGTTGAACGAGCCGACGGGCGCCACGGTGGAGCCGAGCGTGGACAGCAGGGCGGCCATGAGGTCCTTGGTGGTGGTCTTGCCCACCGAGCCGGTGATGCCGATCAGGGTGAACGGCGTTCCGGCCGCACGCCGAGCGGCGATGTTCGCCTTCGCGAGCAGGCCCAGCGCGTCGACCGTATCGGGAACGACTATCTGCGCCACCGGCGCATCCACTTCATGTTGTACGAGCGCCACGACCGCGCCGGATTCGCCGGCGCGAGCGACGAAATCATGACCGTCCACACGCTCGCCGGCGATCGCCACGAACACGGAGCCTTCACGGACCTGGCGCGAATCGCTGACCGCCGACGTGGCCAGTGCATCGGCTCCGTCTTCGACGCCGTCGCCCGTCTGCGGGACGATCAGCCTGCCTTGGACCGCCTCGGCCACCTGCCGAACGGTCATAGGCATCATCGTTGCCTCTGCGTTCATGCCTTGTTTTCCTCTCCATGAGCCAATTCGTGAGATACGCGCAGCGCACTGCGAATGTTGTTTCTGCGAATCCCCGCCGCCATAACCATGGCAATGGCGAGCGACAATTCACGGATACTGTCGCGGTCCGAGGCGAACGGGGCCTGCGCCGCGAGCAGGTCGGATTGCGCGTCGGCACGGGCGACGTGGGTCTGCTCGTCGACCTCGAAGCCGAAGCCCGCCCCCAGCTGCCGCGCCTGTGCGAGGTCGTCCCGGGCGTCGCCAGCCGACCCGGCGGGCTCCTCCCCGCTCGCCCACTGCCCGGACGGAGATGCCGCTTCGCCGCCTTCGCCAGCACGCGAATCCTCGCCGGTGCCGCTCGGCGTCGGCTGGCGCAGGTCTCGTGCCGAGTCCAGGCCGATGACGTCGACGTTCACGCTGGTCAGCGCATCGGATTTGAGTGTACGGTCGTTGAGCGCGAACACCATCGCCGCCGCGCCGTCCTCCGCGCAGACCGACAGCGTCTGCTGCACGTCGAGTATCGACAGCGGGTAGGTCAGGTCGAGCTCGCGCTCCAGCGACGTCGAGCCGGATGATTTCACGACGCCGACAGGATTGCCCAGCATGTGCAGGAAATCCGCTACGCATGACGCGTACCGTTCACTGCGTTTCGGGTCATCCGAGCCAACCACGAAAATGGCGAGTGCGTTGGACGGGGTGCCCGCGATGTCGCTGGCGATGTCGCCCAGCTGCCGGGACGTCAGGCGCGCGCGCAGCAGTGGCATCTGCGCGGGGCCGTCCTCGTGCTTCATCGACGGGGGGACCAGCGCAGCGTACGCGCCGCGGGCCCGGGCCTCCTCCAGCCGCTTGACGTCCACGCTCTGCGCGGGAACATACAGGGATCCGGGAGCCACGGAATCGACGTCGTCCGCGATGGATGTGACGGTGACCCCCGAAGCGAAGTCCGGGTCGAGTTCCAGCCCGTACGTGTCGGCCAGATATCCCAACGTCATCCGCCGCGCGACGGCTTCACTGACTGCGCTCATCGCTTCCGCCTTTCTTCCGTATGTTCCTTGTCGACGCCCCGCCGGATTTCCGGCGCGGCCCCTTACCAGTCCACTGCAATAGCATCGTTGCGCGGGCTGGAAGTCGGCACGTTGTACTTCTGCATAAGGAATTCACCAATCTTGGCGAACACCGGGCCAGCCGTCATGCCGCCGTAGGTGCCCTGCGGATCCTTCATGATCACGGTGATGGCGAAGCGCGGGTTGTCCGCCGGGATCATTCCGGCGAAATCGGCGACGATCGAGGTCAGCCGGCCGTCGCTTCCCGCGACCTCGGCGGTACCGGTCTTCGCCGCGATGCGGTATCCCTTGACGTTCACCACCTTGCTGTATCCCTCGGCCACGGATTCCATGGCGTTCTTGACCTGGTCGGCGACCGACTCGTCGATGACGCGCGTGGAAGAGCCCTCCTGCGGCGTCTCCACCGTGCCGTCGGCGTGGGTGACCGACTTGATCAGCGACTGCTGCTTGCGCACGCCCTTGTTGCCGATGGTCGCGACGACGTTGGTCAGCTGGAGCGCGTTCACGGAGTATCCCTGACCGAACAGGATCGTGTTGCCGGTTCGCCCGTCCCACGATTCCGGCGTGCCGAGCTGCCCGCGCGACTCGCCAGGGATGGACATGCCACTGGACTGGCCGATGCCGAACTTCGTGAGGTACTCGTACCGCTGCTTCTTCGTGTACTGCGACGAAGCCATGACCACGCCCACGTTCGAGGAGTTCTTGATGATGCCGGCCAGAGTCCAGTGCTCGTCGCCGTGCGCGGACGAGTCATGGTATTCCTGCCCGTCCTTGGTGTACGAATAGGGCACAGTGAACTTGTCGGTCGCCTTGTGCAGCCCGGTCTGCAGCAGTCCGGACATCGTGATGACCTTGCCCACCGAGCCCGGTTCGAAGCTTTCGCTGACGGCACGGGACGCGTTCAGCTTAGCCTGGTCGCTGCCCGCCTGGTATTCGTCGGTGTCCTCCAGGGCCAGTATCTCGCCGGTCTGGATGTCCTGGACCACCGCCATGGCCCACGTCGCCTTGGTCTTCTTCTGGCCTTCCAGCAGCGCCTGCTTGACGTACCAGTCGACGTCATGGTCCAGCGTCAGCGCCACGTCGGAGCCGTTCACGGCCTCTTGGGAACCGGTCAGCGTGCCGGGGATCTCCTCGCCGCCGTTACCTTGCTGGTAGATGACGTAACCGTCCGTGCCGGTCAGCGCGGAGTTCTCCATGCTTTCCACCCCGGCGACGCCCTTGCCGGAATCGTCCACGCCGCCGAGCAGCGCGCCGAGCTGGGTGCCGTTGGCGTAGATGCGCTGGCTGCTCAACTCGCCATAGACCACGCCACCCAGATTCAGGTCGTCGATGGCCCGCTTGACCGTCGGCGTCACGTCCTTCTTCAGGATCATGTACCGGCTGGTGCCGGTCAGTTTGGCGCCGAGCGTCTTCGCGTCCATCTTCAGCACGGGTGCCAGCAGACGGGCCACGCCCGCGGATCCCTTGACCCCGACCGGCTTGCCGTTGACCTTGTGGCAGAATCCGGCCTGCTTCGCCTTCTGCGTGTCGCAGTCGATCGGCTCGAACTGCGAGGCCGCCCACGGGTCGGCGATGATCGTGTATCGCTCGACGCTCTGCGCCAGCACGGTGCCGTTCGTGTCGGTGATCTTGCCGCGCATCGAGTGGACGATCACCTTCTTGGTCCGGGCCTGGGTCGCCGCCTGTGCGGCCATCTGGCCGTCTATCAGCTGGATGGAGGCCAGCTTGAACAGGCATGCGGAGGCGACCATCGCGAGTATGACGCCGATGGCGATGCACTGGAAGAGGAACTTGCGGCATCTGGCGAACCGTATCATTGCGGTTATTCGGCCGATCATTGAGCGGACCCCTTACTGGGTTTGTACCCGTTGAGATCGATGGTGACGGAATCCTGCTGGGGCACCATGCCCATCTTCTGTGCCTTGTCGGGCAGCGACGAGATCAGCTCGTCAAGTTTCGCCTGATCGTCCTGCACGTCCTGGGTGAGCATGTTGATGTTGTTTTGCACCGTGTTGGATTCGAAAGAGTTCTGAACCATCTGCGTGCGCAGCATCAGGGTTATCAGCAACGTGGCGACCAGGAAGACGATGGCGACCGTGACATGGATCAGTGACGCGCCGCGCGCCTGGGTCCAGGCGATGATACGGGCCAGGCTGCCGGTGGACCGGGAGCCGTTGCGCTGGGAGGAGCCGTCGATGACGTGCAGCTGCGGGCGGGCGGCGGGGCGTGCGGCGCCATCCGAGCCGCGCCCCGCCGGTGCCACGGGCGCCGCGTTGGAGCGGGCGGTTCGCAATGTCGAGGCCATCATCCCCTCCTTCTCGATGTCGTGTTTCGTGCCGTCATGTCGTCATGTCTGCCGCGGCCACCGTGTCTGCCGCGGTTTTCACCCGCGTCCCGGGCCGACTCATGGTCCCGGGCGACTTGCGCGTTCTGCCGGAAGCGCTGGCGCCAGCGCGCAGGCAGGGGCCTGACCAGCTCGACGCCGCGCAGGCGCACCGACGCCGACCTGGGATTGGCTGCGATCTCATCCGGCCCGGCCTGGACGGCGCCGCGCGTCAGCGGCGCGAAGAACGGCTGCGCGTCGTCGGGGATGACCGGCATGTCGGCCGGCGCGTCCACGCGCAGTCCTTCGTTCATGAACGACTTCACCGTCTTGTCTTCCAATGAGTGATACGACTCGACCACCAGGCGGCCGTTCGGGGCGAGCCGGCAGGCTATCTGCGGCAGGGTGCCGGCGAGCTTGTCCAGTTCGCCGTTCACTTCGATGCGCAATGCCTGGAACACGCGCTTGGCGGGGTTTCCGGCGGGACGGTGCGCCTGCGGCACCACCTCGTCGACGAGCCTGTTGAGCTGGGCGGACGTCGTCAGAGGTTCCTGCGCGCGACGGCGCACGATCTCGCGGGCGATCTGGCGGGAGAACCGTTCCTCCCCGTATGCGCGGAATATGCGTACCAGCTCGCGCTCGGGGTACTCGGCCAGGACGCGTTGCGCGGTCAGGGGCTGGCTGACGTCCATGCGCATGTCGAGCGGCGCGTCGTGCGCGTAGGAGAAGCCGCGGTCCGTCTCATCGATCTGCAGGCTCGACAGACCCAGATCCATGAACACCGCATTCACCCGATCGATGCCCTGGTCGTCAAGCACCTGGCCGAACGCGTCGAATGCGGCGTGGACAGGTATGAAGCGGTCCGAAAGTCCTTCCCCGGCGATGCGCTCGGTGGCCATGGCGAGTGCTTCCGCATCCCGGTCGATGCCCAGCACGCGGGCCTGCGGCGCGGCTTTGAGGAAGGCGATGGTGTGGCCGGCCAGACCGAGCGTGCAGTCGACCGCGATGGATCCGGGGTCCTGCAACGCCGGGGCGACCAGCGACACGCACTGCTCAAGCAGTACTGGCTGGTGAATCGAAGCATAATCAGTCATCAGAATCCCACCACCGGAAGCACGTCGTCGGCTATGTCGGCATAGCCTTGTTCCTTCTCGTTCAGATATCGTTCCCAAGCCTCGCGGTTCCAGATCTCGGCGCGGGTGCCCACACCTATCACCACGATGTCGTCGCCGAGGTTCGCGTAGTCGCGCAGCATCTGCGGTACCAGCACTCGTCCCTGCTTGTCCGGGTCTTGGTCGACGGCTCCGGACAGGAACACGCGCAGGTAGTCGCGTGCGGCCTTGTCGCCCATCGACGTGCGCTGGATCTGGATGGCGATGCGACGGAACTCCGATTGCGGCAGGAGGTAGACGCACCGTTCCTGGCCGCGCGCCATGACGAGTCCCGCGCCAAGCTGGGAACGGAGCTTGGCAGGCAGGGCCATGCGGCCCTTCGCGTCGATTTTCGGGGTGTACGTGCCCAGCAACAGCGGGGGCAGGGCCATCGGCTCCGGCTGTGCGGAGGGGTTCGTGGCGTTCTGGACTTGCGAGTCGTCTGCCAACGTTCCACCTCCTAACCGTGAATCCGGATACACCAATCCACCACTGTACCCCACTTCTCACCACAAATCCCTACGAAATGGTTTTTCCACATAGTTTTAATGCGTATCCTCCACAACCGCTTCGGAGCGCCGTTGCGGCAGGACACATCCACACGGCTTCGTATTGCCCTTGCGCTACATTTGAATGCCTGAGTTTTCACCGAGAGAACGGACATCAATGCCGGGATTATCAACGCAACTGCACGAGGAACAGCAAGCGGTCGACCGCGCATACGCCCGCTTGGACGCCCTGCGATCGCAGACG
Source organism: Bifidobacterium bifidum ATCC 29521 = JCM 1255 = DSM 20456 (assembly GCF_001025135.1). Classification (NCBI taxonomy): domain Bacteria; kingdom Bacillati; phylum Actinomycetota; class Actinomycetes; order Bifidobacteriales; family Bifidobacteriaceae; genus Bifidobacterium; species Bifidobacterium bifidum. The sequence goes on along the minus strand of NZ_AP012323.1, from coordinate 690,798 downwards.
CGCACGCGGTTGGATACGGTACGTGCGGCCGGCTCGCACGGGTCCCCCACCCAGCGCACGTTACGCGACTCGTTCGCCACCATGTACGAGGACCGGCTCACCCAGCTGCGCGCCATGGAAGACCGTCTGGTGTTCGGCCGACTCGATGACGTGAAGGGCGAGCGCCGGTACATAGGCCGCATCGGCCTGTCCAGCGAGAACCACGAGCCGATACTGACCGACTGGCGCGCCGAGGCGGCCCGCCCGTTCTACGAGGCGACGCCATCCAACCACGGCGACATCGTCATGCGCCGCCATATCACACTGAACTTCCGCGATGTCATCGGCATCGAGGACGAGGTGCTCGACGTCCATTCCGAGCAGGTGGACAAGGCCTCGAAGGCCGGGACGCTCACCGGCGAAGGCGCCCTGCTGGCATCGCTCAGTTCGCGCCGAACCGGCAAGATGACGGACATCGTCGCCACGATCCAGGCGGAGCAGGACCGCATCATCCGCTCAGATCTCAACAGGGCTCTGGTGGTGCAGGGCGGGCCCGGCACCGGCAAGACCGCGGTCGCGCTGCACCGCGCCGCATACCTGCTGTACACGCACCGGCGCAAGCTGGAGCGCTCCGGCGTGCTGGTCATCGGCCCGAGCACGACGTTCCTGCACTACATCGACCAGGTGCTGCCCTCGCTCGGCGAGACGGGCGTCGTCAGCCGCACCATCGCCGACCTCATCCCGGGCATCAAGGCGACCGCGACGGACACTCCGCTCGCCGCCAAGCTCAAGGGCGACCGTCGCATGGCGCAGGTCGTGGCCAACGCCATCGCGCTGCGCGAACGGGTTCCGCAGGACCTGCCCACCGTGCACGTGAACGGCTTCGCGGTCCGCATGCTCGACACCGATGTCAGGGCGGCCATCGACCAGGCGAAGCGCACGCGCCAGCCGCACAACAAGGCGCGGGAGACCTTCGTGCGGACCATGCTGATGGCGCTTCGGGACCGTTACGCCGAGCAGCTGGACTATACGCCGTCCGACGACGAGCTGAACGAGGCGCTGACGAACCTTCGCCTGAACGACAAGGTGAGGGTCACGCTGAACCTCGCGTGGCTGCCGATGAACGGCACGTGGCTGATCGACAACCTGTGGTCCCATCCGCTCCGTCTTCGCGCGCTCGCGCCGTGGCTTGACGACGATGGCATCGCCGCGCTCACCCGCCCCAAGGGCGCCCCGATGACGCAATCGGACGTGCCGCTGCTGGACGAGGCCATGGAGCTTCTGGGGCCCGACCCCAAGATCGCGGCGCAGATCGCCGCCAAGAACGCGAAGCGCGCCCAGGAGGAGCAGTTCGCGCAGGACACCCTGAACTCGGTAGGTCTCGGGTCGGGCATCGTCTCCTCGCAGATGCTGGTCGACCAGATGAACGGCGAGGGCGGCGAGTTCATCGCACAGCGTGCCGCGGCCGACCGCGAGTGGACATACGGGCATGTGGTCGTCGACGAGGCTCAGGAACTGACCGCGATGGACTGGCGCATGCTGATCCGCCGGTGCCCGTCGCGCTCGTTCACCATCGTCGGCGACGTGGCTCAGACGTCTGCGCTCGGCGGCACGCGCCGCTGGGACCGCACGATGAACCGGCTGTTCGGCGAGCGGCGGTGGGATCTCAACGAGCTGACCATCAACTACCGCAATCCGCAGGAGGTTTCGGACCTGGCCTCGGACTTCGCGCAGAAGGCGGGACTGTATATCTCGACGGTCAACGCCGTGCGCACGATACCGGACGCCGTGCGCAGGATCATCGTCGACGGCGAATCCGACACGATCGCGACCGCGGCATCGCATGTCGCGCAGCTAGCCAAGCAGTTCGTGGATGCGGACGGAACCGGTCGCGTAGCGGTCATCGCCCCTTCCCACATGCTCGATCCGCTCCGATCCACTATCTTTTCAACGCTTCCGGGTACGCTGGGACAGCAAGAGACGGACCGGCTGTCCGAGCAGCACGAGTGGGACGCGCAGATCAGCGTCGGTTCCACGGAGTCGGTCAAGGGACTTGAATTCGACGCCGTAGTGGTCGTACAGCCCGGACGTATCGAGCAGGATGCTCCCTCGCGCCTGGTGGCGGCTTCGGATCTCTACGTGGCTATGACCAGACCAACGCAGCGATTGGTTATAGTGCGGACAGGGGAAGACGAAACAGCTTTGCAGCTATAAGGTAGGTACCATGGCAAAAGCTCTGTTATTGGAAAACATTCACCCGGATGCGGCGCAATCGCTGCGCGATCACGGTTTCGAAGTGGAGACGCGCAAGGGCGCCCTGGGCGAGAAGGAACTCATCGAGGCGCTTGACGGCGTGAGCCTGCTCGGCATACGGTCCAAGACGCCCGTGACCGCAGCGGTCATCGACGCATGCCCGTCCCTGACCGCGGTCGGATGCTTCTGCATCGGCACCAATCAGGTGGATCTCGATTATGCGGGCAAGCATGGCATCGGCGTGTTCAACGCCCCGTATTCCAACACCCGTTCCGTGGTGGAACTGGTGATCTGCGACATCATCTGCCTGATGCGCCGCATTCCCGCCCACACGCATCACATGCGCCATGGCTTGTGGGACAAGTCCGCTTCCGGCTCGCATGAGGTTCGCGGCAAGACCTTGGGCATCATCGGATACGGCAATATCGGCTCGCAGTTGTCCGTGCTGGCGGAGGCTCTGGGCATGCGCGTCGTGTTCTACGATATCGAGGAGAAGCTGGCGATGGGCAACGCCCACCGTTGCGAGACCCTTGACGAACTGCTGGAGCAGTCCGATGCGGTGACCCTGCATGTGGACGGCCGCAAGTCCAACACTGGCTTCTTCGGCGAGGACCAGTTCGCCCGCATGAAGCAGAATGCCATTTTCATCAACCTGTCCCGCGGCTTCGTCGCCAACCTGGACGCGTTGAAGCGTCATCTGGATTCCGGTCATCTTTCCGGCGCCGCGGTCGATGTGTTCCCCGTCGAGCCGAAGAAGAGCGGCGATCCGTTCGACACCGATCTCGCCGACGAGGACAACATGATTCTCACCCCGCATATCGGCGGCTCGACGCTTGAGGCGCAGAAGTCAATCGGGCATTTCGTCTCGCAGCGACTTGAGGACTACTGGGACAAGGGGTCGACCATGCTTTCGGTCAACCTTCCCCAGGTGACGTTGGGGCCGTGCAAGAGCGCTGCTCGAATCGCGCATCTGCATGCCAACCTGCCGGGCGTTCTCGCCCGCGTCAACCATGTGCTGGGCAAGGAGAACATCAACATCGCTGCGCAGTCTCTCGGAACCGAGGGCGAACTCGGCTACGTGGTCACTGACGTATCGCAGAAGCCCAGCCAGACCACGCTGGACGCGCTCAGCCACATCGAGGGCACGATTCGCATGCGCGTGATCAGCTGAACAAGCCGGTCATCGGTTTTCCACACGGCCCCTTCCGCTGTTCGATCATGGAAGGGGCCGGTCGCATATCAGGCGTCACATGTCGACGTCGGCATCGACATCAACATTGATTCGTGTCAGCGCAGTTTCGACCAGCGCAGTTCCGCTTCAGCACTGCTTCGCTCCGGCACTGCTTCGTTTCAGCACCGTTCCGTTTCAGCACCGTTCCGTTTCAGTGCTGTTCCGCCTCGGCGTGCTTTTCCTTGCGCAGATCGTCTATGGCTCGCTGGAAGTCCTCAAGACCATCAAAATTCTGATACACGCTGGCGAATCGCAGGTAGGCGACCTCATCGAGCTCCCGTAGAGGAGCCAATATCGCCTTGCCGACATCGTCCGAATCGACTTCGGCAAGCCCCCTCGCCCTCAGATCCTCTTCGACGCGCTGACCGAGTGTGCGTAGATCGTCTTCGTTGATGGGCCGTCCCTGACAGGCCTTCCTCACGCCGGACACCACCTTCTTTCGGTCGAACGGCTCTACGTTTCCGGAACGCTTGCGCACCAACAACATGGTGCTTTCCACGGTGGTGAAGCGTTTGTGGCATATCTGACACACACGCCTGCGACGAATCGAGAACCCGTCATCACTGATTCTCGTATCGATGACCTTGGTATCGGAATTCTGACAATAAGGACAATGCATGACCTCAGAATATCGTAAGCGTTGACAAAGCCCCTTCCCCATGTCAACGGTCACGTCCGAATCCGGAAGCGGCCGGCGGTAAATGCCGAAGAAGCGATTCGAGAAAGCACTCATGGGGACGCACCGCTCCGAATTCGCCGGAATCAGACAATCGGCACCTTGAGCTGCTGCCCCACCTGCAACGAGACACCATCGAGATGGTTGAGCGATATCAGATCATCGATGGTGTCGCGCACATCGCCCCCATCAGGAGTGATGGCCGAGGCATATGACCACAAGGTGTCCCCCGGCTGCACGGTATAGCTGTACACTGCGGAGAGATCCGGCGCCGACCGGGCGACCTGCGGCATCAGCAGGCCGATCATGCACAGGCACAGCAGGGCGCCCATCATCGAGAACACGATCTTGCCGCGAAGAGTCAAACACATGGTCGAATGACCCCTCTTCGCCATGCGAACACCATGCTCGTCGCACACTCCGATAATCACCCGGGAATCACGCCGTCGCGCATCGGAAGAATCCATATTCCTCAAAAACGTTGGAACATCGCTGTTTTTGACATCGAACGCCACATCGCGCATCGCATCATGACGACTTGATGCACACTGGAGCCCCGCTGCCGCAATCATTTGTTCCATCATGTCGCCCTCCTTCTCGAACTCATGTTTCATAGAACAACTGTACTCATAGTGACACAGCGGTTCGACAAAAGCAACACGCCATATCGAACGAATGTTTGTTTTCATGGAACAAATCACGCTATGATTGAACGAAGATGAAAGGAGTCGACGTGAGCACACCAGCACCCACCTCGAAAAACGCCACGCGGCAACGCGATGACGCCCTGACCGAAAGGCAGCATCTGGTGCTTGATGCCATACGCAAGCACATTGCGGAACAGGGATTCGCTCCGTCCTTCCGAGAAATCGGCGAAGCTGTCGGGCTGAAGAGCCCGTCATCGGTCAAGCATCAGCTTCATGCACTGGAGCGCAAGGGCTATCTTCATATCAGCGCCAACAAGGGCCGCGCCATCGAGTTGTATGATTCCGGCACGGACTCGCAAACCGCCACGGTACTCCCCTTCCCCGGGGACACGGAGGCCAGCGAGTCGATTCTCGCATCCCGTGACGTCCCGCTGGTCGGGCGCATCGCCGCCGGCGTCCCGATTACCGCCGAACAGCACATCGATGATGTCATGCGGCTACCGCAACGGCTTACGGGCAGCGGCAAACTGTTCATGCTCGAAGTGCACGGCGACTCGATGATCGACGCCGCTATCTGCGACGGCGACTACGTGGTCATACGCGAACAGCCGTCCGCAGTCAACGGCGACATCGTCGCCGCGTTGCTCGACGACGAGGCCACGATCAAGACGTTCCGCAAGGACAATGGCCACATCTGGCTGATACCGCATAACCCCGCATACTCCCCCATCGACGGCACCCACGCGCAGATCATGGGCAAGGTCGTCAGCGTGCTGCGTCGACTCTGACCGCAGCCAACCGTCCCGGACCTTGCAATTCAATACACTCGCGCGGCTTGATACGACAATGGGTTGGGTAATCGCCCGATTTCAGGCAATCACCCAACCCATTGTCGTATCAAGCCGCGCAATGCGGCGTCCCATTCAGGAGTGCAGCTGTTCGGCGCTGGGCGAACGGTACCCCTGCGGTTCGAGCTGGAACGTGGTGTGGGGAATCGAGACGGGGAAATGCTCGCGCAGGCAGTCCTGCAGTTGGCTGAGCACATTCGCCGCCTGATCCATGCTCATGCCGGGTTCCACCACGACATGCGCCATGAGCATGGGCATGCCGGTGGACACGGTGCTCGCATGCAGATCATGGACGGCCACGACGTGGGGGATATTCTCCAGATGCGTACGTACTTCGTCGAGATTCAATCCGTCCGGGGTCTCCTCCAGCAGCACTTTCAGCGCATCGCGCAACAGCTTCACCGCACGTGGAATCATCAGCAGCGCGATCAGGCCGCCGGCGATGGCATCGAAGCCATCCCACCCGGTGAGCATCATGACCACGGCCGACGCTATGACCGCCACCGAGCCCAGGGCATCATTCACCACTTCGAGGAACGCGGCTTTCATGTTCATGTTGTCGTTATGCTGCCCGGCAAGGATGATGATCGAGCCGACATTGGCAGCCAGACCCAGAATGCCGAAGAACAGCAGCAGCCCACTGTCCGCCACATGTTCGGCGGATCCTCCGAACAGTCGCATCCCCGCCTCGATCAGCGCATACAATCCGACGAACAGCAGGATCATCGCTCCCGCCTCCGCGGTCAGCACCTCAAGCCGGGCCCAACCCCAGGTGCGGGAGCTGTTGGGCTTTCGACGCATAAGCACCGCCGTCACCGTCGATGCAATCAACACCGACATGTCCGTGAGCATATGCCCGGCATCCACCAGCAATGCCAGTGATCCGGTGATGATGGCGCCGACGATCTCCGCCACGAACACCGTGCCGGTCAAGGTCAGCGTCATCATAAGCCGTCGCTGGTGCGCCTTGCTGCCGCGCGTCACCTCGTTCACCGTTCCATGCATGTGCGGCATAGTGTACCTCTCCTTCTGCCTGCTATGTGAAACTGTTTCCTACAATCATTTTCAATAGCCCTAGAACGACGAAAACCTCGGCCGAAGCCGAGGTTTTCAAACAACAGGGTTCACTATACACCGAATCGAACGGCGCGCCGACGTTCTCTGTGAGCAGATGCGGGCGAATACCAGGACGAGGAGGACCCCTGCCGATAAACAAAACCACCCCCAGTCTCGCTTCACTCGATGGCCTTCCCACCGGGGAGGGCAAGATGAGAGCACCGCCGGCTCCTGACCGACAGCCGCGCCAGCATGGCAAGGCGCGAAGCAAGACTGAGGGCGGTTCATGCGCCGATCTGCACCGGCGCCCCGTCAATCAATCCGATATCAGAAGCCGAACTGGGCAGCGGTTTCCTTCAGCGTCTCAGCGGAGCGCTTCAGGGCGGCAAGCTCGCGGTCGGAGACAGGGGTGTTGATGGCGGTGTTGACGCCCTTACGGTTGAGCAGCGTCGGCACGGACATGCACACGTCGGAAATGCCGTGGAAGTCCTTCAGCATGGAGCTGACGGGCAGGATACGGTTGGAGTCGCGCAGGATGGCCTCGATGATGTCGACGCCGGACATGGCGATGGCGTAGTTGGTGGCGCCCTTGCCGTTGATGATCTTGTAGGCAGCGTTCTTGACTTCCTGGTGGATCTCCTCGCGCTTGGCGGCATCGAGCGGCTCGTGACCGGGCAGCGGGGTCCAGTCGCACATGGGGACGCCGCCGATGGTGGCGGAGGCCCACAGCGGGACTTCGGAGTCACCGTGCTCGCCGGCGATGTAGGCGTGCACGTTCTTGACGTTGACGCCGGTCTGCTGGGCGATCAGGAAGCGCAGACGAGCGGAGTCCAGGTTGGTGCCGGAACCGAAGATCTGGTTGGTCGGCAGGTCGGACAGCTTCTGGCACACGTGCGTGACGACGTCCACCGGGTTGGTGATGAGCATGTAGATGGCGTTCGGGGCGACCTTCATCATGTTCGGGATGATGGACTTCATGATGTTGATGGTCGCGCCGGCGAGGTCGAGGCGGGACTGGCCGGGCTTCTGACGGGCACCTGCGGTGATGACGACCATGTCGGCGTCACGGCAGATCTCAGGGTCATCGGAACCGTCGATGGAGACGGTGGGGTAGAAGCTGGAGCCGTGCTGCATGTCGAGGACTTCGGCTTCGACGTGCTCCTTGGCGATGTCTTCGAGGACGATCTGACGGGCGACACCGCGCTGGGCGGCGGCGAAGGCGAGCGTGGAACCGACTGCGCCGGCACCGACGATGGCGAGCTTTGTGGGCTTAATGGGTGAATCCACCATGTTTGCTAGACCTCTCTTAGCACAGTGCCCCGTGTTTGGCGGGGTTCATTTTGACAACACACTTACTGTATCTACACATGATGACGTTTGCGCTGATTGCCGTAGTCATTATCGCCCCGAAGGCAAGGTGATTTGCGTCACATTGTTGTGAACGCTCACAGACATTGCGTCAGCGGCAATGGGTAGAACACTCAATCGACATCATGCTCGGCATCGATGTGATCGCTGCCATCACCGTCCGTCTCATCGATCGCCCTATCGACGATCTGGGCGGCGAGTCGGCGGTCCACATCCGCCTCGATCCATATGCCATCGGCGCGATAGTCGACGGAATCGACGTTGCCGTATTCGCGCACGTGCGACAGCAGCGAACCGGCGTCGTAGGGCAGCAGCGCAGACACGTGCACGCCCGGAACGGGCAGCATAGATTCGATGCGCCGCAGCAGGTCGTCAAGACCCTCTCCCGTGGCGGCGGACACCAGACTCGCCTCCGGTTCGAGCGCCGCCAGCCGCTCGCGTGTGGCCGCATCGATTCGGTCAATCTTGTTGAACACGACGACGCGCGGTATCTCCTCGGCCCCTTCGATGTCGGCGAGCACGTCGTTGACGGCGTCAATCTGCGAGAACGGGTCGGGGTGCGAACCGTCGACCACATGTAGGATGATGTCGGCTTCGGCGACCTCCTCCAACGTGGATTTGAACGCCTCGATCAGCTGGGTCGGCAGGTTTCGCACGAAGCCGACGGTGTCGACGTAGGCGTACAGTCGCCCGTCCTTGGCCCGGGCTCGACGCACCGCAGTGTCGAGCGTGGCGAACAGGGCGTTCTCGACCAGCTCCGCGGAACCGGTGAGACGATTCGTCAGCGAGGATTTGCCGGCGTTCGTATATCCGACAACGGCGATGGTCGGCAGCCCGTACCGTCGACGCGAACCGCGCTTGACCTCACGGGCCGGGGCCATCTGCGCGATCTGGCGCCGCAATCTGGCTATCCGGCTCCGGATGACGCGACGGTCCATCTCGATCTTCGTCTCGCCCGGGCCTCGCGATCCGATGCCCGCGTCGGCCCCGGCCGCACGGCCGCCCGCCTGACGCGACAGCGACCCGCCCCAACCGCGCAGACGCGGCAGCATGTATTCAAGCTGCGCGAGCTCCACCTGTGCCTTGCCTTCACGGCTGGTGGCGTGCTGGGCGAAGATGTCGAGTATCACCGCGGTGCGATCCACCACCTTGACCTTGGTGGCATCCTCCAGCGCACGCCGCTGGCTGGGCGGCAGATCATCGTCGACGACGATGGTGTCAGCCTCGTTCACGGCGACGATGTCGGCCAGCTCGCGGGCCTTGCCCGAACCCACGTATGTGGCGGAGTCGGGCTTGTACCGATGCTGCAGCAGACCATCGCACACCACCGCTCCGGCGGTCTCGGCCAGTGCGGCGAGCTCGCGAAGCGACTCCTCGGCCTGAGCCGCGGTGGTGGTCATGCTGGACCACACGCCCACCAGCACCACACGCTCAAGGCGGACCTTGCGGTATTCGACTTCGGTGACGTCCTGCAGCTCCCCGAGACCCGCGACATGCTTGAGCTGGTTGCGGGATTCGCGCTCCTCCCACTCCTCGGCGTCCCGTTGCCCGACGTGCCCATCGCCGTTCTCGTCCAGCAAGACGTCCGACTGGTCGGCCAGCACACCGGTCAGCACCGGCTCTTCCTGTTCGCCCGGCTGACCGGCCTGATTCGCATCAACGGTATTCTGTTGGCTCAATGGCACCTCTGCTGTCACTCATGCTCTCTGCTCGTCATCCGCCACTCGGTATCCGTCACTCGACATCTGTCACTCGGCATCCGACACGAAACGCCCCTGCAGGCATGAACCACACCACGGTGGTCCGCATCGCAGGTGATCCGCATCGCATGCACGATGGTGAGTACGGAACGACGTTCTCCAAACGCTTGCCATTATCTGTGGATTGGCAGACAAGGCGTGCGATGAATCGGGAAGACGGTTTCGATGCGCTGGTACCGCTTCCGTGTTCCGTCCTCGCTGTTCGAGATCCGGCGGAACACGCCAACGAATCGATACGCCTGAATCCGCGTCACCGGGTCGGCGGACTTGGCGAACGTTATACGGATGTCATTGGGGTCGCCGTCGCCGACCGGATCCACCAGATCGGCGTCCTCGTTGTATTCGTAGATATAGGTGCCGTCATCGGACAGCCGGTTGTTCCAACCGTTTGCCACGGCCTTCCCGCCTATGGCGAGCTTCGGGAACCAGACTCGATATCGGTCGCCGTACCATTGGCGCATCACGCTGGGGACGAACCAGGATTCCTGAAATCTCTTGTACTCGGAACCGCACAGCGTGTTGACCGCGTCGGCGATTCGGGGAAAGCCGACGTCATCCGCAACGCTGACGGCGTCCCTCGTCTTGTAGAACTCCTTGTAATCGACGTAGGCTTCCGTCCACGGCGTGAACTCGTTCGCCTGCCTGCGCCGTTCGATCTCTGCACGTATCCGCCGCACGCAGTCGTCGATGGATCGCTCCACCTGCTCATACGATCCGGAAACATCCACATGCAACGCCCGATAGTCCTCGCCGCGAATCTGACGCAGCACGTCCGTGATGGTTATCTCGCGCTCGCGGTCACGTTCCCGTTGCCTCTGATGATAGGCCTCATCGCATTCCACCCCGATCATCGCCTGAGGAAAATACAGGTCCACGAACGACCGACGCCCGTCAGGCCACAACACCAGCTGTTGCGTGACCGGCTTGACATCGTCCATCGCCAACCGGTTCCATATGGCATTGACGACGTAATTCTCGTAATCCTTGCGCTTCGTCCTCGAAAGCGCACGAATCAGGTATCCCAGTTTATCCGCACCACTCATGATCCCATCCTTTCGCCATTGATGGCGGAATCCATCCGCCCGACAATTGCATTGTGCACCACGCAATGTCACTGCGGTAGATATCTACCGGATAATTGCGCCAGAAAGCATTCTCGAAGAGACGCAGAGCTCTCGAAGGCAAAGGAATCCACAGCCCTCCCCCGCTAACCATGCCTTTGACTATCATGGTTCCAAGTCGAAAGCCATCACTCATCTATATGCGGGAGAACGAATGAAAACGCAGCATGCCTCGGATGCCTCGAAGCGGGACGGGAACGCCACCGAACAGTATTTCGCCACCGAACCGTCCTCCGAGGACGTTCGCCGTCGCATGAAGGTGACGCTGCGCGGGCAGGATGCCGTGGTCGAGGTGTCGAACGGCGTGTTCTCCGGCTCGCGCCTGGATCTGGGCACGTCGGTGCTGCTGCGCGAGGTGCCGGAGCCGCCGGAGACGGGGACGCTGCTGGATCTGGGCTGCGGATGGGGACCCGTGTCGCTTGCGCTGGCGTTCGCCTCGCCCAAGGCCGACGTCTGGGCCGTGGACGTGAACGAACGCGCGCTCGACCTGACCCGCGCCAACGCCAAGTCCAACGGCTGCGAGCACATCCATGCCGCGTCGCCGGAGCAGGTGCCGGCCGATCTGACGTTCGACGCGATCTGGTCGAACCCGCCGATCCGCATCGGCAAGGACGCGCTGCACGACCTGCTGATGACGTGGCTGCCGCGGCTCAACCCCGCAGGCGCCGCGTACCTGGTGGTGCAGAAAAACTTGGGCGCCGACTCGCTGATCCCCTGGCTCGCCACCGCGCTGGGCGACGATTATGAGGTGTCGAAGTATCATTCCGCGAAGGGATATCGCGTCATTGAAGTGTTGAGGAACAAGTAAACGGATGAAATTCACATATCCTTCCGAGCTGCCGGTCTCGGCGGCTCGCGATGACATCGCCAAGGCGGTGTCATCAAGCCAGGTCGTCATCGTCTCGGGCCAGACCGGTTCGGGCAAGACCACGCAGCTGCCGAAGATCCTGCTGGAGCTCGGCCGCGGTACGCACGGCCGGCAGATTGTACACACGCAGCCGCGCAGGCTCGCCGCGCGAACCGTCGCCGAACGCATCGCCTCCGAAATGGGCGTCCATCTGGGCGACGAGATCGGCTATCAGGTGCGGTTCACCGACGAGACGTCGCCGAAGACCCGGCTGCGCGTCGTCACCGACGGCATCCTGCTGGCGCAGATCCAGCGCGACCCCCAGCTGCGGCAATACGACACGATCGTCATCGACGAGGCGCATGAGCGCAGCCTGAACATCGACTTCCTGCTCGGATACCTCACCGCGCTGCTGCCGAAACGTCGCGACCTGAAGCTGATCATCACCTCGGCGACCATCGATTCGGTGAAGTTTCAGGAGCATTTCGAGCATGCGCTGCACGAGAAGGTTCCGGTCATCGAGGTCTCCGGCCGCACCTACCCCGTGCAGGTCGTCTACGAGCCGCTGGGCACCGCGCCCGCGCTGATGCGGCACGTGCCCGGATTCGAGACCGGCGCGATGCCCGGCGAGGAATCGTATGCCGAACTGTCGGCGGCGCCCTCCGACGGCGGCCGGGACCGTGGCTCATCTCGCGAACCCGACATGGACATGCCCACGGCAGTCGCCAGGGCGTGCGCGGAGCTCATCATCCATTCCAGCCATGAGCGCGGCGCCCGCGACATCCTCGTGTTCGCCTCCGGCGAGCGCGACATCCACGAGTTCGAGAACGCGCTGCGCCGCCATTACGGCCCGCGCGCCGACGACATGCGCCACCCCGACGCCATCGAGATCATGCCGCTGTTCGCCCGCCTGTCGTCCAAGGAGCAGCACCGCGTCTTCGAGCCGCACACGCACCAGCGCATCGTCATCGCCACGAACGTGGCCGAAACGTCACTGACCGTGCCGGGCATCCGCTACGTGGTCGACCCGGGCACGGCCCGCATCAGCCGGTATTCGAAGACCGCCAAGGTGCAGCGGCTGCCCATCGAGCCGATCAGCCAGGCGAGCGCCGACCAGCGGTCCGGCCGGTGCGGCCGTATCGCGGACGGCATCGCCATCCGCCTGTATTCGCGTGAGGACTACGAGAACCGTCCTCGGTTCACCGAGCCGGAGATCCTGCGCACATCGCTGGGTGCCGTGGTGCTGCACATGCTGTCGGTGGGCGTCGCCCGTACGGCCGAGGATGTGACGAATTTCGGGTTCATCGACCCGCCGGACATGAAGGCGGTCTCCGACGGCTTCAACGAGCTGACGGAGCTCAAGGCGATCGGCCGCAAGCGCGGCGAGGTGACGCTGACGCATGTCGGACGGCAGCTCGCCCGCATCCCCATCGATGTCCGTCTCGGCCGCATGGTGATCGAGGCCGCGAAATCCAGCACGCCCGACACGTTGGCTGCCGTGCTGGTGATCGTGGCGTTCCTGAGCCTTCAGGATCCGCGTGAACGCCCGGACGAGGCCCGGGATGAGGCCGACCGCATCCACAACCGGTATGCGGATCCGTCCAGCGACTATCTGACCGCGCTGAACATCTGGGACCGTATCTTCCAGGCCGATGGCGAGCCGAGCAACAATGCGCTGCGCCGTATCTGCAAGAGCGAGTATTTCAGCTGGCTGCGCGTACGCCAGTGGAAGGACCTGGTCAATCAGCTGACGGAGATGTGCCGCGAACTCAAGTTCAAGGTCGGCTCCCCGCAGCCGGCCTCCCGCCCCGATCTGGCGGTACGCCAGCTGCCGATCAACCAGCAGGCGGCCCATTCGCTGTGCTGCTCGTGGGACGACCGCGGCATTCACACGTCGATGCTCTCCGGCCTGCTGTCGATGATGGGCATGCAGATCGTGCGCGAGCCGAAGGCCTCCGATTTCGCCGGTCTCAAGGGCGCGGCGAAGGCCAAGGCCATCAAGCGGGCTCAGAAGATGGCGAAGAACGACTATCAGGGCGCGCGAGGCACTCATTTCGCATTGTTCCCGGCCTCGGCCGTGGCCAAATCCACCCCGCAGTGGGTGATGAGCACGGAACTGGTGGAGACGAGCCGCCTGTGGGCGAGGTACAGCGCCGCCATCGACCCGGCGTGGGCCGAGCCGCTGGCCGGGCAGCTGACCCGCACCACGTATGCGGAGCCGCACTGGTCTGGTTCGCGCGGCTCCGCCGTCGCCACGGCGAAGGTGCTGCTGTACGGTCTGCCGATCATCTCGGACCGCACCGTGCAATGGGGGCGCATCAACCCCATGGAGGCCCGCGACTTCCTGATCCGGCAGGGCCTTGTCGAGGGGGACGTCCAGCAGCGGTTCAGCTATGACGATTTTTTGGCCCGAAACCGCGACATCCTGGACGAGGCGGCCGAGGACGCCAGTCGCACCAGGCAGGTCTCGCAGTCCGTCAGCGACGAGGACCTCTACGACTTCTACCAGTCGGTCATCCCCAATGACGTGACCTGCGTCGCCGACCTGGCGAAATGGTGGAAGCGCGAGCACGGCGAACACCCGCATCTGCTCGATTTCGACCCGGACAAGGTCGAACGCCTGTCATCGGCGGAGTCGGTGAGCCTCGCCGACTATCCGGACCATTGGCATGCGCTCGGCACGGACGGCCAGCCGATCGACCTGCGGCTCAGCTACATCTACGACCCGCACGACCCCGCCGACGGCGTGACCGTGCACGTGCCGCTCAAGGCGCTGTCCCGTCTGACACCGGAACAGTTCACATGGAACGTTCCCGGACTGCTCGACGAGCTGATCGTGGGGCTGATCAAGTCCCTGCCGAAATCACTGCGCGTGCAGTTCGTGCCCGCACCGGACACCGCGCGCAAGATCCGCGCATGGATAGACGACCGGTATCCGGCCCTGCCCGGCACCGGCACGTCCGACGGCCAGGGCCACGCATGGCCCGACCTGCCGCACGTGTTCACCCAGGCGGCGATCGACACCGTGGGCGCTCAGATCCACCCGGAGGTGCTGACCGGCGAACTATGGGAGAAGCTGCCCGCCTATCTGCGGATGACGTTCTCCATCGAGCAGCAACTCCCCGCGCCGCGCAACGCACGCGGGCGGCGGCATGCACGTGGCCCGGTGAAGGTACTGGGTTCAGGCAAATCCCTGACCGCGTTGCAACGGCAGTTCGCCGAACAGGCGGAGGCATCCGCCCGGCGCATGGTCGAACACAAGGCGGAACAGGCCGCCAGCCAGGGCAAACTGGTCGAACAGGCCAACCTGCTGCACAAGGCCGGGGCGACGAGCGAGTCGCGCGCGGTGATGCTGTGGCGGGGCGCCCTGGACGCGCTGCGCATGCCTTCGGAGCGTATCTCGTCTCGGTGGCTCGGCGCCGAGGCGCTGATGCTCGCGTCGGCGCCATACCCCTCCACCAAGGCGCTGGTGGAGGACCTGCAGCTGGCCACCGTCAAACGTCTGCTGCCGAACATCGACACGCTCCCCGACGACGATGCGCTCGCCGATGCGGTGATGGGGGTGACCGAGGTCTACGAGGACACCGTCTACGCCCTCGCCCATGATGTCATCGCCATCCTGCGCGCGTACGCGAATGTCGACAAGGCGACCTCCGGCAAGGCCGACCTGCCGATGCTGTCGGTGCTGCAATCGGTGCGCGAGCATATCGCCACGCTGGTGTTCCCCGGGTTCATCGGCGCGATGCCGCCCGCCGCCCTGCCGCGCATACCGAAGTATCTGGAGGCCGACCTGATCCGTCTCACCAAGGCGAAGAACGACAAGAACCGCGACGTGCGATGGGCCTGGGAGGCCGACGAGGCGCGACAGCTGGTCGACAAGGCCGTTCAGCGTGCCAAGACGGAGCCCGCGGGCCCACGCCATGAGGCACTGACGAAACAGGCCGACGACGCGCGCTGGATGCTGGAGGAGTTCTACGTCTCTCTGTGGGCCCAGGAGCTTGGCACCGCGAAGCCGGTCAGCTTGCAGCGAATCAAGAAAACGCTCGGCAAATAGCGCTGTGCGCGGCCTCTCCCCCGTCGCCGCGCACGGCCAGTCCGCGCATCCAACATATCCCCGCGCTACAATGACGGACGATGACAACATGTAAGAAGCAGGGGAACAACACCGGGCGGACCGGAGGACGGAACGGCGGCAAGCAACGCAACCGCCGGCCCGGTACGCCCGCCAAGAAAAACATCAGGGGAAACAACACCAAAAACACCAGGCACGGCACAGCGGCACGGTCCGCGATCCGCCGCCCGAAGCCGAAGGCCCGACGCAACACGCTGCGCCGCTGGTGGAAGCGGGCTGGATGGCGCAGGCGCATCCTCGCGGTGGCGGGCACCGCGCTGGCGGCGGTGTGCGCCGTGGCGCTGGCGTGGGGCACCACCTCGTTCGTCGGACAGCGCATCGCGCTCGTGACGGCCGAGGAACGACAGCAGAATCTGGGCGACCGATACGGTTTCGACCCGGGCAACATCATCTCCGACGGCCAGTTCTTCAACGGCTATGCGATGAGCCGCACCGAAGTGCAATCGTTCCTCGATGAGCACGGCGGCGACTGCACCGGGACGGGATGCCTGAAAAACCGCACGTTCGACACCACGGACCAGCCCGATGACCGGTACTGCGACGGATACGACGGCGCCAAGGGAGAGACTGCGGCGACGATCATCGACAAATCGTCGCGATCATGCGGCATCAGCCAGAAAGTGCTGCTTACCGTGCTGCAGAAGGAACAGCAGCTCGTCACCGCGAGCAAGCCGACCGACTTCCAGTTCAAGGCGGCCATGGGCCTGAGCTGCCCCGACGACAACGACTGCGACCCGCAGTACGCAGGCTTCTTCCGGCAGGTCTACGGCGCGGCGCATCGATACAGGTATTACGTGCGGCATGAGGCATCATACGGTTACCATGTCGGCAAGCTCAACTTCGTCAGGTTCCATCCGAACACGAGCTGCGGCGGTGCCAACGTGGTCATCGGCAACAAGGCGACCGCACTGCTGTACATCTACACGCCCTACCAGCCGAACGAGGCCGCGCTCGCCGCTGGAGCCGGGGAAGGAGACTCCTGCTCCAGCTACGGCAACAGGAACTTCTCGATCATCTACCGGGGATGGTTCGGAGACGCAAGGCACTGAGACAGCCATTGCCGGCCCGCATGCGGAACTGCGGCAGAAAACCGACCTTCGCCATGTGGCTGTAATGCGGCAGCACCGCGTAATTCGGCGCGAGCGCACACAGGATGTTGCCGGCGAGGAACACGCCGATCAACGTCAGATGGGTGGCGAACCGCGACACCAGATTGCCGACCGTGACCTCGGAGACCCGCAACCCGTGGGCGATGTCGGACAGGATGCCCACGACCACGAAATCGCTCATGCCCAGCACGAAACTGGACGCGATCAGCGTGACGGCCGGCAGCGTGAAGAAGCGTTCGCTCCCCTGCCGCCCACGGATGGCGGAACCGGACATGACCGTACCCCTGCTGTTTTTCTCTTCTTCCAGACGGAACATACATTAGCGGCACCTCCTGCCGCGCAAGGCCCCCGAGACACGCAGGAGACGCGCCGAAGACGCACGGCCCATCATTCACCGGCGATTTCGAC
This sequence comes from Bifidobacterium bifidum ATCC 29521 = JCM 1255 = DSM 20456, assembly GCF_001025135.1. Lineage (NCBI taxonomy): Bacteria > Bacillati > Actinomycetota > Actinomycetes > Bifidobacteriales > Bifidobacteriaceae > Bifidobacterium > Bifidobacterium bifidum. The sequence goes on along the minus strand of NZ_AP012323.1, from coordinate 673,363 downwards.
GGTCTTCACCTTCCGGCGCTCGCGCTGCACCGGCACGCCGCCTACAATGGGAGAAGACATGCATCACCGTGCGCGGCCGAGAGACAAGGGAACAGGCATGGGATTGTTCAGCAGGCATCATGACGACGATTATGTATCGCCGTTCGATGTGGACGATTCGCCGGCGTACATCAGCATCGATTCCCAGACCTCGCAGGTCGACGAGCCGGCGTATCAGCAGCCCAGAAGCGGCCGAATCAGCCCCGATGCCGATCGTCGCCGACCGGCAGGCAAGCCGGCCGCCCCGAGCCCCGCAGACGAACCAGGCGGGCCGGCACGGACCGGAGCGGGCGACGCTCCCCTCAATCCGTCCTACAACGGCCATCCATATCGCGGCGGCTACGGACACGTGCAGTCCAAGAGCGACCGCAAACCCGGCGGAGCCACGAAGCGCCAGCGCCGATCCTGGGTTGCCGTCATCGCCATAATCGTGTTCGCGCTGGGATCAAACCTGGTGAGTCATATCATCAGCACAGGCGGCAGCAGCGACTCAGACGACTCATCGTACTCATTCAAGTCGCCCTCCCAAGACAACAAGCCGACCCGCGTGAAAACCGGCGAGACGACATCGTTCGGCAACCGGAAGGCCACGGTCACCATAGCCAAGGCGACCACCGGCCCCACGGATCACGACGGGCACAAGACGGTGATCATCACCTACCATTGGAAGAACACCGGCGATGCCAATACGACCTTCGGGGAACTCGCCATGGACCTGCAGGTATATCAGAGCGGCATCGGCCTGAACAAAACCTACCTGCACAGCCGCGGCGGCTCATCCATCGAAGGGTACAAGACGCAGTCGGACGACATCAAGATCGCAAAGGGCGAGGAAAGCGACGCGACCATCGCGTACCAGCTGAACGACGCGACGGGCGACCTGTACGTCGTAGCCAATCAGGCGACCCGCTACCATGAGGGCATCGTGTCCGCGTTCAAGGCACCGACCAGCGGCACGCAATACGAGCAGGTCCAGCCTGACGACATCGCTCCCGCCCCGAAAGCCGCCGAGGCGGAGAAGCGCAAGATGAAGCGGATCAGCAGCTACAGCGGGGACGCCCTCGTCTCCATCGACGACGTGACGACGGGCCCCGACGACTATCAGGGCCGTCACACCATCATCGTCACCATCACATGGGTGAACCAATCCGAGGCCAATGAGCCATTGTCCAACGCCGTGAAGCTCACCGTCACGCAGGACGGCTCACAGCTGGAAATGAACTACTACACCGAGCCGCCGCTCCCACAAGGGTACGAGAACATGAGTTTCAGCCGCTCCGTCCAGCCGGGGGTCCTGGCCAAGGCGACGGTCTCCTATGTGGTCGAAGACCCGGGCCAGCCGGTCAAGGTTCGCCTGTCCAGCACCTACGGGGGCAACGACATGGTCACCAAGAAGATGACGCCGCGCAAGGTCGAGTGACCGCAGCGGCATCCTGCGGCGGTCGGTTCGGCAAGCAAAAACGGTGTGGGGATGATGGCCGGATCAGCAGCCATCATCCCCACACTGTTTCTTGTTTGCCGGTAGTCGGCCGGTTTCACGTCACGTCAGAGCTTGGGCAGGTACTTCTTCAACTCGTACGGCGTGACCTGGCCACGGTATTCGTCCCATTCCTGATGCTTGTTGCGCAGGAAATACTCGAACGCATGCTCGCCGAGCACGTCCGCGACGAAATCGGACTTCTCCATGATCTTCAGTGCGGCGTCCAGCGAATCCGGCAGCGGCTCGATGCCCATCGCCTGACGTTCGGCGTCGGTCAGCTCCCACACGTCGTCGCTGGTCGGCTCGCCCAGCGTCATCTGCTGTTCGATGCCGTCCAGACCGGCGGCGAGCAGCACCGAATACGCCAGATACGGGTTCGCCACCGGGTCGAGTCCACGGAACTCCATACGCGCGGAGTTGCCCTTGCCGGGCTTGTACTGCGGGATGCGCAGCAACGCGGACCGGTTGTTGTGACCCCAGCAGATGTAGCTCGGCGCCTCAGCACCACCCCACAGTCGCTTGTACGAGTTCACGAACTGGTCGGTGACCGCGCAGATCTCCGCCGCATGATGCAGGATGCCCGCGGCGAACTGTCGGGCGGTCAGGGACATGTTGAACTCCTGGCCGGCCTCGTAGAACGCGTTGGAATCACCCTCGAACAGGCTCAGGTGCGTGTGCATGCCGGAACCGGGCGCGTCGGCGAGCGGCTTGGGCATGAAGCTGGCGTGGATGCCGCGCTCCAGCGAGATTTCCTTGACGACCGTGCGGAACGTCATGATGTTGTCGGCCGTGGTCAGCGCGTCGGCATACCGCAGGTCGATCTCGTTCTGGCCGGGACCCGCCTCATGGTGCGAGTATTCGACGGAGATGCCCATCTGCTCCAGCATGTTGACGGTGGCGCGGCGGAAGTCCATGCCCGGGCTGCGCGGCACATGGTCGAAATAGCCGCCCTCGTCGATTGGAGTCGGCGCCTTCGACCAGTCGGTCTGGTTCTCGAACAGATAGAACTCAATCTCCGGGTGCACGTAGAACGTGAAACCCTTCTCCTTCGCCTTGGCGAGCGCACGCTTGAGCACGTGGCGCGGGTCACCCAGGGACGGCTCGCCGTCGGGCGTGAGAATGTCGCAGAACATGCGAGCGGTACCCTGCGGGCCGCCACGCCACGGCAGTATCTGGAACGTGGACGGGTCGGGCTGCACGATCATGTCGTCCTCCGACACGCGCGTCATTCCCTCGATGGCGGAACCGTCGAAGCCAAGCCCCTCCTCGAACGCCGCCTCCAACTCGGCGGGCGCGATGGCCACGGATTTCAACGTGCCCAGCACGTCAGTGAACCACAACCGAATAAAGCGCACGTCGCGTTCCTCAACCGTGCGCAGGGCAAACTCTTGCTGCTTATCCATAATCCCTCATGGTTTCACGTCCGTGTTACGAGACTCGTTAACATGCCATCGGACACGCCGGGGCATCGCCGGAATGTCGCTCCCGCGTCGGCGTTATCGTGGAGCCATGAGCGAGAACCATCCCATCATCGATATGTCATGGCACATGGCCGACACGCCGCTGGGGCAGGCCAAGGCCGGCATCGCGCTGCGCAAGACCACACCGTTGGAGAGCCACGCCGACTGGAAGATCGTGCCGCGCCGGCGCGACGTGATCGGGCTTTTGGAGGAACAGTCGGCGCAGCGGGTGCCGGATCTGATCCCGCTGAGGTACTACCGCATGAGCGATTCCGCGTTCACGTTCTACCGCGGCACCGCGCTCATCATGGCGAACGACCTCGCGCACACGCCGACCACCGGCATCCCCGTCCAGGCGGTCGGCGACGCGCATATCGGCAATTTCGGCATGTTCCGCTCCCCCAGCGACCGGCTCGTGTTCGACATCAACGACTTCGACGAGACAGCCACGGGACCGTGGGAATGGGACGTGAAGCGGCTCGCGGTGTCCGTGGAGATCTGCGGGCGGGCGAACGGCATCAAGGAGAAGGACCGGCGCAACGCGGTCGCACGCTGCGTGCACTCGTACCGCGACCATATCCGCCAGTTCTCGCAGATGGACTTCCTCGACGTCTGGTACGACCATCTCGACGTGGAGGCGGCGCTCGACCATTACGAAAGCACGGTGAACGGCAAGCGCAACCGCACGTTGCGCGACGCCGCGCTGCGCGCGTCGGTGCGTGATTCCGACCATGCGGCCGCGAAGCTCACCTATCTTGACAGCGGCGAGAAGCGGCTGCGGTTCCGCTCGAAGCCGCCGGAGCTGGTGCCGATCAGCGAGCTGCAGGACTATGCGGATCTCGGGGTGCTGCGGGAGAGGCTGGACGCACTGTATGACAGCTACCGGCAAAGCCTGTACGAGGACCGGCGTTACGTGCTGAACCGTTATCGGTACCATGACACCGCCCGCAAGGTCGTGGGCGTCGGCTCGGTCGGAACCCGCGCCTGGGTGTCGATTCTCACCGGACGGGGGCTTGACGACCCGCTGATGCTGCAGATGAAGGAGGCCAACGAGTCGGTCTTCGAACGGTTCGTCGGCCGCTCGCCGTATGCGACGCATGGCGAGCGTGTGGTGCAGGGGCAGAAGCTGATCCAATCCACTGCCGACGTGCTGCTCGGCTGGGCGAGTTTCGTGGCGGAGGACGGCCGGCCGCGCGACTATTACGTGCGCCAATTCTGGAACGGCAAGGGCTCGATCGACATCGATCATCTGAACGCGCTGGGATTGTCGGATCTGGGCCGCATGTGCGCATGGTGCCTGGCGCACGCGCATGCCCGCACCGGCGACAGCGTGGCCATCGCCAACTATCTTGGGGGCACCGACGAGTTCGACCAGGCGATAGCCGCGTTCGCCCAGGCGTATGCGGAGCAGAACGAGGAGGATTACTCCCTGTTCAGGAAGCTCATCAAGAAGGGCGAGCTCCCCTGCTCGAAGAAAAGCGGCGCGAAGAAGTGAGCAGGGGCCGCCGGCCGCCCAGCCGACGGTGACGGGCGGCGGGGGGGGCGGCCCCCGTCGACAGCCGTATCGGTCAGCGGGCGACTTCGAGCGCCTCTTCGAGCGTGAACGCGCGGGCGTACAGCGACTTGCCGAGGATGGCCGAGTCCACGCCGAAATCGGCGAGGATCTTGATATCGCGCAGGTCGTCCAGCTTGCTGATGCCACCGGAAGCGGTGACCTTGGCATCGGTGCGTTCCGCGACCTCGCGCAGCAGGTCGATGTTCGGGCCGCTCATCATGCCGTCCCGCGCCACATCGGTGACGACGTAGCGGGAGCATCCGACCGAGTCGAGGAACTTCATCGTCTCGAACAGGTCGCCACCCTCCTTGACCCATCCGCGGGCGGCGAGCGTGTGGCCGCGCACGTCAAGTCCGATGGCGACGCGGTCGCCGTACCGCTTGATGACCGAGGCGGTCCATTCGGGGTTCTCCAACGCGGCGGTGCCGATGTTCACGCGGGCCGCTCCGGCCTCCAGCGCGGCGGACAGCGAGTCGTCGTCACGCACGCCGCCGGACATCTCGATGTTGACCTTGTCGCCGAGCTCATGAACAATCTCACGCAGCTGCGCGCGGTTGTTCCCCGTGCCGAACGCCGCATCCAGATCGACGAGATGAATCCACTCGGCGCCGGCCTCGACCCACGTGCGGGCCGCTTCGAGCGGGCTGCCGTAGTCGGTCTCTGAGCCGGATTCGCCCTGGCGCAGGCGCACGGCCTTGCCGTCGCGCACGTCGACCGCGGGAAGCAATGTGAGTGACATGGTTGTTCTCCTTTGGAATCGTTGAAGTCGTTGAGGCTCGGGGCCCGCCGTCCGCGTTGCCGGGTGAGTCGGGGTTCCCGGCCGCGCCGGCTGGTCATGCCGTTCAGCCGGCTACTTCGAGAACGTGCCGACCCAGTTGCGCAGCAGCTGTTTGCCGGCGTCGGCGGACTTCTCGGGGTGGAACTGGGTGACCGACAGCGGGCCGCGCTCATAGGCGGCGACGAATCTGCTGCGGCCATACGTGCACCACGTGATATGCTCGTCGCCGCCCAGATCGACCTGCTCGGCGCTCAGATCCTTCGCGGTGGCGCTCATCGCCGCGTAGGAGTGCACAAAATAGAACCGTTCGTTCTCCACGCCTTCGAGCAGCGCGGAACCGGACGGCGCTTCGACCGTGTCCCATCCCATGTGCGGCACGACATCGGCATCCAGCAGATCGACGGTACCGCCGATCAGTCCAAGTCCTTCGGTGGTGTCTGCGTGCTCGTTGCCGCGCTCGAACATGATCTGCTCGCCCACGCACACGCCCAGCACAGGGCGGCCGGCACGCAGACGGTCGAGGATGACGCGGTCGCCCGACACCTCGCGCAGGCCGGTCATGCAGGCGGCGAACGCGCCGACGCCGGGCACGACCATGCCGTCCGCCTCAAGCGCCTGCCGGTAGTCGGAGGTCAGTGTCGTGTCAAGGCCGAGATTGGCGAGCGCACGCACCATGGAACGCACGTTGCCGAATCCATAGTCGAATACCACCACCGATGTCATGTCGTCTCCTTCAGTCTGAAAATCCTTGGCTGCACGGGCACGGGCGGCGTCAACCGCCGGCCGCCCGATTATTCAATGCGCGACGAGCCGCGCCCGAACTTCGTGTGTTCCGCGATGACGGCCATGGCCTGGTCATGGTCGAGATCCGCGGACTGTTCGACTTTCATGCCGGTGCCGATCAGGCCGTCCTCGTCGGTGATGCCAAGCAGCAGATCCTCCACGAACGGCGCCGTCGATGTGAACAGCAGCGGCGGGGCGATCGTCTGCCCCGGCTTGCCTTGCAGATAGACGGTCGCCTCCAACTTGTCCGCACGGTTGACGGCGAGCACCAGCGACATGCCCGACACGACGATGGTGAGGTCGCGTGCCGCGACTTCGGGCCCGTCGCCGTCAAGGTTGCGCAGGATGGCCACGGCCCCTTCCTCCGATCCGATGCAGTCGGCGGACACGTCCGACAGCTGGCAGAACGCGGCGAGCAGGCGGGCGGACGCGACACGCGTAATCAGCACGGCGGCCTTCGCCTTGTTGCCCAGAAGCCCTTGCAGCTCGTCGTCGAACGCGGCCGCGGTGTCGGCCTCCTGTGCCTGACCGGAATCCGCGGCCCCCGCATCGTCTGCGGGGCTGTCGGCCGCGGCGTCGTTCGCCGGTTCGCCGGCAGCCGCGTTCGAATCGCGGAATTCCTTCTCGAATCCGTCCAGCGCGGCCTCAAGTTCCTCGTCGCTGAAATGGATGTCGTCGTCGAAACCGTCGTCTCCGCCGTGCCTGTCGTCGTTGCCGCTCATCACAGTGCGCCCTTCGTGCTGGGGATCAGGCCCTGGATGCGCGGATCCGGCTCGACCGCGAAGCGCAGCGCCCGCGCGAGCGCCTTGAATTCGGCTTCGGCGATGTGGTGGGGGTCGCGGCCGGCGAGCACCTGCATGTGCAGGCAGATGCCGGCGTGGAAGGCGATGGATTCCATGACGTGGCGTACCAGGGAGCCTGTGAAGTGGCCGCCGATCATGCAATATTCGAAGCCGTCGGGTTCGCCGGAGCACACGCAGTACGGACGGCCTGAAATGTCGACGACGGCCTTGGCGAGCGCCTCGTCGAGCGGCACGGTGGCGTCGGCGAAGCGGCGGATGCCTCGCTTGTCGCCGAGCGCCTGCTTCAACGCCTCGCCGAACACGATGGCCGTATCCTCGACGGTGTGGTGCACGTCGATGTCGGTGTCGCCGTGCGCATGAATCGTCAGGTCGATGAGCGAATGCTTGCCGAGCGCGTTCATCATATGGTTGTAGAACGGCACGGAGGTGTCGATGTCGGTCTTGCCGGTGCCGTCAAGGTTCAGGCTGAGTTCGATGTGCGATTCGCTGGTCTCGCGGACGATGTGCGCGGTACGCGCCATGATGTGCTCCTTGGTCCTTGATCCTGATATGTCCCGATAAGTCCCGGCTTGCCTGCCGGCCAGTGTGCCGGTCGGCGGTCGCCGACGACGGGTCATGACGTTAATGGTCGCGCGCGCCGCCGGCGTTTCGGGAGTTGTTATCTGCTTTCTACAATACGCAATGCTTCGGTCAGCGCGTTACGGAATTGTTCCATCTCCTTGTCGGTGCCCATGCACATGCGCAGCCAGCCGTCCGGGCCGACCACGCGGATGAGCACGCCGCGCCTGAGCAGCTCGTCGAAGATGGCCTCGCGGTCGTCGAAATGCCCACCGAACAGCAGGAAGTTCGAACCGGACTCGGCCACTTCGAGCGGCTCGCCCTTGTAGGTCTGACGTGACAGCCATTCGGCGGTGGATTCGCGGATCTCACGCAAGTGCTCGACGCGGCTCAGCTGCTCGTCGGTGTGTTCGAACGCCGCGAGCGCGGCGGCCTGGGTCACGGCGGACAGGTGGTAGGGCATACGCACGATGCGCACGCAGTCGATGATGCCCTTGCTCGCGGCGAGATAGCCGACACGTGCGCCGGCGAATGCGAACGCCTTGCTCATCGTGCGGCTGACGGCGAGGTTCGGGTGGTTCTTGATGAGCGAGACCGCGCTCGGCGTGCCGGGCTTGCGGAACTCCACGTACGCCTCGTCGATGACGAGGATCGGGTGGACGCCTTCGCCCGCGCCCGCCACGTCGGCGGTCTCGCAGGCGGCGAGGATGCGTTCGATGTCGGCCATCGGCAGCGGCGTGCCGGTGGGGTTGTTCGGGCTGGTGAGCAGCACCATCGAGGGCTTGACCTCGGCGATGGCCTCGATTACCCTGTCGACGTTCAGCGTGAAATCGGCGTTGCGGTGGGCGAGCTTCCAGCCAGTGAACGTGTCGCGCGCGTATTCGGGGTACATGGAGTAGGTCGGGTCGGCGCCCAAGGCGGTGCGGCCCGGGCCGCCGAAGGCCTGGAACAGCTGGAGCATAATCTCGTTGGAGCCGTTCGCGCCCCACAGTTCGTCCACGTCGAGACGGGTGCCGGATTCGCGGGCGAGGTAGTCGGAGAACGCCTGGCGAAGTTCGATATGCTCGCGATCCGGGTAGCGGTTGAGCGTGGGCGCGATCTCACGCACGCGCCTGGCGATGGTGTCGCACACGGCTGGATCCGGCGCATACGGGTTCTCGTTGACGTTCAGGCACACCGGCACGTCGAGCTGCGGCGCGCCGTACGGCTCCTCGCCGATCAGATCGTCCCTGAGCGGCAGGCTCGCCGGAATTGCATTGCTGTTGTTCTCACTCATTGCTCTCTGTTCTTTCCGTCTATAGTCCCGCTGACGGGGGTTGTATTCGCATTCGCACGCGGCAGACTGGGGGGGCAAACCACCCAAGCAGCCCTTAGCGCAGACCGGCTTCCTTCTCCTGTTCGCGCAGCGTGGCCTTGTCGTACGGATCCTTGACGAAGCGCGACAGGACACACTCGCCGTGGGCGGGCAGGTCCTCGGAGACGGCGAAGGCGTTGATGCGCGCAGCGAGGGCCTTCAGGCCCTCCTCGTCGTATTCGATGACCTCGACGGGCTTCATGAACGTGTGCACGCCGAGTCCCGCGGCGAAGCGGGCGGTGCCGCCGGTGGGCAGCACGTGGTTGGAGCCGGACATGTAATCGCCCAGCGGCACCGGGGAGTACGGGCCGCGGAAGATGGCGCCCGCGTTCTTGATGCGTGGCACGACGGCGTCCGCGTCGGCAGTCTGGATTTCGAGATGCTCGGCCGCATATGCGTTGGCCGCGTCGATGGACTGGTCGAGGCTGTCGGTCAGGACGATGGCCGACTGGCTTCCGGACAGCGACGTGTGGACGCGCTCGGCGTGTTCGGTGCGCGGCACGCGGTAGTTCAGGGACTCCTGAACCTTCTCGGCGATCTCGGTGGAATCGGTGAACAGCACGGAGCCGGCGAGCTCGTCATGCTCGGCCTGACCGATCAGGTCGGCGGCCAGCAGGCTCGGGTCGGCGGTCTTGTCGGCGATGATGCCGATCTCGGTGGGGCCGGCGACCGCGTCGATGCCCACGAACGCGGAGACGAGCGACTTGGCGGTGGCCACGAAGATGTTGCCCGGGCCGGTGATCTTGTCGACCGGGTCGCACAGCACGTCTCCGTCCTGCGGCTCGGAGCCCTTGGCTCCGTATGCGAACATGGCGATGGCCTGGGTGCCACCGACCGCGTAGACCTCGTCGACGCCGAGGATGGCGCAGGTGGCGAGGATGGTCTTGTTGGGCAGTCCTTCCGCGTTGTCGCGTGCGGGCGGAGTGGCGATGGCCAGCGACTCGACGCCAGCGGCCTGCGCCGGCACGGCGTTCATGATCACGGAAGACGGGTAGACAGCCTTGCCGCCGGGCACGTACAGACCGACGCGCTGGATCGGAATCCAACGCTCGGCGACGCGGGCGCCTTCGGCCAGATCGGTGTAAAAGTCCTTCGGCACCTGGTTGGCGGCGACGGCGCGTGCGCGACGCACGGACTCCTCGATGGCGGCGCGTACTTCGGGATCAAGCGTCTCAAGTGCCGCGGTCATCGCCTCGACCGGCACGCGCAGGTGCTCGGGACGCACATGATCGAACTTCTCCTCGAAGTCTCGCAGGGCCGCGGCGCCGCGTTCCTTGACGTCGTCAAGAATAGGCCGCACCAGATCGGTGGCTTCGGAAGTGCCCATCGCGGCGCGCGGCATCGCGGCAAGTAACTCGGCGCGGGACAGGTTCTTGCCCCGTAGATCAATGATTCGCATGATGTTCTCGCTCATAACGCCCTATCGTACCAATGCACGCTGTCGTAATCCTCCCAGAATCGCCGTATCACCCACATCGTGAGAAATCGCGCAGGCTCGTCGGCGATGTGGATAGCTGTGGATATCCATGCATTCATCCACATATCCACATTTTTTCCATGGTTCATCACACCGACAGCGCGAATACGCTACCGTGACATTCATGAACGATGTGATGCTCCAGCCGATGGGCGAGAGAACGCCCATGACGCAATCGCTGCGCGACCGCGCCCAGGATGCCATCATGTGCTGCGCCGCATTGGCGTGGCGCATCGGAGGCAATGTGCTGTTCGGCATGACCACCGCTCTCGCCCTGCAGCAGGTGCCGTTGCCGGAGGCCTGCGATCTGGACGCGGAGATGCTGCACATCACCTCCAGCACTCCCGACAGGAGGCGGCGCCGCATTCCCGGCACGCATCCGCATGTATGGAAGCTGATCGCCACTCATCCTGATGCGTGCGTACCGATCAAGGGCAATGTATTCGCGTTGCATCCCTTCCATGCCTGGGCGCAGCTGTCATCACACGTGTCCTTGGAGGAACTCGTCATACTGGCGGAGGCCATCATCACCGCCATATCGAAATCATCGGGCAGATATCCCCGACTGGTCTTGTCGTCCTTGCGCGAGTTCATCGACAATGCGCCATACTTTCTCGGGAAGACCGCTTGCCGGACCGCACTGCAACTGGTCAAGGCCAACGTGCTGTCGCCGAAGGAGAGCAAGGCGAGACTGGTACTCCTCCGGCACGGCCTGCCCGACGCGGAGGTCAACTGCCATGTCGACAGGGCGATGTTCGATTCGGGCAAGCCAATGAGCCTGGACATTGCATGGAAGCATTTCAAGGTCGCGGTGGAATACGACGGCGATCATCATCGGACCGACAAGCACCAATGGCGCAGGGATCGCAAAAAACGAGACCGGCTTCGGCAATTGGGATGGACGATCATCGTCATAACGGCCGATGACATCAGAGACGAGGTCGCATGTGCCGAATTCGCGCTCAATGTCGCGCGTGAGCTTACCCTCCGCGGCTGTGACGTCGATTTTCGTGTGATCGCCATGACGGTCGAGGAGCTGGCACGCCGGGAAAAGGCGGCTGACCGAAAAAAGCGACGTGAATCCGCGGTCTGACACGAGTCGCATCATCATGCCATGCACCGGCAGGGCCGCGCCATCCATGCTTCGAGATTCACCGTCTGCAATGTGAGACGATCGGCGTCGAGGCTGTACCACACCAGCGAGAAAACACGTCTTTTAGGCATTGTGTGGCAATTCGCGTGCCTCACAATGCGATGTTAACCTTATCATTCTCTGGTATGGTACAGCGCGGGTAGACAGCTGAAACCACAAACCGCCATTTTCCAACGGTTTGCTCGCCACGTGTAAACATCCCTACATACGGACGTGGCCACACCACGCTCAAAACCGCCGAAATTGCCCTGGTGTGGCACAACTTCGACAGCCCGGTCACCTCTACACCGGTCCGGCGCAGGCCCGCGCCCGGTCATTCCTGCAGATAGTACACGGCATCGTCAGCAGGAGGCACATTCATGTGTTCGGCCAGGAAACATAGATAGGGACGCGACGAATCCGGCTTCTTCTTTCCCTTGACATCCGTCGGACGGATGATCTCCGCACTGCCGTAACCGGCATTCGAGCAATTGTCAAAGCCGATGATGCCACCCGGGCACTGATAGTCGGTGTCAGGCCCCTTCAGTTCCACGCCGGCCCCCGTCAATCAGGAACATCCGGGAGCGGGTCAGAGCCGCGAAATCGATGGAGCCCTCCCCGCATACGGTCCGAGCCCCTGAAAATGCAATGCGATCAGTCTCATAGCCCACCGTGTCGGTGTCCGCGGATGCTACGGACGCCGTGAATCCCGCTCCCGAAAGAAGCGTCATGGCCACTATCAGTGCCACCACGCACCGCTTTCCTTGAAAATAGTTGTCTGGTTTTTCCATTACAAACCAGTAATTTTCCTTTCGCGACGACCGTGATATGAGACAGGTTCCGTCTTGTGCCATCATCGCCATAACTTCCTCTGCGACTGAGAAACGGTCATTTATCCAGCAGCGACGCAACACCTTCACAAAAAATCACGATTGTAATCGCCTTCATATTTTTTTCGGCGGCGGCAACATCGGCCCCGAACCGTATGCCTCGCCCGCGGCGGATGCAGCACGATGGACGAACTCAGACGGCGGGATGACGTATGAGATCGCGCTCTATCCACGCCATGACCAGGTCCGCCAAGCGATCGATTTCGGCATCGGTGAGCTCCCTGCCTTGGGGAAGATGGTGCCATTTGGCGATGCACCCGCGGCAGCACGTGGCGGTGGCATGCTGCGCGGTAAACACCGGATGCCCGCGCCACGGCGTCTGGCGCCCGTCGTTGCGCGGATTCGCCGCCCCGATGCGGGCGCGCAGCAGCTCGCGGGCATGGCGATCGATCATGGCCTTGCCCTTCGCCCGCGCATACGCGCGGTCCTTCGCCGACAACTCGAATTTCGCACGGAATGAGGAGCGCGAAAGCCGGTTCAGCGTGTCATCGATCCACCGGCGTTCGGCACCATCGTCCGCATCATCCGGCAAGACCCGCTCCATTTCACCATCCATACCGCGCACCTCCGCACAACCCACGCCCGCTTACATCTCGCCCACAGACCAAGCCGCAGCCGACTGGGGGTGATCCCGCCGACCGTCCCTCCCCGCCACAATCAGATATTGCCGCGCACGTGCTGGTCGGCCCACGACTGGGAATGCATGAAGGTCGCCGGATCGGCGCTGACGTTGTCATGCGGGTCGTCGAGCGCATCGATCGCCGCCAGTTCGGCCGACGTCAAATCGAAATCGGAGCTGGCGAGGTTCACCCGCATGCGTTCCACGTGCTTCGACTTGGGGATAATGATGCGCCCCTCCTGCGTGTGCCAGCGCAGCACCACCTGCGCCGGCGTGACATCATGCGCCTTCGCCGCGGCGACGACGGGCTCGGATTCGATGTCCTTTCCGTGGCCGAGCGGGCTGTATGCCTCGACGGCCACGCCGTTCGCCGCGCAGAACGCACGGTTTCCCGGCTGGTTGAACCGAGGATGGACCTCGATCTGGTTCACGGCCGGGGTCTCACCGGAATCCTCGATCAGCGCACGCAGGTGCTGCGGCAGGAAGTTGCTGACGCCGGGCACACGGACCGCGCCTTCGTCGCGCAGCTTCAGCAGCGCGCGCCACGTCTCCTTGAAGAACCCCGCCGCGGCGAATGGCCAGTGGATCAGATACATGTCCACCACGTCGACGCCGAGGTTGCTGCGGGAACGGTCGAACGCGACCATCGTCGAATCATACCCCTGGTCGCAGTTGCGCAGCTTGGTCGTCACCCACACCTTGCCGGCCATGCCGGTGGCCTTCAGCGCGTCGCCGACCTCTTTCTCGTTGTAGTACGCGGCCGCGGTGTCGATGTGCCGGTAGCCGATCTCCAGCGCCTCCTCGACCGCGCGCTGTGTGTCCTCCGGCGGAATCTGGAACGTGCCGAACCCTATCTGAGGAATCACCGAATGCGCCTTGTCGTTCAGCGTCAGCTCCTGAGCCTCGGCACTCCCCTGCTGCCCCCGCGTCGTGTCATCACTCACCATATGCCTCGTTTCCCCACGGATTCGCGGCGGACGATCGCCGCCGCCCGGCACCCCACGGCGCCACACCTGCGAACCAGTACTCATGGTAATACGCGGCCATGCATGCGCAAGCGTCATCGTTCATCTCTTGCCCACCCGCGGTCGGGCACGGCGAGGAAACGCCCCCCGTCCCGGCCGGGACCTGCGATTTGGGACGTCCTGCGGGCGCAGCATTGCCTGCTCGCCTGTCGATTCGCCTTCGCCGGCATCATTACAATTGTCTGCGACGCATCATCGGCAATATCACAGGAGACAATGGTCATGGCGATTCAATCGACGATCACGCTGAACAACGGCACGGTCATCCCGCAGATCGGTCTGGGCGTGTTCCGCACGCCGGACGGCGACACGACGGTAAACGCGGTGCAGACCGCGTTGGAGAACGGATATAGGCATATCGACACGGCGATGATATATCGCAACGAGACGTCTGTCGGCGAGGGAATCCGCCGTTCCGGCGTGCCGCGAGGCGACCTGTTCGTCACCACCAAGCTGTGGAACGACGACATTCGCGCGCACCGCGGCAAAGAAGCGTTCCAGGAGAGCCTCGACCGCCTGGGCATGGATTATGTGGATCTGTATCTGATCCACTGGCCGGCGGACGTCTGGCAGCAGGCGTGGGACGACCTGCAGGAGATCTATGCCTCCGGGCGTGCGAAGGCGATCGGCGTGAGCAATTTCCAGCCGCATCATCTCGCCGACCTGCTGAAGAACAGCGACGTGACGCCGGCCGTCGATCAGATCGAATCCTCGCCGCAGTTCACCAACCAGCCGCTGGTGGACGAGCTGTCTGCCAAGGGCATCGCCACCGAGGCGTACAGCCCGCTGGGCGGCACCGGCGGCGACCTGCTCGCCATCCCCGAGCTGGCCGAGATCGGCGCGAAGTACGGTAAGTCCGCTGCGCAGACCGTGATCCGCTGGCACATCCAGCGCGGCGTCGTCGTGCTGCCGAAGTCCACGCACGCCGATCGCATCAGGCAGAACATCGACGTGTTCGACTTCGTGCTGTCGGACGATGACATGGCTGCGATCAGTGCCATGGACACCGGTAAGCGCAACAGCGCCGACCCGGACAATTTCGATTTCTGATGGATCCTTATCCGTGTGGCGTATCGCTCTCATTGAGAGCGATACGCCACACGCAACAGGCGATGATATGATTACCGGTAGTTATCTACCGTTTTAATCACCCAGGTGGCACGGTATCCGTCAAGGGAGAGGAGACATCGTGGCTGCATCATCGGCACTCCCCACCGCTCAGATCGTCATCGAAATCCTGGAACAGCTCATCAAGCACACCGACCCCGAGCACGGCCTCACTGCCGCGGAAATCAGCAAACGCATCAATGTATCCGACAAAACCGTGCGCGGGCATCTCAAGGCATTGCAGTCCATGACGCCGTTCGACCGCCATGTGGGCCACCTCGACCGGCGGGATCTGGTCAACGCGGAAAGCGCCAACCCCCGACCCGGCTGGTACATCGAACCGGTCTTCGACATCGCGCAGATGCGCCTGCTCGTGGACGGCGCGGCGCTGTCGAGCTCGGACGGCGAATACCTACGCGAACTCATCGCCAAGATCTACACGTTCGCCGGCAAATCCGGCCAATTGCGCGGCCTCGAACAACTCACCACGCCCAAGAACTACAATACGGAGTTCCTCAACAACATCGAGATTCTGAACGATGCCATCGCATACGGGCGCGTGATCCGGTTCCGGTACTGCACGTACGACGTCAACGGCAATCTCGTCCCCCGCCGTAACGGCGACGGCGACATCAAGACATATCTGGCGGACCCCTACCACCTGATGTACAAGAACAGCAAATACTACCTGCTGTGCCACATGCACCGGTATGACTCGCTGTCCTACCTGCATGTGGAACGCATCCGGGACCTGTCCATTGAGGGGCCAGACCACTCACTCAAACGCACGCTCGACAGCTTCAGCCCCACGCCGGGGCAACCGTTCGACATCGTGCGGCATATGAACGAGCGACCTTATCCGATGGACGGCAAGGCGACGCCGATCCACATGAAGATCCACGGGGCGCTTGAACCGCTGTACGACTGGTTCGCCGACGCCGATGTCGTCCAGACCGGCGAGCGCGAATACGATGTGCACGTCGTCGCGAACGAACACGCGACCCTTTGGTGGGCGTTGCAGTACGCGGATTCGCACATCATCGAGATATTGTCGCCGGCTTCATTGCGCAAGATGCTGCACGATACCGGGGAATATCTGGCGTCGACATACGCGCAACAATAAGAGGAACATATCTACCGGATAAGTGAATCGGACCCTATGTTGGAATCCCCGCATTCGGTGAGGCGAATCCGTCTACCGAATGGAGAGCAACCCACAGGAGACGATCATGCCCGCCATCAATCTGACTGCACGTCTGAACAGGGATCAGACATTCGAAACGCTCGCGCTGACTCCCTTCCGCGAAGTACCTCTATCTCACCAGTGAGGATCATGCCAATGAATTCGTCATGACGGCGCAGGATGCCGACCTGCAACAAGACCGGATCACCCTGTCCGGCAACCGGTTTAGGCATATCGACATGGTACTCATCGACGACTTCCAGTACTTCGCCGGCAGGACGGCCTTGCAGGAGCAACTGCTGCAGACGCTGAGAGCATTGCATCAGGCGGGGCGTACAGCCCGCGATACGCAGCGAACCGTTCTCATTGGGAAACGTGCGAGCCCTGCGGTCCGCCAAACGAACACGGAACCCTTCAGAGGCCCGGAATTCCGGACCTTACCGAAATGTTCACTTGTGTGGTTACGTGAGGAATCCTCACACGTTTCCTAATGAGAACGGTTCGCTGCGAGGCCGATGCCGTCAGATCGCCCCGTACTCGCGCAGCAGCATGCCGATGTCGGTCTTGCCGAGCTTCTTGAGGACCTTCTTCATAACGGCGCGCTCCACGACATTGAGCTTCATATCGGTGACCGGGGAGCCATCGCGCAGTTTGACCGTGGCGTTGAGCAGGTTGCGCACGTCGTAGACGCTGCCCCACACCTCCGGCACGCCGCGGTCCACGTCGAGCAGCGTGTACACGGCCTCCATGCCGGTGCGCATCGAGTATTCGGTAGTGAAGATCGTGTCGCGCGGCGTCTCGGCGAACTGGCCGAGGAACGCGAAGTTCACGGCGCCATCCGGCACCACGTCCGGCCGATCACCGGCCGAACGCGGCATGAAGAACGCGGTGATGTACGGCATCATGACCGGCACGGTGTTCGCGTGGGATTTCGCGAGCGCCTCGATCTTGTCGATCGGCACGCCCATGTGGTACAGCCATTCCTCGCAGATCTCCTCGCCGGTGCATTCGGTCATCGGCTTCTTGATATAGTTGCCCGGCTTGTCGGGGAACAGGCCATACACCCATACGCACAGCTGTTCCTTGGGCTGGTCACGGAACTGCTGCTGGCGGTTGAGCGTCCAGCTCATCAGCCAGTTGGAGTCCTCCACGGTCACGATGCCACCGGTCACCACGCGCCCGGAGAACGGGTCGCGCTTGCAGATGCGTTTGATGTACGGCGGAATCTCTGCGTCGAGCGTAGTCACCGTGGCGCTCATCCACTTGGTGGCATCCGGGTCCGAGCAGAATGTGTCGGGATGCCCGAAGCTCGGGTCCTGCTTGGCGATGCGCCGCCACATGTCCCAACCGCCACCGGGCTTGAGGTCCGGATTCCATGCGGCCGGCGAATGCTGGGATCCCATCGTGGAGTTCTCCACGCAACCGCCGTTGGTGATGAACACCAGATCGTTCTGCGTCAGGTCGATGGACGACTTGTCACCTTCGTGGTCGATGTCGATGCGGACGGCGAGTTTCTTCGTGTTCGTGCCGTACGGGTTGCGCTTGAAGAAGCCGGACGTGGCCTGGATCTTCTGGATCGTGTCCTGTCCGACCCCGGTGCGCTCACGTTCGGGTCCGTTCCCGCCGCCGATCGCAAACTCGACGTTCTCGACCTTGGTATTGTAGTGGAACTGCACGCCGTGCGCTTCGAGGTACTTCACCATCGGCAGGATCATCGACTCGTACTGGTTGTATCGGGTGAACCGCAACGCGCTGAAGTCCGGCAGACCGCCAATGTGGTGGATGTACCGTTTGATGTACAGTTTCATTTCCAGCGCGGAATGCCAGTTCTCGAACGCGAACATGGTGCGCCAGTACAGCCAGAAGTTGGATTTCAGCACCTCGTCGTCGAAGAAATCGGTGATCGGCTTGTCGTACAGTTCCTCGTCCGGAGTGAAGAACAGTTTCATGATCTCCATCGAGGCCTTGTCGCTCAGCCCGAATTTGCCCTGGAGTCCCGCATCCTGCCCGCGGTCCTTGGTGGCGCGGCACAGCGAATAGTTGGGGTCGTCCTTGTTGAGCCAGTAATACTCGTCGAGCACGGAGACGCCTTCGGTCTCGATCGACGGGATGGAGCGGAACAGGTCCCACATCACCTCGAAGTGGTTGTCCATCTCGCGCCCGCCGCGCATGACATAGCCGAGGCCGGGGATGTCGGCGCCGTCGCACGCCCCGCCGGCCACCGCGTCCTTTTCGAGGATGTGGATGTTCTTGCCTGGCATCTGCGCATCTCGCACCAGATAGCAGGCCGCCGACAGCGCCGCAAGTCCCGTGCCGATGATGTACGCGGACTTGCCGTCGACACCCGCCGGCTTCTTCGGTCGTGCGAACGCTTCATAGTTGCCACTGGAATAATACATATTCCGCCTCCTTGAGGATATTGTGGATGTCTGCGACATCATTACCAGACATGATGTCGCATTTCTTTCGTCCCCGCCATAGACATTAGTCGGTGTTTTGAAGGATTTCCAGAAGCGTCCATGCCGTTCATCGTGCCGCTCCGCTATCCTCGTACACAGCACATCAGATTGACGGAGAGGACCAAACATGGCATTGAGCAAGAAGCAGGTCAAGCAGCTGCGCGCGATGGCGAATCAGCTGAACCCACTGCTCTACATCGGCAAGAACGACCTGACCGACGCCGCGGTGAAGCAGGCATCGGAGACGATGGACAGCCACGAGCTGCTCAAGGTCGCCGTGCAGGACGGCTCCGGTCTGACGGCGAAGGAGGCCGCCGACAAGCTCGCCGGCCAGATCGGCGCGCAGGTGGTGCAGGTCATCGGCAACCGGTTCGTGCTGTACCGCAAAAGCTCACGCAACGACATCGAGCACATCCGCCTCGCACGCGAGTGACGGCGGCCGAATTCCTCGTGCGCGAATATGGTTGTGGCCCCGACACCGGTATCGTGTCGGGGCCACAACCATATTTTCAGCGCGTGCAGGTCACTTCTTCAATGACAGTGTCATAGTCATATCGGGATCATCGAGGGAAACGTCGAATGTCGCGTCACCGGTCTTGCTCCATGTGCCATGGAGCGTCGACTCGCCATGACCGGTGGCCTGTACCGACATCGTCAATGTGCCATCATCCTTGAAGTTGGCTGAGATGCCCATGCCCAGTCCCATGACCGAGCAGGAGACCGACCAGGTGCCGTTCGGCTCGCCCTTGGACGCGCCATCGGGGATGGTGACGGTCGGGCTGAGCGCGTTGAGAACGGCCGTGCCCTGTTCCTCGCCCAGACCGCCGATGTACCCGATGAGGCCGGTGACCTCGGACATCACGTAATTGCCGCTCGCACCGCTGAACTTCAGATCCTTCAGCGTGTATGAATGGCTGCCATTGCCACTTGTGACCTTGTCGATCGTGGCGCTGACCGCCGGCTTTCCGTCGTCATTGCCCGGCAGATCAAGCGACATCTTCTTTCCGTCGACGCTCAGGGTGCCGGTGTTGCCGCCGGCGCTGAGTGAATACGTTCCGTTGACGCCCGGCTGGGACAGGTGCAGGAACAGGAACACGCCACCGGTGACCAGCGCGGCCACGATGATGATGGCGAGCACGATGATGAGCGGCTTCTTGGATTTCTTCTGCGCGACCGGTGCCACGGGAGCCATGGGGACTCCGGGGACGCCCGGCTGCTGGTATTGGCCGTACTGCTGGGAATCGACCGGCTGCTGCGGATACGTCTGAGCCCGATACGGCTGCTGCTGGTATCCGGCCATTTGCGGCTGCTGCTGGTAAGCGGTGCCGGGCGCCGCGGGAACGGGAGGCATCCCGGTCGTCTGTACCGGTTGCGGCGGCTGCGCCGGATACTGCACTGATTGAGGAACCTGTGCCGATTGAGGAACCTGCGAAGCCGAAGTCTGCGGCTGCGTCGTGTACGCAGGCGTCGCCGGTGCCGCAGCGGCCGGCTGTGCCGTCGCCGCCGTCAATTGTGCACCGCACGCCCTGCAGAACAAGCTTCCAACGGCGTTGTCTGCGCCGCAATGTGAACACACTATCATCGTTCTTCCCTCTAGGTCCAGGCCCATAATTGACGGCAGCCAGCGGCCCCGTTTCGCTCTCATTCTACCTGCATACGCCCATCGTCAGCGGATTCCGTAGCGCATATGGTCACATTCCGGCTGATGGTCTCAGGCCGTCGGCAGGCAGCTCGGGCCGAACAGGCTCTTGATCTCGGCGAACAGGCTGGTGTCGCGTTTGACGCGGAACCTATCGCCGAAGGTCATCACCCGTGCGTTGCCCTTGGCGTCGAGCACGGCAAGCCGCACTTCACAGAATCCCGGATGCCGCGTGATGATCTGCGCAAGCTGCTGCATGTTGCCGCGCCCCAGGGCCACCAGCGGCAAGGTGATCAGGAACGGACGCTCGTCATCGGTCTCCAGCGCGACCGGCTGCATTTCCGTGGCGCGCATGCTGACGGTCTCGTCCCGAACCTCGACCTGGCCGCGCACCTGCACGACCGCATCCTGTATGAGCTCCGTGCTCGCCGCCTCGTACACTTTGCCGAAGAACATGCACTGGATGGAGCTTTCCATGTCCTCGATGGTGACGATCGCCCACGGGTTGCCCTTCTTCGAGACTCGTCGATCGACGTTGGTAATCAGTCCCGCCAGCGTGACCTGCTGCCCGCTGGGCATGGTGGGCGCACGGTCAATCAGATGGGCGATGGACATCTCCCGCATCCCGGCGAGCACTGCTTGCATGCCGCTCAGCGGATGGTCCGACACGTAGAGGCCAAGCATATCGCGCTCGAACTTGAGCTTGTCCTTCTTGTCCCATTCCTCGATGTCCGGCACGGCGACCGTCGCATCCCCCATCGCGTCGGCGCCCGAATCCTCCGTGTCGGAGAACAGGTCGAACTGTCCTTCCGCCTGCTTGCGCTTGAGGCCGACCACCGAGTCGATCGCCGACTCGTGCACGGTGAACAGCGCCCGGCGGTTCGGGTCGATCGAATCGAATGCGCCCGCCTTGATCAGCGATTCGACCAGTCGCCTGTTCAGCGCGGTCAACGGCACGCGGCGGATGAAGTCCATGAAGTTCACGTATTTGCCACGGCCCGTCTCGCGTTCCGCGATGATGTCCTTGACCGCATTCTCGCCGACGTTGCGGATAGCCCCGAGCCCGAATCGGACGACGTCGCCGACTGCGGAGTACTCGTAGACCGACTCGTTGACATCCGGGGAGAGCACTTGGATGCCCATTCTCCGAGCCTCGCCCAGATACAGGGCGGTCTTGTTCTTGTTGGTCGCCGCGCCCTGCAGCAGCGCGGCCATGAACTCGACCGGGTAGTGCGTCTTGAGGTATGCGGTCCAGTAGGAGATCAGGCCGTACGCGGCGGAGTGCGCCTTGTTGAACGCATAGCCGGAGAACGGGACCAGGATCTCCCAGATCGCCTCTGCGGCCTCCTCGGAATAGCCATGCTCCTTCATGCCGGCGAAAAACGGCACCTTCTCCTTGGCCAGCACCTCGGGCTTCTTCTTGCCCATGGCTCGCCTGAGCACGTCTGCCTTGCCCAGCGAATAGCCGGCCAGGATACGCGCGGCTGACTGCACCTGCTCCTGATAGATGATCAGGCCGTACGTCTCATCGAGCACCTGCTTGAGGGGCTCGTCGAGCTCGGGGTGGATAGGCGTAATCTTCTGCAGGCCGTTCTTGCGCTTGGCGTAGTTGGTGTGCGAGTCCATCGACATCGGGCCCGGTCGGTACAGGGCAATAAGTGCGGAGATGTCGTTGAAGTTATCGGGCTTGAGCGTCTTGAGCAGCGAGCGCATGCCGTCGGAATCGAGCTGGAACACACCGAGCGTGTCTCCGCGCGACAGCAGCTGGTACGTCTCCCGGTCATCGAGAGGGATCTTCGTGTAGTCGATGACGCCCTTGCCGTTGTGCTCGATGTTGGTGAGCGTGTCGCGGATGACCGTCAAGTTGGACAGGCCGAGGAAGTCCATCTTGACCAGGCCGAGCGTTTCGCACGTATGGTACTCGAACGTGGTGGTGACGGTGCCGTCGGTGCGCTCCAGCAGCGGCGAGGTGTCGGTGATCGGCGCGGAACCCATGATCGTGGCGCACGCGTGGACTCCGGTCTGGCGAATCAGCCCCTCGATGCCCTTCGCCTCCTCGGTGATGCGCTTGACTTCGGGATCGGAGTCGTACAGCTCGCGGTATTCGCGCGCCTCGGCGTAGCGCTTGGCGCTCGGGTCGAAGATGTCGTGCACGCTGATGTCCTTGCCTCCGGTGGCGGCCGGCGGCAGCGCCTCGGTGATACGAGTGCCCATCTCAAAGGGGAATCCCATGATGCGCGCGGAGTCCTTGAGCGCCTGCTTGGTCTTGATGGTGCCGTAGATCACGCATTGGGCGACCTTGTCATGGCCGTACTTGTCGGCCACATAGCCCAGCACGCGCATGCGGCCTTCGGGATCGAAGTCGACGTCGATATCGGGCAGGGACACACGCTCGGGGTTCAGGAACCTCTCGAAGATCAGGCCGTGCTTGAGCGGATCGAGCTCGGTGATGCCCATCGCATAGGCGACCATGGCCCCTGCGGCGGAGCCTCGCCCCGGGCCCACCATCACGCCGTGCTCCTTCGCCCAGTTGATGTAGTCGGCGACGACGAGGAAGTAGCCGCAGAACTGCATCTGGCAGATGACGCCGCATTCATAGTCGGCCTGCTTGAGCACCTCCATCGGCGGGTTGCCGTCGTAGCGCTTCTCCAGGCCCTCCTCGACCTTCTTGAGGAACAGCGAGGTCTCGTCCCACCCTTCGGGGCAGTCGAACTGCGGCATGAACGCGCCATCCTCATGGTCGTCGAAGATCACGTTGCAGCGTTCCGCGATCTCCAGCGTGTTGTCGCAGGCGTCGGGATGGTCCTTGAACAGCTCGCGCATCTCCTCGGCGGATTTGATGTAGTATCCCGATCCTTCGAACTTGAAGCGGTTGGGGTCGTCCAGCGTGGCGCCGGAGTTGATGCACAGCATGGCGTCCTGGGCGTCCTTGTCCGCCTCCATGACGTAGTGCGAGTCGTTGGTGGCGAGCAGGGGCGCGCCGAGCTTCTTGGCGATGGTCAGCAGATCGCCGGTAACCTTGCTTTCGATGGACAGTCCGTGGTCCATCAGCTCGATGTAGAAATTGTCCTTGCCGAAGATGTCCTGGAACTCGCCGGCGGCACGCAGCGCCTCGTCGAACTGGCCTAGGCGCAGACGGGTCTGGATGATGCCGGAGGGGCAGCCGGACGAGGCGATCACGCCTTTGGAGTAGGTGGACAGCACCTCCTTGTCCATACGCGGATATCGCATGACACGGCCTTCGAGGTTGGCGACGGACGACGCCTTGATGAGGTTGACCAGCCCTTCGTCGTTCTCCGCCCACATGGTCAGGTGGGTGATCAGGCCGCCGCCCGAGACATCGTCGGGGTTGCGGGCATGGCCGGGAACCGGGGTCCAGTTGGTGTCCCATGACACGCGCGTCTTGTCCTGCCGCGCGGTTTCAGGGGTCACATACGCCTCGATGCCGATGATCGGCTTGACGCCGGAATCGACCGCTGCACGCCACAGCTCGTAGGCGCCGTGCATGTTGCCATGGTCGGTGATGCCGACCGCCGGCATGCCCAGCTCCTTGACGCGCTTGACCAGATCGGGCACCTTGGATGCCCCATCCAGCAGCGAGTAGTGCGTGTGGTTATGCAGTTGCACGAAGTTTCCAGCCATGCGTTCCACCTTACCTCATGCCGCACTCACCGGTAGATATGTTCCGTTAATCCTCGCCGGAAACCCTCTTCCGCAGCACGACACACAACGTCAATCGTTTGACGTAAATCGATTGACGTTCTATTGTTCCAGTACAAAAAAACGATTCCCCACAACGGCACGGCAGCCGTGCGGAGAACCCTCAGCACCCAACAAGACCTACCCGCACGGGCGCGCTGATCGGCTCCATCGTGCTGTCGGCCGGCTTCATGGCCGCCTGCGGCCTCGGCATGCTGCTCATCTACCTGTTCCGGGTCCCGTCCGAGCAGAAGGACGAGCTCCGCAAGGAGGCCGACCCGAACGGCCTGTGCTACTACAAGGGCCGCTGGCACGTGTTCTACCAGCTGCACCCCTACGGCACCCAGTGGGGCCTGTGCCATTGGGGTCATGTCTCCAGCGAGGACATGGTCACCTGACGCCGCGAGCCCATCGCCTTCGCCCCGTCCCTCGAACAGGAGAAGGACGGCGAGTTCAAGCCGGAAACCGAGTTCCGCCCGTGGGACTGCGGCCACAATTTCTACGCGCCGCAGTCGTTCAACACGAACGGGCGGCAGATCATGTACGGGTGGACGAGCCCCTTCGTCGAGCCGATCCCCATGCAGGACGACGGCTGGTGCGGACAGCTGACCCTGCCGCGCGAGATCATGCTCGTCGCCGAATCCGGCTCGCTGACCGTCACCTCGCTGACGCTGCATCATCTCAAGTCAATCGGCCTGGACTGACTGAGGCCAATCCGCTGACGCAATCGGGAAGACACGCCGCAAGACGGTACCAAGCCTTCACCAATCGCGTCAGCGAAATCGCCTTTCAGCTGCTAGGCTTTCCTGTGCAAGGATGATGATCTGAAAACGGGGAATCACATGGGATTGCTGGACAAATTATTCGGTCGTGACACACCGTCCCAGGAAATCGTAGGGAAAGTGGACAAAGAGGGGCCCCGCAACCCCATCGACCAGCTTGGCGTCACCGGCAGATCCCAGCGAAACGCCGCCTACGAGGACACCGCGCACATCCCCAGGATCACCGACTACGTCGCCGAGAAACTATCGCAACTGCTACGGTATTCCACCGAAATGCCGGTGCTGCGTCTGACCGAGGACGACTCCCCCGCACAGATCACCGACAGCAAGCTCGGCGGCGCGTTCTACGTGCCGGAAGGCATGAAGGTGCCACGCAATCTCGACACCGGGGACCCGCTGTATCTGCTGGCCCAGCTGAACTTCAGCCAACTGCCGCAGCTGCGCGGATTCCCCGCCCAGGGACTGCTGCAGTTCTTCATCGACGGCGAGGACACCCTGTACGGAGCGGACTACGACAACCCGCAGTCGCAACGCTCGTGGCGCGTGCGCTACCTCCCCAACGTGCCGGTCACCGCACTGCATGCCAACCGTGTCGTCAAACCCGCCTGGCATGACGACACGGTGCTGCCGTTCAACGACCCCGACACCGAGCGACGGCTAGTCGCACAGGCCGGCAAGCAGACGATCACGCCTACTGACTACCGGTTCGAGGGGCGGCTGCAAAGCTGCGTCAGCACGCTCAACGAGTACGACCACGGCTTCTTCCGCGAACATGAGGCGGAGATTCGCGACTCGCTCGCCGTACTGCTGATGTCGGGCGGGCACCAGGTCGGCGGATACCCGATCTTCACGCAAAGCGACCCGCATGATGACAGGGATCCGCTGTGGAACAAGGCGACCGACCTGCTGCTGCAGATCGATTCGACCAACGATGTGTCGTTCGGCGACTCCGGCGTAGCGAACTTCTTCATCTCCCCCAGCGATCTGGAACGGCTTGACTTCTCACGCGTGCTCTACACCTGGGACTGCTACTGAGCAGCTTTCCTCTTCTCGCCCCCGCTGGCGGGGCTGTTGAGCGGAGCGAAACTGGGGGGGGTGGTCTTGACGCCCGAGGAGCGCTCTCCCGGTCGCCTCACAACAGCCCCGCCAACACAGGGCGAAACGGGAATCCTATTTCTTCACGCCGCCGAATCTGCGATCGCGGTGGATGTAGTGGTCGATGGAGCGCCAGAGGACATCGCGGCCGCAGTCGGGGAACAGTTCGGGCACGAAATCAAGCTCGGCGTAGGCGGCCTCCCACGGCAGGAAGTTCGACGTGCGCTGCTCGCCGGAGGTGCGGATCACCAGATCGCAATCGGGAATGTCGGGGTTGTACAGGTGGTCGGCGATCATCTTCTCGGTGACGCGGTCGCCCTTGATGCGTCCCGCCGCCACCTCGCGCGCGATCTCGGCGCAGGCATCGGCGATCTCGGCGCGGCCACCGTAGTTGATGCAGAACACCACATCGATGACCTTGTTGTGCTTGGTGCGCTCCATAGCCACCTCAAGCTCGTCGATCACCGACTTCCACAGCTTCGGGCGGCGACCGGACCAGCGCACTCTCACGCCCCAATCGTCCATCTGCGCGACACGACGGTGGATGATCTCGCGCGAGAACCCCATCAGGAAGCGCACCTCCTGCGGTGAGCGCTTCCAGTTCTCGGTTGAGAACGTGTACAGGCTCAGATACCGCACGCCGGCCTCGATCGCACCGGCGATCGTGTCGAACACCACAGGCTCGGCCGCCTGATGGCCGTCCGTGCGCACCAGCCCGCGCTGCTGCGCCCAGCGGCCGTTGCCGTCCATGATCACGCCCACATGACGGGGCACCTTGTTCTTCGGGAAATCCGGGATACGCGCAGGATCGGAAAATGGCGCCACCGGAATGTCCAGCGACGTGTAATCGACGTTTTCAAAAGCCATACCGCTAATCTAGCAAGCGCAAGGAACGAATGGGGCGTTCCAGATAATACTCGCCCCAGTCTTCAACAAATCGCAACACCCGCGCATCCGGCGGAGCCCCGTCAAGCACTCCCCAATCCCCGTCGACCGCCGCCGAGAGCTGCACCACCTCGTCCGGGTCGATGCGTTTCGCATCGGGCGTGCGGTCGGTCGAACACATCAGCCCGCCGGCGGACGGGGAGAAGAACATCGGGCCCGACATGCGGCCCTCCCCGGCGCCCCCGTCATCGCCGCTCTCCCCGGCGACCGGCGAGACGGCGACATGCCGTCCGCACACCACGCATGAATGCAGCCGCGGAGTCCACCCGGCCAAAGCCAACGCACGCAGCACATAGGATTCCCCGATCGCCGCCGCCGGATGCGCGTGACGCGCCAGCGCGTTCAGCCCGCCGACCAGCAGACGGTACTGCGCGACGGCCCGCTCCCCTTCGGCGGACACCAGCTTGTCGGCGGTCTCCACCATGACATTGGCGATGCCGTACGCCCCGTAATCGGCGCAGATCTGAGCCGCATACGCCGAAATGGACTCGGCCTGCGACACCACGTCCAGGGTCCGCCCAGTGGCGATGAGCACGTCAACTCGCATGAACGGCTCCAGCCGCCCGCCGAACCGTGATTTCACACGGCGCACGCCCTTCGCCACGGCTCGGATCTTGCCATGGCTGCGGGTCAGCAAGGTGACGATGCGGTCGGCTTCACCGAGTTTGGTCGTACGCAACACGACGCCTTCGTCACGATACAGCGGCATAAGCGCTTCCTCCCGTTCCTCGCGTATCCATTGGTTCCGCCACCGTTCGCTGCGGCGGACGCCGTCAGTAGACGAACAATCCCCAGAACGCGAACATCAGCAGAACCGACAGCATGGTGACGGCCGTCACCCAGAACAGCACGCGTCCAAGTCTGGTCGAGGCGAGCACCGGATCACGGCCTGTCATCACATCCCCGATCGCGCCCTTGCGCGGAGGGAACCGGATGACACCGCGCAGCGACGCCACTTCGATCAGACGGGCCAACACGCGGGACCACGCCCACACCACCACTGTGCACACCACCTGGATGACCGGCCAGCTCCAATACATGAGTCCGGGCTTCTCTGGCGGAGCACCGCCCCAGGCAATCTTCACCACACCCATGATGACCTGTCCGAGACCGGCGCCGAACAGGGCCAGCGTGGCCACGGTAGTGACCGTCAGAGTGAGCAGCTGGTTGCCGAAACCATGCGAGAACCCCAGCGCCGGACCGGTGCGACGGATCATCGCGCGTATCTTCACCACCAGCGCGACCACGGCGATGACCAGCGAAAGCACCATCATGAACACCATGAACACGTGCAGCAGCAGCCCGTACACCGTCAGGCCGCGATTCGCCTTCAGGTCTTTCGGCACTGCTATCGACTGATACAGGTTCACGCCTCCCACGCGCTCGCTCGTCTGGCGCAGGCCCTTCGCCGTGCCGACCGCCCAATCCACCACGTCAGCGGCGTACTGGTCCGCGAACGGCGTCCCGGTTTCGGATTCGTCGCCCAACCGGAGCACATGATTGGCCACGGGATAGCCGCGGATGCTCACGTCATGGTTGCCCGCGCGCAGGGCCATGTCCACGATCGCCTCCACGCCCTCCACCTGGGCGGTCATCACGTCCTTCGATCCATACGCTACCAGCGTCGGAATCGAATACGCGCTCGGCTTGAGCGTATGGACGTCGGGAAGCGTGACGCCGAACAGCGCGAAATCGATGTTGAACACGCGCCGGACTATCGACTGGTATCCGTCATGGGCTCCGACCAGCGCGAAATCCTGTGCGGCGAGGAACCCTATCGCCTGTCGCGGCGTGAACACCATCGGGCTGAGCAGCACCTGGAACGCGATGTCCTTGTCCATGTCCAGCAGATATGACGACACCCATGTCGATTCCGAGGTCGCGTAGATGCCGACCTCCCTGTCATCCACGTTGTCGAGGCCGCGCAACATGCGGATCACTTCGTCATAGACGGCCGCCGAGCCCGTATAATCGCGTGTTATGTCGTTCGTGGACCATACCGGCTTGTCGAGCACGGCGGTGACGAATCCCGCGGACGACAGGTCATAGGCCATGTCGACGAACGAATCGACGGCGGAACCGTAGCCCGCGCCGTGCATGAACACCATGCCGGGCAGCTTCCCGGAGACGCCGACAGGCTCGCGGATGATGACATGCGTGCGTTGGATCTCGCCCGTAGATGGTCTCTTCGCGTCGAACCATACAGACCGCTCGCTCACCTCGTACTCGCCGCGCTTGGCGAGGTGAACGCCGCCCGGGTTGTCGAACGTCACGCCGGTATCGGCGGACAGTGTCGACAAAGTCTGCCCTGTGGGCTCATTGTTCCACGGCATGGCCGTCGCATTGGAGACGAACACCAGCAGGCCGATGAGGATGATGAAAATCGGCACGGTGCACATCAGACGGCGCCATCGCGTCCAGGCGGCCGGCGACGCCTTGTCGCCCGGTTGCCGCCGCGATGCGGCCGATTCGTCGGATACGCGCGACTTCCCGTCTGCGGGACGTTCGCCGCGGCGGATACGAAACCTGTTACGCTGCCGATTCAACACGCAACCATACTAGCCAATCCGCCGGTCTTCTGCGCTGTGAGCTGACGACATCCGGCCGCGCTCAGGCCGTCCGGCCGGATGCCGGCGGCGACGGCGGCCGGACGCCGATGAAAAACCTCAGCGAACGGCGTTCATCGCGTTCGGATGCTGGATGGGGATGACGACAGGGCCGGTGGCGCCTACCGGCACCTGTCCGTCGGCCTCCATCTGGGCGGCGATGTCGTTGGCCCGCGCGAGCAGCGTCTCGACGATCTGGTCTTCCGGCACGGTCTCGATGACCTTGCCCTTGATGAAGATCTGTCCTTTGCCGTTGCCCGAAGCCACGCCGAGATCGGCCTCGCGGGCTTCTCCCGGCCCGTTGACGATGCATCCCATCACGGCGACGCGAATGGGCGCGGTGACGTTCTTGAGTCCCTCGGTGACCGCGTTCGCCAGCTGGATGACATCGACCTGGGCGCGACCGCAGCTCGGGCATGAGATGATGTCGAACTTGCGCTTGCGCAGTCCCATGTACTCCAGCAGCTTGCAGCCGACCTTGACCTCCTCGACGGGCGGTGCGGACAGGGACACGCGGATCGTGTCGCCGATGCCTTCGGCCAGCAGCGCGCCGAACGCGAGGCATGACTTGATGGTGCCCTGCCATGCCGGCCCCGCCTCGGTGACTCCCAGATGCAGCGGCCAATCGCCCTTGGATGCGAGCAGCCGGTAGGTCTGCACCATCGTAATCACGTCGTGGTGTTTGACGGATATCTTGAAATCGCGGAAGCCGACGTCCTCGAACATGTGGGCTTCCTTGAGCGCGGAGGCGACGAGCGCCTCGGGCGTGGGACCGCCGTACTTGGCGTACAGCTCCTTGTCGAGCGATCCGGCGTTGACTCCGATGCGCAGGCTGACGCCCGCGTCGGTGGCGGCCTTGCAGATGTCGGGGCCGACCTGGTCGAATTTGCGGATGTTGCCGGGATTCACGCGCACGGCCGCGCAGCCGGCGTCGATGGCCTGGAACACGTACTTCGACTGGAAGTGGATGTCGGCGATGATTGGAATCGGCGATTTGGCGACGATCTGCGGCAAGGCGTCGGCGTCATCCTGGCTGGGCACCGCTACGCGCACGATGTCGCAGCCTGCGGCGGTGAGCTCGGCGATCTGCTGCAGCGTGGCCGGCACGTTCGCGGTGAGCGTGTTGGTCATCGACTGCACGGAGATGGGGGCGCCGCCGCCGACCGGCACCGGCCCGACCATGATGCGACGCGATTTGCGGCGCGGATGCAACGGGCTCTCGCTGATATCCGGCTCTCCGGTCTTGCGGAACGATCCTGTCACGGCCGACGCCGTTCCTGTGGTCGCGGATGTCTGTGCACTGGTTTGCGGCAACGCGCTCATGCTGATGATTGGTCTTTCCTGTTCGATTATGCGCGACACCACATCCATGCCGGGGCATGACTGATTGATCGCATGGCTGTGCCATGCCATCAATCCGGGCGCGGTCGCGCGAATGATTCACTTCTGACTGTTTATCAAATCATCGGCTCGCCGGCGCGCCTCACGCTCGACTTGACCCATTTCCTCCACGGATGCGAACAGCGGGTTGCCGCGAAGCTCCCCGTCCATCGCGTCGACGACCTCCTTGACCGTGTCGACGATGCCCAGATAGGGCAGTCGATGGTCGAGGAAGGCATGCACGGCCTGCTCGTTCGCTGCGTTGAGCACCGCGGTATGCTTCTCCGACGCGCGTAGGCACTCGCGCGCCAACGCGACGGCGGGGAACGCCTCGTCGTCCAGTGGCTCGAATGTCCACTCGCTGGCATGCGTCCAGTCGCACGCCGCCGCGACATCACCCAGACGATCAGGCGCCGACAGGCCCAAGGCGATCGGCAGCCGCATGTCAGGCGGGGACGCCTGGCAGACGGTCGCTCCGTCCACGAACTCCACCATCGAGTGCACGATGGATTGCGGGTGCACGGTCACGACGATGCGATCCGGCGCCACGTCGAACAGACGGCTCGCCTCGATGACCTCCAGTCCCTTGTTCATCAGGGTGGACGAGTTGATGGTCACCACGGGTCCCATATGCCACGTGGGGTGGTTGAGTGCCTGTTCAGGGGTGATGTCGCTCATGTCGGCGCGCTTCCAGCCGCGGAAGGGACCGCCCGAGGCCGTGACGACCAGTCTGCTGACCTCGGCGTGGGTGCCGGACCGCAGCGACTGCCAGATGGCGGAATGCTCCGAGTCGACGGGATTGATCTGGTCATCGCGCACTTGCGCGCCGAAAAGCAGGTGACCGCCTGCGACGACCGATTCCTTGTTGGCGAGCGCCAGCTGAGAACCAGCCCTCAGCGCCGCAATGGATGGTTCGAGTCCGACCGAGCCCGTGATGCCGTTCAACACCAGGTCGGCACCGGAACCGGCGATGGCGTTGACCGCCTGCGGCCCGGCCTGAATCTGCGTGTACCGAGCTCCGACCTCCTCAAGTGCCTCATGCAGCGCCGGAACGGCGGCCTCGTCATATACGGCCACCTGCGGCACATGATGACGTACGACCTGCTGTGCCAGAAGCCGCACATGCGCGCCTCCGGCGACCAGACCGGTGACGGTGAACCGCTCCGGATGCCGACTGATGACATCCAGACCTTGCGTGCCGATCGAACCGGTCGATCCGAGAATGACAACCGTATTCCTATACTGGCTCATTGCAATGCTTCTTTATGTCTTCTGTGGTGTATCCGTCTTCCCGCGCCGACGAAATGGTCAGTCGTTGTCCTTGCCGAAACCGCTCAGTCCGCTATAGAACTCGCCCGTGTTGAGCGTGGGGAACGACAGGTCGGGGATGTCGAAATCGAGCTTGCTTTCCGGGCTGAGGTACATGCTGGAGAATAGGTCATCCGACGATGACTTGTGAGAGCCATCGGATTGCGTCTGCGCGGCATCGTCTACGGCATGAACGGGAACGTTCGCCGACGGCGACGAGGACGGCGCGAACGACGGCAGGGCCTCGACACTGGCATCGGTATGGGCGTCGGAGGCCACGGGCTGATCGAAGACCGGCATGGGGGCCGGCGCGGAGGGAGCAACGGCGGGTGCGGCTGCAACTGGCTCCGCGGGAACCTTCACGGACTTGGCGACGCGTTCGGGAGCCTGGGGCTCGGCGACTGCGGCCGGCTGATCGGATACCGCGGCGTACGAGGGGGCGAACGATGCCGGTGCCGCCGGGATGGCCGGAGACGGAATCTCCTGCGCCGGGGCAGGAGCCGCGGCATGATCCGCGCTCACGTTGCTCGAACTCACGCTTCTGCCGGTGCGCCGGGACAGCGCCGCCAACGACGACTGCGACTCCGGGGCGGAGGCTCCGTCCGAGAACGCGGACGGAAGCGCTGAGGCGGGCGCGGATACGACCGTACCGGACATGCCGGCGGGAGCGAAGGAGGGAGGAACGGACTGCGCATCGGCCGCGACGCTCGGCTCGTCGGCCGTCTGCGATGAGAACAGCGCCTCCTCTGCCTCATGGAGGGCATGGAACGATTCGTTCGCGGGTGCGAAGGACTGAGGCTCCGCTTCCTGCCGCGCCGGCGACGGCGCATGTGCATAGGCGTTGTCCGCGCCGAACAACGGCGTCACACCCGCGTCGGAGGCGCTCCTTGCACCGGACGAACGCCGGCTGCCGCCGGATTCGTGACCGCCACCGACATAATCGGAGACGCGCGCGAACGATTCGAGACGGCTGAGCAGCTGCACGCACGAGTTGAGGTAATAATCGACCTGACGCTCGTCATAGCCGTTCTTGCCCTTGCGCTGCGTGAACACCACGTTGGAGACGGCACCGGAATTCAGATCGGCGAGCTTGCGCACGTCCTGTTCGCTCACGCCGTCCACGCCAAGGCCTGCGGCGGCCTTGTCCACGATCTGGTCGATCAGTCGGTCGACCTGCTTGCGGTCGTACGACGGCCGGCGATCATGTCCGCGCGCGAACCGCTCCCCCGTTCCGCGGTCGGCGTGCTCACATACCTGACGGTACAGCTCTTCGGTCTGGGCCTTCCACGCCACACGACCGTACTCGGTAATCTCCCGCGTCGTCTGCTTGTCGACCACGGCCTGCTCCAGCCGAGACAGCGCCGCATCAACCTGGGTGATGTCATACCCGCCCTTGCTCAGATCGAAGGACACGTTCTGGATGTCCTGCTGCGTGAGATGGGCATCCTCGCTCTCGTAGAGCGCATGTGCACGATCCAGGAAAGCGTCCACCTGATCGGGATCGTATCCCCATTTGCGCTTCCCAACGCGAGCGATCCCCGATGCGCCTTTATCTGCCCCGTCTTGATGCGCCATTGGTGTATCGACCTCCTACGGATAGTACTTCTCTTGCACACTTTACGTGAGTGTTGAGACGCAGCTTCACATTTGGCCCAGCAAAACGGCATCCTCACACGTCTTTCGCACGATTACGGCATATATCATGCGCCGGCAAGCACAGCATCGCCACGGTTCGACCGACGGCGGAATTCCACCCAACGACACTCGGCCGGCGTCCCGATACAGACTATACGATACAGTGTGAGTCTGCGGGCAATTAGCTCAGTTGGTTAGAGCGCCACCTTTACACGGTGGATGTCAGGGGTTCGAGTCCCTTATTGCCCACACATTACGAAACGGCGGAACACCGCCAATATCAGGCACCGGTGTGAAACTGATTCCGGCATACGCGCCGCCTGAGGACGGCAAGCCGCGCAACGCAGTGGACGAGAAATGGATGAAGCTGACCAACAGCGCTCGCCACTATCTGTCACGCAGGGCAAACACCCGGGAAGACACCGTCGATGAATCTGAATCTCGTCATCGAGCGTGAATGCTCCAGAGACCATCAGACAGCCCTCAGACAGTTCCTGTGCTGCAAGCCAGGAGACCCCGAATGGGCGATGGATCCACAGAGATATATACGCGGTCTCTGCGTGCGCAAGACCCCGACCGGAGTTATGCGCACGCTTCTTGTCGTATCCGGGGACATTCCCCTGCATGATGAAGTGGTCGGCTTCTGCGAATACGGTGTCGGCGTGGAAACCACCAAGGAGCACGAAGGCATCTACCAGATTTCGTACATCGCCACCGCGCTGAAGGTACGGGGGCAACATCTCGGAGACACGCTGCTCACCTCGGTGATTATGAGACTTCGTGATGATGCGTGGCGTTCCAATCGCACGCCGCTCGTGCTGACTCAAGTGGATCCGCGCAACAAGCCAAGCATGGATTTGTTCTCTCGCTTCGGATTCGTGGATGAGGGGCCAGACCCCAACGACCTGGAATACCATCTGCTGTCCCTGGAATTCACCGGCACCAATTACGTAATTGGTGATCAGCAGGGCTTTCCTGCTGCTTTTCATCACAATATACCTATCGCGTTCGTCCGTGACCTTTTCGGCTTGGCTGTCAATACTTGATTGAGTAAAGGCGAAGAAGAAATCAATCACACTCCAGGCAAGCGGAACAATTCCGGCTATAGGAAATCTTGTTGCCATACCGCGGAAGGCAGCGATACCCAAGCAGGCAATTCCCAGAATCAGAACCACGATCGCCGTAACGAAACTTCTCACATTGTTAATTCGCTTCCTGATCCTTGTCCTCCAATTCCCTGTTTTCTTTGAGACAACACAATTCTTCGACAGTCACGCCGAACACTTCCGCAATTCGGTAGGCCAACATTAGCGATGGACTATATTGTTCCTTTTCGATGGAAATAATCGTTCTGTTTGAAACATGGACCAAGTCGGCCAATTGCTGTTGCGTCAGCTTTGATTGTTTTCGCAGTTCTCTCACTCTTGTCTTCAATCAATTCCTTCCATAACATGAAGCTTACTTCTCATGAAGTTAACTTCATATTACCGCCAAGACGCGAACACGTCAACAGAAAAAGTGAAGTAAACTTCACCAACCCAGAGGTATGCGGGAGATGAATTCGCGCGGCTCCCCGCTGACGGGGTCGGTGAAGCGCAATGACCGCGCGACCAGTTCCAGCGGCGTGGAGAAGTCGTCATAGGCGCGTTCGACGATACGCGGATAGAAATCATCGCCATGGATCGGCAACCCTATCGAGTTCATGTGCACGCGCAGCTGATGGGTCTTGCCGGTGAGCGGGTGCAGCTCGTAGGCGCGCAGACCGTTCCTCCCGTGGCATAAGCGCCCGCCCATCGAGGGATATCCTTCCGCCGCGAGATCGATCACCGTCTCGGCATTGACGGCCTGCGGCTCCTCGAACGCCTGCAGCACGCCACGCAGCTTGGTGATGTGCGAACGTCGGCGCAGCGGGAACACGGCAGGAGGGTCCAGCCGCTCGACGGTGCCGTATCGCGGCCGTGTCGTCGGCCGGCACGGAGCCAGGCATTCGTAGGTCTTGCTGACCTTCCGGCCCTGGAACATCATCTGGTATGCGCCCCGCAGCGCTGGATCCCTCACGAACACGACGATGCCGGCGGTGAGCCGGTCCAGCCGATGCGCGGGCGTGATGTCCGGCTCGTCGAACATCTCGCGAAGCCGAATCAGCGCGGTCTGCCGATACCACATGCCGCGCGGGGTCGTCGCGAGGAAATGCGGCTTGTCGATGACGATGATGCCGGCATCCTCATACACCACGTCGATATCGAACGGGATATGGGGCTCCTCACTCACCCACCGGTACGGCCTGTCCACAGCGCTTTCCGTCCGTCGGCTCTCACCGGGAGCGCATGTTCTTGTAGCGCATGGCACGCAGCGCCTCGCGCTTGTCCTGCTCCTCACGCAGCGCCTGGCGCTTGTCGAACTCGCGCTTGCCTCGTGCGAGGGCGATCTCGGCCTTCGCCCGACCATCCTTGAAATACAGGCTGAGCGGCACGATGGTGTACCCCTTGGCCTCGATCTGACGGGACAGTTTGACGATCTGCTGCGCATGCAGCAACAGCTTGCGCTTGCGCTTGGGCGCATGGTTGTTCCACGTGCCGTTGAGATATTCGGGGATATTGGCACCTTCCAGCCACATTTCACCCCGACGGTCAATGGAGACGAACGCCTCGGCGAGCGACGCCCGCCCCTCGCGCAGCGACTTGACCTCGGTCCCGGTCAGCACCAGTCCCGCCTCGTACTTGTCCTCGATCAGGTAATCATGCCGGGCCTTGCGGTTCTGTGCGATGAGCACAGTGCCCTGTTCCTTTGCCATGGTCTTCCTCTTCAATCACTCACATCAACACAGACATCATGAGACCAGACCCGCTTGCACGGGCCGTGACCGGACGAATCGGAAAACACCACCCGGAACTCAGTAATGCACGTATTGGAAATTACCAGCATTGTAAATCGTGCGCCATTGCGCCACGCCCTGAAGGCTGGCGCCGCACTCGGAGATCAGCACGGATCCGTCGCTGTTCACACGCTCGACGACCGCCACATGGCCGTAACGGCTGTTGGCGCCGAGCTGGCCTGCACGGAACACCATCGCGGCGCCGACGTGCGGCGTGCGGTTGACCAGATAGCCGAGGCTGCGGCCGGTGTTCGCCCAATCCTGCCCATTGCCCATGTATGAGCCGGTGGGCAGATGGTAGTAGTACACGCGGCGACGGTACGCATACCACGTGCACTGGCTCCACGGGTAGGCGCTGCCGCCCACCGTGTTGCCGGTCCTGTGCCCGTAGCACACCGGCATGCCCTCATAGCAGTTGCCGGGCACCGTGTAGTTCATGCCGTTGGCCTGTCCCGATCCGCCGGGCTGGGATCCGCCCGAACCGGAACCATTGCCGGAACCGGAACCGGGCTTGCCGGAACCGGAACCGGGCTTGCTGGAGCCGGCACCGGAACCGGAGCCGCTGCCCGACCCGCTGCCGGCGCCGGGCTTGATCTGCTGCTGTCCGCCGGTGCCGGCATTCGCCGAACCGGTGTTGTTCTGCACGCTCCACGAATCGATCTCGGCCTTCATCGACACCAGTTCGGCGGCCTCCTGTGCTTCCTTGGTGCTCAGGCTCTTCTTCTGCGCTTCCAGCTGGGCGCGTTCCTCGTCGCTCTTCTTGCGCAAGGCCTCCAGCTCACTCTGCTTGGACGCCGCATCCTCAGCGGCCTGCTGCGCGCTGGCCGCCTGGCTGTCCGCCTGGCCCTTGAGCTGGGTGATCTCGTCCTCGATGGCCGTGAGACGTTCCTTGCGGTTCATCGACGTGCTGAGGCTGGTGGCCGCGGCGTCGGCGGCATTCGCCTCACTGCGTGTGACAGCGGCATCCGACTGCATCTTGTTGACGAAGTCCTCGGTCGTGGTGGCATTGGTCACCACGTCCATCAGGGTGGAGGCGTCCGAGCCGTGGAAGCTTTCGCGCGCGAGCTGAGCGACCGCATCCTTGGCGTCATCGTAATCCTCACCGGTCTGCTTGATCTTCTCCTCAAGCGAGGTCCGGTCGTTCTTCGCCGCCTCAAGCCGCGCCGTAGTCGCCTCTGCGAGGCTCTTCGCCTGTTCGGCCTTCTGCTGGGCCTCCTGTACGGCCTTCTGCGCGGCGGGAATCTGGTTCTCGGTCAGGTCATTCAACGAGATGATGAGATCGGCAAGTTTGGAATCGACGCCGGTCAGCTGCTTCTTGAGGCTGTTGTGGTTCGATACCTTCTGCTGGTATTCATACTCCGTAACCGCAGCGGCCTGCTCGGGCGGGGCGACCACGGCCACCGATCCCGCCCCCAGGGCCATTGCGGCGGCAAGCGCCAAAGCGGTGAACGTACCCCCACGTTTCGCCATCTTCACCATTGTTGTCGCCCTTCCATTAATGCCGTATTTGAACGTATTGTAACGAATTAAACTGGATAAATGCGCCGCGTGTCATCCGGCAGCGAAATGATTCATCTCACACTTCGCGCATCCCGGACGACACGCGGCGGCAAGTCACACCTTGAGATAGCGTCGCAGCGATACCGCGGACGCAACCGCCGACAGCAGCATGGCCCCCACCACCAGCACGGGGGCGGTCAGCCACACCGTCGTCTGCGTGATGAACGGCATCCACTGCACGCTGGTCGCCAACCAATCGGTGACGAACACCTTGACGATGCCGCTCAGCGCGCCGACCGCCAGCAGCGATCCCAGCAGGGACGCCACCACGCCCTCCAGGATGAACGGCAATCGAATCGTCCAGTTCGAAGCACCCACCAGACGCATGATCTCTGTCTCGTTCTTCCGGGAGGCGGCGCTCATGCGAATCGTCGTCGCGGTCAGCATGATGGCGACGACCACCATGACACCGGCCAGCACGACGGTGACCACGGTGGCCCGGTTCAACACCGAGAACACCGGGTCGAAGATCTGCCGCTGGTCGACAACCGCCTCCACGCCCGTGCGCCCGGTCAGCACCTCCGACACCACCTGGTATTTGGTCGGGTCCTTGAGCTTGAGACGCAGCGAATCCTGCATATCGGAGGCGGTGAGGGTACGTCCCTCGTACACGCCGTTCGGGTACTGCTTGAGGAACGTGTTCTTGAAGAACTCCTCGCGGCTCATATACGTGATCTTTGACACGTCACTGCCGAGCTCGTTGTTGATCACGTCCTCAAGATCCACGATCTCCTGCTGGGTCGGCGCCTTGCCGGTCGAGCAGGACGCCGACTGGCTGGTGCCGTCCGGGCACAGCCACACCACGACCTCGACCTTGTCGTACCAGTCGCCCTTCGCCTTGGTGATCTGCGCCTGTATCAGCACGGACGCGCCGATGAACACGAAGGAGATGAACGTGACGAGCATGACCGAGATGATCATGGACACGTTGCGCCGCAGGCTGGTCCAGGTTTCAGACAGGATAAAACGCATTCTCATCGATTGTCCTCCTCGTTGCGAGCACCGTCGGCATCATCAGCACTACCGGCTTTTCCGGCATGCCTGTCGCGATGCCCCGGTTGGGCCGGCGGCGCCGGCGGCAGCTTGTGCGCGCGCCTCGGCTTCGTCTCGCCCCCCTCATCGGACGAGGAGCCCGGCTCTGCCGCCGAACCGGCCTGTTCGCTTTGGGATGTGGATTCATCCTGAGGATGCTCCGTCTCCGGCTGACCATGCGGTGCGGCACCATCCGCCGAATGCGGCGGTTCCGGCGGCTCGTGCCGTTCCGGCTGGGCGGCGTCCTCCGGCTGCGCGGACCGGGCATCATCCCGAGCCGTCGCCCGGTCGCTCGACTGAGCCGCGGCATCGGAGTGTTCATCCCCGCCCTGCTCGGCGCGGGCCTTCTGCTCCTCCTGCGCGGCAATCTGCTCAAGCGACAGGCCCTTGCCCCAGGTCAGCGTGTCCTCCACCGACTGGAACGCCTCACCGTAGCGGCCGGTACGTCCCGAATGCACGGAGCTCGCCAACCGGGCGATGCCTTCGTTCCGGATATTGCCGCTGACCGCCTTGGCGACCACTTCGATACCCTCGACTGCACCCTCCTCGCCACGGGCCTCGATAGTGGTGACCTGTGCGTCGAACGAGCCGGAATCAGGGCGGAAACGCGAATCATCCGACTGCCCGCTGATCGCCTCATGCGCCTTGGACGCGACATCGCTGTCGGGGAAGAACTCGGCGGAATCATACGAGCCCTGGGCCTCGTCGCGCACGATCTTGCCGGTATGCAGCTCGATGACGCGCTTGCGCATCGAGTTGACGATCTCCTCGTTGTGCGTGGCCATCACGATCGTCGTGCCGGTGCGGTTGATGGCGTCCAGCACCTCCATGATGCCCAGCGACGTCGTCGGATCGAGGTTTCCGGTGGGCTCATCGGCCAGCAGGATCTGCGGATGGTTCACATACGCGCGGGCGATGGCCACACGCTGCTGCTCACCGCCGGACAGCTCATGCGGGTAGTTGTTCTCCTTACCGGTCAATCCCACGGTCTGCAGCACCTGCGGCACCAGCGACTTGATGGCGGACCGGCGCGTGCCGATCACCTCAAGCGCGAACGCCACATTCTGCCACACGGTCTTGTTCGCCAGCAGCTTGTAATCCTGGAACACGAATCCGATGGAACGACGATACTGCGGCACCTGACGGTTCGTCAGACGGCGAAGATCATTGCCGGCCACTCGAATCTCGCCGTCCGTGGCCTCCTCCTCGCGCAGCAGCAGGCTCAGCAGCGTCGTCTTGCCGGAACCGGAAGCACCGACCAGAAACACGAAATCGCCACGTTCGATGTCGAGGTTGACATCATCCAACGCCGGCCTCGTACCCTTGGGATACACCTTGCTCACATGATCCAATGCGATGAGTGCCATATCGTCTCCTCACTCGCCCCCGGAGCCGGGAGCCAAGTCACGGTTTACTCTTCCTCTTCGGCCGCCTGGCGACGCTGCTCGTGACGCCAGCGGATACCGGCTTCGATGAACGCATCGATATCGCCGTCGAACACGGCCTGGGTCTGGCTGGTCTCGCAACCGGTGCGCAGATCCTTGACCATCTGGTACGGGTGAAGCACGTACGAACGCATCTGGTCACCCCAGCTGGCCTTGATGTCGCCCGCGAGCTCCTTCTTCTTCTTCGCTTCCTCCTCGTGGCGCAGCACCAGCAGTCGGGACTGCAGCACGGCCATCGCGGCGGCGCGGTTCTGGATCTGCGAGCGCTCGTCCTGCATCGTCACCACGATGCCGGTGGGAAGGTGGGTGATGCGCACCGCGGAATACGTGGTGTTCACGCCCTGGCCGCCGGGGCCGGACGAGCAGTACGTATCCACGCGGATATCGGTGTCCGGAATGTCGATGTGATCGGTCGCCTCGACGAGCGGCACCACCTCGACGGCGGCGAAACTCGTCTGTCGACGGCCCTGGTTGTCGAACGGGCTGATGCGCACCAGACGGTGCGTGCCGCCCTCCACGCTCAGGCGGCCATACGCATACGGCGCATCCACCTGGAACGTGGCCGACTTGATGCCCGCTTCCTCGGCGTACGACGTATCCATCACCTTGGCCTTGAACCCGTTGCGCTCGCAGTAGCGCAGGTACATGCGCAACAGCATCTGGGCGAAATCGGCGGCGTCCACGCCACCCGCGCCGGAGCGGATCGTCACGACCGCGGAACGCTCGTCATATTCGCCGTCCAGCAGCGTCTGGATCTCCATGTCATCCAGCTCCTGGGCGATGGAGCCGATCTCGGACTGAGCCTCGCTCAGAGAATCGGCGTCAGCCTCCTCCTGAGCGAGCTCCACCAGCGTCTCGACATCCTCGATGCGACGGTTCGCCTCGTTCAGGCGCTTCAGCTGCGCCTGAGCCGCGGACAGGCGGCTGGTCACCTT